>DATEHY010000111.1:0-5458 GCA_035279325.1 Gaiellaceae bacterium
GCTCGTGCGGCGCGACGCTGGCGGGGCGCTGAGGGTGGGGCCGGAGTCGGCAGGAGCGTCTCCGGGGCCGGCGTGCTACGGACGCGGCGGCGGGCCGACGGTGACCGATGCGAACCTCCTGCTCGCCCGGCTGCCGGCCGAGCTACCGGGCGGCCTCGTCCTCGACCGGGAGGCGGCCGCCGCCGCGCTCGCCGGGATCGATCCGGCCGCGGTCGTCGAGGTCGTGAACGCCGAGATGCTCGGCGCGCTCCGGGTGGTCTCGGTGGAGCGCGGACACGACCCGCGCGACTTCGCGCTGGTCGCATACGGAGGCGCGGGCCCGCTTCACGCCTGCGCTCTGGCCGAAGAGCTGGGGATCGAGGCCGTCGTCGTGCCGGCGGCGGCTGGCGTTCTCTCGGCGCTCGGACTCGCGGCGGGGGACGAGCGGCGAGACCACGTCGTCTCGCACGTCCGCGCGCTCGCCGAGATCGGCGAGCTGCCGCCGGCCGGCGAGGCCGACCTCCGCTACCGCGGCCAGTCGTTCGAGCTGACCGTGCCGCTCGGCGGCGATCTCGAGGAGCGCTTCCACCGGGCGCACGAGGAACGCTACGGCTACGCAGACCGCGAGCGGGTGGTTGAGCTCGTGGCCGTCCGCACCGCCGAGGTCGTCCCGGGACCGGAGCTGGAGCTGCCGAGCGGTGGCCCGCAGCACACGTCCGGGCCGGCCCTGGTCGAGCTCGACGGCTCGACTCTCTGGATTCCCCCCGGGTGGGTGGGGGTTAGGGATGGTTACAGCTGGGTCGTGACCCATGAGTAACGAGATCGCGCCAATTCAGCTGCAGGTGATCGGCGCGGGATTGCGCTCGATCGCCGAGGAGATGGGCGCCGTCCTGATCCGCTCCTCCTTCTCCGCGAACATCAAGGAGCGGCGCGACTGCTCGACCGCGCTCTTCGACGAGCGCGGCCGGATGATCGCCCAGGCCGAGCACATCCCGGTTCACCTCGGCGCGATGCCCGACGCGGTCGCCGCGGTCACGCGGCTCGGACTCGAGCCGGGGCAGGTCGCGATCCTCAACGATCCGTACACGGGCGGGACGCACCTGCCGGACGTCACGCTCGTCTCGCGCACCGTCCTCGGGTTCGCGGTCTCGCGCGCCCACCACGCGGACGTCGGCGGGATCGAGCCCGCGAGCCTGCCCGCCTTCTCCCACACGCTCGAGGAGGAGGGGGTGATCCTCCCGCCGCAGCTCCTCATCGACGAGGTGCTCGAGCGCTTCGTCGAGGCGACGCGGCAGCCGGAGGAACGCCGGGGTGACCTGCGCGCCCAGCTCTCGGCGCATCGTCTGGCCGACCGGCGCCTCGAGGAGCTGTGCGCGCGCCGCGGCCGCGACCGCGTCGCGGCGGCGATGGAAGAGCTCTACGCCTATTCCGAGCGGATGGTGCGCGCGGCGATCACCGCGCTGCCGGACGGCCGCGGGGAGGCCGAGGACGTCGTCGAGGCCGTCGAGGGCGACGTACGGATCCGCTGCACGGTCGAGATCGCGGGCGACGAGATCCGGATCGATTTCGCCGGGACCGTGCCCCAGTACGACGGCAACCTCAACTGCCCGCTCGCGGTGACGAAGTCCGCCTGTCACTTCGTCGTCCGCTGCCTCACCGAGCCCGACCTTCCTGCATCGGGCGGCGCGTTCGCCCCCGTCGCCGTGACCGCGCCGGATGGCTGCCTCGTCAACGCGCGGTCACCGGCGGCCGTCGTCGCCGGCAACACGGAGACCTCCTCTCGCATCGTCGACGTCGTGTTCGCCGCGTTCGCGGAACTCGTGCCGGTGCCGGCGGCCGGCCAGGGGACGATGAACAACCTCGCGTTCGGGAACGACCGGTTCACCTATTACGAGACGATCGGCGGGGGTCAGGGCGCCTGTCCGGACGCCGACGGCCCGAGCGCCGTACACGTCGCGATGTCGAACACGCTGGCCACGCCCGTCGAGGCGATCGAGCTCGAGTATCCGCTCCGGGTCGTGCGCTGGGAGCTGCGGCCGCGATCGGGGGGTGCAGGCGCTCACCGAGGTGGCGACGGCGTCGTGCGCGAGCTGCGCGTGCAGGAGGACTGCCGGATCTCGGTCCTCGCCGAGCGGCGCCGCAACCCGCCGCCCGGCCGAGACCGCGGCGAGGACGGCGCTCGCGGCCGGACGCTGATCAACGGCGAGGAGCAGCCGCCGAAGATGACCCGCCGACTCCGCGCCGGCGACGTCGTCCGGGTCGAGACTCCCGGCGGCGGAGGCCACGGCACCGCGGAGTAGGCTCCGGACATGGAGCGTCCCGTCAAGGTCGCATGCGTCCAGGTCGAGCCGGTCATGCTCGACCGGGAGGCGACGCTCGACAAGCTCGAGAAGGTCGCCGCCGACGCGGCGAAGGAGGGAGCCGAGCTCGTCGTCTTCCCGGAGACGTTCGTCCCTATCTATCCGTCGTCGCGCTGGGCAAAGGCGTTCGCCGGCTGGGAAGGCACCGGGGCGAAGGAGACGTTCGCGCGCCTCGCGCGGGAGTCGGTCGCGGTCGGCTCGCCGGCCGAGCGTCGGATCGGCGCCGCCGCGCAGGAGCTCGGCATCTGGATCGTGACCGGCGTCAACGAGGTCGAGCCCGAACGTCCCGGGACGATCTACAACTCCCTGCTCTATCACTCACCCTCGGGCGAGCTCGCCCTCCACCACCGCAAGCTCGTGCCGACGAACCACGAGCGGCTCGTCTGGGGCCAGGGGGACGGCCGTGGGCTCACCGCGGTCGAGACCGGCTTCGGCCGGCTCGGCGGCCTGATCTGCTGGGAGAACTACATGCCGCTCGCCCGCGTCGCACTGTACGAGTCCGGCATCGAGATCTACGTCGCATCGACGGCCGACGACGGCGAGGCGTGGCAGCAGACGCTCGTCCACATCGCGCGCGAGAGCCGCTCCTACGTGGTTGCGCCCGCGCACTTCCAGCAGGAGTCCTCGTATCCCGACGACTTCCCGCTCGCGGCCGAGATCCGGGGAGCCGGCACGATCGGCCGCGGCGGCAGCGCGATCCTCGCGCCCGACGGGTCCTATCTCGCCGGCCCGCTGTACGACGAAGAGGGGATCCTCTACGCGGAGCTCGACCCCGCGCGGCTGCTCGCGGAGCGGCAGCGCTTCGATCCGGTCGGCCACTACAGCCGGCCTGACGTGCTCCACCTCGACGTCAGCCCGGCGGCGCGCGCTGCCGATGTGACGACGAGTACACCTCTTTCCTGAGCGGCAGGCCGTCCCTGAGCGGAACTAGCATCGGCGGCATGGCGACCGCCGCCCGCAAGTACGACCTCTACAGCCCAGAGTTCTACGCCGCCGCGTATGCGACCTTCGCGCAGATGCGGGAGCACGACCCCGTCTTCTGCCAGCCCGGCCTCGACGGCGAGACGCCGATCTGGTGGGTGACGCGCTACGAGGACGCCGAGTCGGTGCTGCTCGACGACGAGAGGTTCGTCCGCGATCCCCGGCTGGCGTTGCCGCCCGAGCGGTTCGCCGAGTTCCAGGCGAACCTCCCGGAGTCGATCGCGTTCGTCGACAGCCACATGCTCAACCGCGACGGCGACGACCATCGCCGCCTGCGGCGGCTCGTCTCGAAGGCGTTCACGCCGCGGATGATCGAGCAGCTCCGGCCGCGGATCCAGCAGATCGCGGACGCGCTGCTCGACCCGGTCGCCCCCGCCGGCGAGATGGAGCTCGTCTCGGCCTTCGCGTTTCCCCTGCCGATCACGGTGATCGCAGAGCTGCTCGGCGTCCCACCGGCCGACCGAGAACGCTTCCGGGAATGGTCGAACGCCTTCGTGAGCCCCGCGCTCGAGGCCGACGAGCTACAGCGCTTCGTACTCTCGATGCAGGAGTTCTCCACGTACCTCCATGCGCTCTTCGTGCAGCGCCGGCAAGAGCCCGGCGACGACCTGATCAGCGCGCTCGTCGCCGTCGAGGACGGGGGTGACACGCTCTCCGAGCAGGAGCTGTCGAGCATGGTCGCGCTCCTGATCGTCGCCGGACACGAGACCACGGTGAGCCTGATCGGCAACGCGACGCTCGCCCTGTTCGAGCATCCCGAGCAGCGGGCCGCGCTCGAACGTGACCCGGCCTTGCTGCCGCGCGCCGTCGAGGAGCTGATCCGGTACGACGGTCCGGTCGAGCGGACGCTGAACCGGTGGGCGGCGGTCGACGTCGAGCTGCGCGGCCGGACGATCCGGCGCGGCCAGTCGGTGATCGTCGTCCTCGGCGCAGCCGATCGCGACCCGGAGCGGTTCGCCGCGCCCGACACGCTCGACCTCTCGGCGGAGCGAGACGCGCGGCATCTCGGGTTCGGCCGCGGCAGCCATTTCTGCCTCGGCGCTCCGCTCGCGCGGCTCGAGGCCGAGATCGCGCTCGGGACGCTGCTGCGCCGCCTGCCCGGCCTGCGCCTCGCGATCTCGCCCGAGGAGCTGCGCTGGCGTCCCGTTCCGCTCTTCCGCAGTCTCGTCGCGCTGCCGGTCGCCTGGGATCTCTAGCGGCCGCCGAGGCTGTCGCGGTCTCTCCGCCGGGCGTCGTCGGCTTTGCCGTCGACGCTTCCAGCATCAGCGCCGGCGTAGGACTCGTGCGTCGCCGACGCGGCGGGTCACCCCGTCGGCGTCGAAGCGCTCGAGATAGAGCTGAGCCGTCTTGCGGCCGACGCCGAGCGCGTCGCGGAACCGGGCGAGCGTGATCCCGTCGACCAGGATCGCGCGCGCCCGCTCGTAGGCCTCCGTCGAGATCGCGAGACCGTCGCCGACGCGCACGAGCCGCCCCTGCTCCTCGAGGAAGCGAGCGAGTCGCGCGTCGTCCACCCGCACGGGCTCGAGGCCGAGTTGCGCGGCGAGCGCGTCCGCCGCCCCCGCCCGCTCCCCGAGCTCCGCGACGGCGCCCGGCCGATAGAGCTTCGCGCCGCGGCGCTCGAGCCCCAGCTGGGGGAGCACGACCTTCGCCCACTCGGCGGCCGGCACGGGAACGCCGGGATCGAGCGGGTCGGCTGCGTCGATTGCGCGCTCGAGCTCGCTGCGCAGCCCCTCGAGCCACTCCGGCGACCAGCGCCACTCGCCGTCTACCAGCACCGGCGCATGCACCAGGACATCGCCGCGCTCGAGCGCCTCGAAGCGCGCGGCGTCGGCGTGCCGCGGCGGCGCAGGATCGAGGACCACGCCTCCGCCGACCGTCGTCCCGGCGCGGAGGACGACGCGGTCGCCGCGGGCCGCGACGACGGGACGCGACAGACGGAGCTGGGCGAAGCGCTCGCCGGCCTTCGCGACCCGCGCGGTGGTCTCCGCCGTCCCGTGATGGAGCACGACCCGAGACGGAATATCGCCGAGCGACACGAGCGTCACGTCGAGCCGGAAGCTCGGGCGGAGGCAGCCGGGCGTGACGAGGACGTCCCCGCGGCGCAGCTCCCGCCGCTCGACGCCGGGCAGCGAGACGGC
>DATEHY010000112.1:0-2563 GCA_035279325.1 Gaiellaceae bacterium
AACACTGGCTCGGTGTTCCGGTGTCACCAAGGTCTAGGACCCAGACTTAACTCCAAAACTAGATCGCACTACGCAGTTGTTCTGGGGGACCCATGGGTGACCCAAACGGGGCAGCAAACGGCGCAACCAAGCGGATCGTCACTTGGCTACGCCCCAAGGGGGCACGGAAGTCTACCGGCGGTCAAGGAGGAGCAGGCCCAGCGCGACGAGCGCGAAGATCACGAGCAGGATGATGAGCGCACCGATCAGGATGTAGCCCGCCGCGACGAGGACCGTGGCCCCGAGCTGCGACGCTGCGAGCAGCCAGACGAGCTGGTGTAGGAGCGACGACGTCGTCCGCTCTGTCGTCAAGCGGTAGAGCACGAGGCAGGCGAAGGCGATCACGCCGAGCACGATGATCGTCCCGATGTGGAGGCCGTGGGTGGCCCAGACTAGAAGCCCCTCGATGACCGCGATCCACAGGACGATGCGGAAGCGATGGCGATGGAGCCAGCCTGTCGGTCCGCGCGACCCCTCGACCGCCTGCGACGAGCCGCTCAGCACCGGTCAACCGTACCACGCTGGTGCCGCGACCCAAATCCGGCCGAGGCGCCTTAGCTTGCGTCGCGCGGCGTCGGCGTCGCGGCGGTGGTGGAAGAGGCCGTAGAGCGCCGGCCCCGCGCCGGACACGTCCGCGCGAAACGCACCGGCCGCGCGCAGCTCCCCCGCCAGCGGCGAGCTCGCAAGGTCGTTCGCGGGCAGACCGGCGAGGTCGCGCGGCCGTTCCACACGGGTGAGCGCGTCGAGGAGCATCTGCCGCCGCTCGGCCCAGCCGGCCGGCCCTCTGCGCGCGTCGAACGCCGCGTAGACGTCGCCCGTCGACGACTTCGCGGCGGCGCGCGGCAGGAGGACGAGCACCCAGAAGTCTTGCGGCAGATCGACCGGCTCGAGCATGCTGCCGTCGCCCGAGCCGAGCTGCGGCCCGTCGGCGAGGAAGAACGGCACGTCGGCGCCGACGGTGGCAGCGACCCGCAGAAGCTCCTCGTCCGCCAGAGGCTCGGCGAGCGTCCGGTTCGCCAGCCGGAGCGCGGTAGCCGCGTCGGAGCTGCCGCCGCCGAGGCCGGCCGCGACCGGGATCCGCTTCTCGATCCGGACGCGCCAGATCGGATCGACCCCGGCGCCTTCGGCGAGGGCGCGGAGCGCGGCAGCGACGAGCGTGTCGCCCGCGAAGCCGTCGACGCGGAGCTCCGACGCGTCGTCCAGCTCGATCCGGTCGACGAGGTCGATCCGCTGGAAGACGGTCAGGATCTCGTGCTTGCCGTCGTCGCGCAGCGGCCCGACCACGAGCGCGAGGTTGATCTTGGCCGGGGCGGGGGCGCGACTCACGGCAACGCCTCGGCGAGCGCGACGAACTCCGCGGGCGCGAGCGCCTCCGCGCGGGTCTCGGGCGCGCGGCCGATTGCGGCCAACGCCTCTCCCGCCTGCTCGCGCAGGGTGAGTCCCGCCAGCGCAAGCGAGTTCGGGAGCGTCTTGCGCCGGTGCGCGAAGGCTGCTGTGACGACCTCCTTCACGCGGCCGTAAGTCGCCGGCAGCTCGGTTCGTCGGAACGCGACGAGCGCAGAGTCGACGTTCGGCTGCGGCCGGAAGACGGTGCGCGAGACCGCGTGGAAGCCGATGCGCTCGGTGGCCAGCTGGACGAGGACCGAGACGGCGCCGTAGTCCTCCGTCCCGGGTGCGGCGAAGAAGCGGTCGGCGACCTCTCGCTGCACCATCACGCACCAGAGCCCGATGCCTGGAAGTCCGTCGAGGCTCTCCACGACGAGTGGAGTCGCGACGTTGTAGGGGAGGTTGGCGACGAGCTTCGTCGCGTCCTCGGGAAGCCCGAGTTGGAGGGCGTCGCCGAACACGACGTCGACGTTGTCCGGCAGGTCGGCGAGCTCGGGCTCGAGCCCGCGGTCGATCTCGACCGCGTGGACGCGCCGGACGCGTGCCGCGAGATAGCGCGTGAGGACGCCCCGCCCGGGGCCGATCTCCAGCACGACGTCGCCGGGTTCGAGCTCTGCGAGACGGCCGATGACGTCGAGGATGTTCGGGTCGCGCAGGAAGTGCTGGCCGTACTCCCTCTTCGGCCGCGCGCTCACGGCAGGCCGAAGCACTCGGTCGCGTTGCGCTCGATCGCCCGCTCGAGCTCGGCCGGGTCCTCTCCACGCGCCTGCGCGAGCGCGGCGAGCGTGTGTACGACGTTCGCCGGCTCGTTCGACCGTCCGCGAACGGGCTGCGGCGCGAGGTACGGCGAGTCCGTCTCGGCGAGGATGCGCTCGCTCGGGACCTGGGTCGCAGCAAGGCGAAGGTCGACGGCCTTCGGAAAGGTCGCGTTGCCGGCGAACGAGACGTACCACCCCCGCTCGAGCGCGGTCGGCAGCAGGTGTGGGGACGAGAAACAGTGCAGGACGACGGTTCCCGCGAAGTCGGCAAGCGCGGCGAGGGTCTCGTCGTCTGCCGCTCGGGTGTGGATCACGACGGGTTTGGCGATATCGGCGGCCATCGACAGCTGCGCCTCGAAGAGCCTCAGCTGGTCGTCGCG
>DATEHY010000113.1:0-4148 GCA_035279325.1 Gaiellaceae bacterium
GGCCGCCGAACGGCGCCGCCTGCTCGACGCGGTCGAGCAGCTCCCCGACGAGCAGCGGCTCGTGCTCGAGTGCCGCTACCTGCTTTCGCTGTCGGAGGAGGAAACCGCCGCGGCGCTCGGCGTCCGCCGCGGCACGGTCAAGTCGCGTACCGCGAGGGCGCTCGAGCGGCTGAGGGAGGTTCATGGAGCTCGAGTCTGAGCTGCGTGGGCTGGCCGCCGAGATCGCGTGGCCGGAGACGCCGGCCCTGCGGCCGGAGCTCGCGCCGCGCCGGCACCTCCCGTGGCGGGGCCGGCGCGTCGCGCTCGCAGCCGTGCTCGTCGCCGTCGCGCTCGGAGCGGTCTTCGCCGTACCGGAGTCGCGCGGCGCGGTCCTTCGCTTCTTCGGCCTCGGTGCCGCCCACGTCGAGTTCGTGGCCCACCTGCCCGCCGCGGCGGAGCGTCCGCTCAGCGCCGGGCTCGGGCCCGCGGTCTCGCGCGCCGCGGCGCACAACCTGCTCGGCCGAACGCCGCTCGAGCCGCCGGTGACTCCCCGGCCGACGCTGCACGCGCGGGACGGAGTCGTCTCGCTGCTCTTCGCGCACGAGGGCGACCCGGTGCTGCTCAGCGAGCTCGGCAGCGCCGGGCCCTGGTTGAAGAAGATCGCGCTGACGAGCACGAACGTCCGATCGGAGCGGGTCGGCGCCGAACCCGCGATCTGGATCGCCGGCGGCAAACACGTCGTCGTGTTCCCACACGCGGCGCCCAGGATCGCCGGGCACGTGCTCGTGTGGCAGCACGGCAACCTGACGTTGCGTCTCGAGGGTGCGCGCCTCACCCTCGGTGACGCGCTGGATCTCGCGGATCGGCTCGATCGAGCGCCGTAGATTGCGGCGATGCCCACCACTCCCGACGAGATCCGCGCGCTCGCGCAGTCGCTCCCCCGCAGCTACGAGGTCCTCGTGCGCGGCCAGATCAAGTTCCGGGTCGGGCAGATCGTATGGCTCGCGCTGTCGAGGGACGGCACGCGGATGGGTTGCGGCTTCCCGAAGGAGATGCGGCAGGCCGCCGTCGAGGCGGAGCCGGACAAGTTTCTGCTGCCGGGCGAGGGCGACCTGCGGTTCAACTGGATCCACGTCAACCTCGACGCGATCGACGTCGACGAGATGCGGGACCTCGTCGAGGAGGCGTGGTCGCGGGCGGTCCCGCTCTCCGTCGCGCAGGAGTACGGCCGCACGCGAGGTTACCTCGCGTAGGCGCCCCGGTCGAGTGCCGCCGGCGCAGGCTCGCTGCCGGTATGAAGCAGGCATGGCCTCCGGCGGCGTACGAGCCTTCGTCCGCGCGAACCTGCCCGAGCCGCCCGCGCGCGTGCTCGAGGTCGGCGCGGGCGACGGCCGCCTCGGCCGCGGGCTCCGCGCGGCCGGGTACGACGTGCTCGCCGTCGACCCGGAGACGAAGAGCGAGGACGTCCGCGCCGTCGCGCTGGTCGACCTCGACGAGGCTGCGGGCTCGTTCGCGGCCGCGGTCGCCATCGTCTCCCTCCATCACGTCTATCCGCTCGACGAGTCGTGCCGCCGCCTCGGCGAGCTGGTCGAGCCCGGCGGGACGCTGATCGTCGACGAGTTCGACATCGCGCGCTTCGACCTGGCCGCCGCCGGCTGGTGGCTCGAGCAGTGCCGTGCCGTCGGCGACCCGCAGCGCCACACGGCCGAGGAGCTCGTGGCAGAGCACCGCGAGCACCTGCACCCGCTCGAACGGATCGTCGCGGCGCTCGAGCCGCACTTCGAGCTCGGCGAGCCCGTGCGCGGCGCCTGGCTCCATCGCTGGAAGCTCGGCGAGTCGCTGCAGGCCGTCGAGGAGGAGGCGATCGTCCGCGGGCAACTGCGCGCCACCGGCGCGCGTCTCGTGGGCCGCCGCCGTCTCTAGTGCCGGCGGCGGGCGGCAGGCTCGCACCCGCCGCCCGCAGCGCGTCGGTACTAGTGGACGAGCAGGTCGTTCATCGGGACGACGCCGCCGGCGGTGTCGCCCGCGTTGCCGATGTGACCGAGGTGCCAGTTGTCCTCGATCGTCGTCAGCAGCGAGTAGTGGTTGTACGGGGTCGTGTCGACGACGCCGCGCGGGCCGTTCGTCGTGATGACGATCGCCGGCGTCCGGCCGCCGCCGAAGATGCCGCCCGCCCAGGTAAGGCTCGGGTTGTCGGGGAACGGGCCGGCCGGGAGGAACGGCGAGTCGCAGCAGCCGCTCGTGTCCGCCCAGTCGTCGTTCTGGGGCTGCGTCCCGTCGAAGTCGGCCTCGTCGGCGACGATGAAGATCGCCGAGTTCCCGGTCCACGCCCTCGAGTTCATGATCATCGAGACCGTGGACGAGAGCCACGCGTCCGCCTTCGCCTTCAGCGACTCGTCGAACTGGTCGCCGGGGGCGTTGCTGTACGGACACGGGCTGCCGTCGACGCTCGGATCGATCGACGCGTAGACGCCCCCGTGCATGTCGTGGCACTGGTTGGGGACGATCAGGTTGAAGTCGGCGACGTCGTTGTTCGCGAGGGCGGTCGCGAAGTCGGTGAACGGCTTGATGTTCAGCGCCCGCGGCGAGTTCATGATGTCGTCGAAATGCATGAACGGGTTGTGCTTGCTCGCGTAGAGCGCGCCCGCTGCCGGATACGTCGCGCCGGCATAGCCCGCGTACGGCATCGACTCCTCGTAGGACGCCCAGGTGAGGCCGTGCGCCTCGAGCTGGTCCGCGAGGTTCGGTGCGTCGAAGTGTGCGGTGGCGTCGTCCTTGTTGAGGCCGAAGTTCGTCCCGGCCACGAGCGCGAGGTAGTTCGGCAGGCTCGGGTGCGTGACGCCGTAGTAGTTCACGGCCTCGCCGTACGTCTGCGCGAGGTTCGTGAACGTCGGGGCCATCGGGTCGCCGATGACGCCGCCCAGCGAGTGGTTCTCCTCCATGATCACGAACACGTGCTTGAGGTGTGCGTTGGCACTGTTCGGCGAGCTCGCCGCAGCGCCACCCGCCGACACGAGCGCGACGACGGCGCCGAGCGCGGCAACCGCGAGCAACACCGGATTCCGCAGGGTTCGGAACACTGTTTCCCCCTTCGTTTGCTTGATCCCGAACGAGCGACCGCCCGTGGCGGCCGTTGAAACTCTGTCACAGCGCGAACGCGCCTGCTTGCTCTGGCACACTCCCCCGGTGACGGGGGGTCGGCCGCTTCGCCTGCTGCTCCTGGCGGTGCTGGCCGCGGCCGTGGTCGTGCCTGCGACGACCGCATCCGTCTCCGCACGCCATCGCTCCCCGTACGCCGGCCTCGGGACCTGGCTCGACATCTACGCGACGCCGTCGTGGACCCACCCGCGGCAGGAGGTCGCGGCGATGGCGCGGGACGGCGTGCGGACGCTGTACCTCCAGACCGGCAACTACGAGCAGCACGTCGACCTCGTGCGGCGGCACGCGCTCGGCCAATTCGTCGACGCCGCCCATGCCCACGGGATGCGCGTGGTCGCCTGGTACCTGCCCTCGTTCCTCTCACCCGCGCAGGAGACGCGGCGGGCGCTGGCCGCGATCCGGTTCCGCAGCGCCGAGGGCGAGCGCTTCGACTCCTTCGCGCTCGACATCGAGGCGAGCCTCGTGCGGAGCGTCCCCCTGCGGACCGAACGCCTGCTGCAGCTCTCGGCGCGCCTGCGTGCGGCGGTTGGGGACAGGTACAGGCTCGGGGCGATCATCCCCTCGCCGGTCGGCATCCGCCGGCACCCCAAGTACTGGCCACGGTTCCCCTACCGGCAGCTCTCCCGCATCTACGACGTGTTCCTGCCGATGGCCTACTCCACCGACCGGCACATCCACGGGATCGGGGCCACCCGCGCGTACAACACCGCGGACATCGCCATCATCCGCGCGCGCACGGGCAAGCCGCACGTGCCGATTCATCTGATCGGCGGCATCGCCAACCGGATGGGGCCGCGGGAGACCGGAGGGTTCATGCGGGCCGTGGCCGACTGCGCGCCGCTCGGCTACAGCCTCTACGACTTCCCCCTCACGAGCCGTGCGTCGTGGCGGGCGCTCGCGAATCCACCCGCCGGCGGCGAGTCCTGCACGTAGGCGGCGTTTCCCGACCTCGAGCACGGTTAGACGAGGCGGATGGACCGCCGTGGCCCCCTCGCCGGCCGCTATCCGGC
>DATEHY010000114.1:0-28555 GCA_035279325.1 Gaiellaceae bacterium
GTCGACCGTCCGGGAGTCGCTCTCCCCGCTCAGCGAAGCCACGTGCGCCAGATACGGGCCCGGGTAGCAGACGTATCCCATCTCCTCGAGCAGCAGCGCCTCCTCGACGAAGCCGAGGCCGGCCTCGGCGACGTCGAGCCAGCCGAGCTCCTCGAGCTCGCTCCAGCGGTCGTCCTGGGCCTCCCAGTCGCGGTCGAGCGGGAAGCGGTCCGCGAGCCACGCGTGTGCGGCCTGCTTCAGCTCGAGCTGCTCCTCCGACAGGGCGAAGTCCATCAGCGCGGCCCCTTCATCGACTACGTGGGAGCCCGAGCACCCGCTCGGCGATGATGTTGCGCAGGACCTCGGAGGTGCCCGCCTCGATCGTGTTGCCACGGCTGCGGAGCTGCTGGTGGTTCCACCAGCCGTCGTCGAGGATGCCCTCCTGTCCGCGCAGCTCGCGGGCGAGCTTCGTCAGCCGCTGGTTCGCCTCGGACCAGCGGAGCTTCACACCAGAGCCCTCCGGGCCGGGGACGCCGGTGCGCTCGTACGTGCCGAGCGCGCGGTAGTTCGTGTAGCGCAGGGCCTGCAGCTCGATCCACTCCCGCGCGAGCGCCTCGCGCACGTGCAGCGCGGGCTCGCGCTCGCGCGCGTCCTCGAGCAGCCGGCCGAACAGCGCGTCGAGCGTGGCCGTGAGCGCGAAGCCGAGCGTCGCGCGCTCGTGCAGGAGCGTCGTCATCGCCACCTGCCAGCCGTCGCCCTCATCGCCCAGGCGGTTCTCGACCGGGACTTCGACGTCGCTGAAGAAGATCTCGTTGAACTCCGCCTCGCCGGTGATCTGCCGCAGCGGCCGCACCTCGACGCCGGCCGCGTGCATGTCGACGAGGAGGTAGGTGAGGTTGCGGTAGCGCGGCGCGTCCGGGTCGCTCTTGGCGACGAGGATGCAGAAGTCGGCGATGTGGGCGAACGACGACCACACCTTCGCGCCGTTGACGACGTAGACGTCGCCGCGGCGCTCGGCGCGCGTGCGGGCTGCGGCGAGGTCTGAGCCCGCGTCGGGCTCCGAGAAGCCCTGGCACCAGATCTCCTCGGCCGCGAGGATCGGCTTCAGGTAGCGGGCTTTCTGCTCCTCCGTCCCGTGCGCGACGATCGTCGGCCCGGCCATGCTGAGGCCGATCACGCCGACGTGGGTCGGCGCCTGGGCGGCCGCGAGCTCCTCGTAGAGGATCGCCTGGAAGCTGTGCGCCGCGCCCGCGCCGCCGTATTCCTTCGGCCAGGTCAGCCCTGCGTAGCCGGCCTCGTAGAGCTTCCGGCTCCACTCGCGGATGAACGGATCCTCGAACCGCTGTGCGCCGCCGCGGCCGCCGCGCTTGCCGGCCGGGAGGTTCGCGTCGACCCAGGCGCGCAGCTCGGCGCGGAACCGCGCCTCCTCCGGCGTATCGCGGAGGTTCACGCTCGGACCCTAACTTGCGCAATGGTCCGGCCGGGACCAGAATCCGACCGTCTATCCGAGAAGGGGGAGCTATGCGGTTTCGGGTGTTGCTCGGGGTTGCCGCTGCATGCGCGCTGGCGGCGGTGTTCGTGGGCGCGGCGTCGCCTCAGCGCGCGCATGCGGCCGGTAGCGGCCAGTCGCTCTGCATCGGCCACCATCCGCAGGGAGACATCTGGTACACGGGGAGCTGCACGGGGCACGACGAGCCGGAGATCGATCCGCTCTCGAACGCGCCGGGCTCGGCCCAGGACCTGACGTGGACGCTCGTCCTGCCGACGAACCGGGCCGGAACGGCCGAAGCCCAAGTGGGCCAGGTCGACGCGGTGGGGCCGACGTTCTGGATCGGCGGGACGGTCTCCGACCCGAACAGCCGGTTCGGGCAGGCGTTCCTCGAGCTCCAGTTCTATCCCAACAGCATCACGACGAACTGCACGTCGGGCGGAGGCTACGACGTGACCTACTCCGCGAACACGTACACCGCGTGCTCGCCGGTCTGGGAGGTCTCGAAGAAGGGGAACTCGGAGTCGGCCGCGTTCAATGCGATGCTCACCGACTCCGCCACGGGCGGCCCGCTCGTCATGCACGCGGGCGACACGATCACGGATCACCAGTACGTGACCGCCGCGCGCGACGGGATGCACATCACGGTCACGGACCTCACGACCGGGCACGCCGGGACGATCGTCCTCGACAGCAAGGCGGACGGGCCGCTCATGCCGGCCTTCAGCGTGCAGAAGATCGGCAACTCGCTCGGCTGGGGGCTCGTGAACGACGCGCCGAACTCGCTCGTCTGGGAGATCGGCCATACGGGCAACTACACGCAGCCCGCCGGTCAGTTCTGCCTGCCGGGAAGCTCGACGAAGCCGCCCTGCTACTCGTTCGACGTGCCGAGCTGGCTGACGTTCCAGCCGCTGCAGATCAAGGGCGTGACCTTCGGCAACGGGACCGCAGCCAGGTCGTGGTCGGTCGTGTCGGACACGGGCGGCGACGCCGAGATCCTCGGCAACTCCTTCGTCGGGCCGACCGACTGCGCCGGCGTCGGCGGGCCGTTCTGCACGTATCCGTTCTACGCCTGGAACGGGAAGCTGAACGCGTTCACCTACGGCGGCGACTATCCCGGCACGACGCAGGACTTCGGGCGGGCCCTCCAGTTCGACCAGACCGAGGGCTGCGCGAGCCCGGCCGACGGGTCGCCGCAGTACTGCTCGACCGTCCTGAAGTAAGCGACAGCAGCCGAAGCTAGCCGGTGGCGGGCGCCGGAAGGAGCTCGCCGCCGGCAGGCTCGGCGACGACGCGGCGCCGCTGCACCGGCAGCAGCGTGACCGCCGCGAGGATCGCCGCAACGCCGATCCACTGCGTCCAGCGCAGGTGCTGGCCGTAGGCGTAGATGCCCGCGATCACGGCAACGGCGGGGTACGTGAGCTCGGCGAGCGAGGAGAGGACGGCCGGCGTGCGTTGCAGCCCGTAGTAGTAGAGCGCGAGCGCGACCAGGCCGGTCACGAGTGCCAGGTAGAGGATCAGCTCGCTGTCGTGGCCGTTCGAGTACGCGGAGGCGCCCATCACCGGCAGCGCGAGCGCGCTCGCGACGAGGCCGAAGAAGAAGCGCAGCGACAGGACGTGCTGGAACTCGAGCTCGCGCGAGAGGTACCGCCCGAGCACCGTGCCGAGGGCCCAGAGCACGGCGGCGCCCGTCGCCTCCGCGATCACGACGACGCCCTTCGCGGACGGGGCGAGCGGATGCGCCTGGTTGACGAGCCAGAAGCCGGCGAGTGCCGGGAGGAAGAACCACGTGAAGCGCGGCCGCGGTCGCTCGCCGAGCAAGAGAGCCGCGCCGCCGACTGCGACGAGCGGCTGGATCTTCTGGATCACGACCGGCGTGATGAAGTCCGCGTGGCCGATCAGCGCGTCCGTGAAGAGGATCGTGGCGACGGCCGAGGCGCCGGCGCCGACGACGACCGCGGCCAGGATGTAGCTCCAACCGGCTCGGCAGACCGCGCGGAGCGCGGGGAGGAGGAGCGGCAGCGTCAACCCGGCGAGGATCACGTGCTCGCCGAAGACGATCGTCGTCGCGGAGGTCGTGCCGCTCATCGTCTTGCGGATGATCGGGTCCGTGCCCCACATCGCCGCTGCGACCGCGATGAGGAGAACGCCGGGGATGGCCGTGAGGCGCCGCATCGTCCCGAGCGTAGTCCCCGCCGCCGTCTTGACGCGGCGCCGGGCCGGCGGAATGCCGCGCCGATGGCGGAGACCATGCCGGCGATCCGCTACGCGCAGCGGCGACGTCAACATCGCCTACCAGGTCGTGGGCGAGGGGCCTCTCGACATCGTCTTCGTCGAGGGCGCGTTCACCAACCGCCACGCTCGGTGGGAAGCGCCCCTCTACCGGCGCTTCGTCGAGCGCCTCGGCTCGTTCGCCCGCGTGATCCTGTTCGACAAGCGGGGCATGGGCTGTCGGATCGCGTCGAGGCGAGAAGGCCGCGTTGATCGGCGAGTCCGAAGGCGGGCCGCTGTCAAGGAGGACATAACCGACGACTGGCCCTGGGGGAGTCCACCCGCGACGAGTTCGAGGAGTCGATGAAGACGGTGGCCGAGCGATGGAGTCGCCCGCCGACGGCGCTGAAGGCGTTCCTGCCGAGCCGCGGCGACGAGCGGCTGTACGCGGCGGTCTGACAAGCGTAGGCTCGCCTACATGATCCTGTACTGGCTGTTCAAGAGGATCCGTCGCTGGTGGGAGAGCCGCCAGCCCTCCTCGCCGATCTGACCCTCAGCTCTCGAACCGCAGGAGATCCTCGACCGTCTCGCGGCGGCGGACGACGCGCGCCGCGGCGTTCGCGACGAGTACGGCCGCCGGCCTCGGGACGCCGTTGTACGTCGAGCCGAGCGCGAGCGTGTAGGCGCCCGTCGCCGGCACGGCGAGCACGTCGCCCGGCCGCGGGTGCGGCAGCTCCACCGCCTCGATCAGGACGTCGCCCGACTCGCAGTGCTTGCCCGCGATCCGGTACACGCCGCTCGGCAGCTCGTCCGCCCGGTTCGCGAGCAGCGCCTCGTACCGCGCGCCGTAGAGCTGCGGCCGCGGGTTGTCGGACATGCCCCCGTCGATCGCGGCGTAGGCGACTCCGCCCGACTCCTTGACCGATCCGACCCGGTACAGCGTCACCCCGGCGCGGCCGACGAGCGAGCGCCCGGGCTCGAGGATCAGCGACACGCCGTCCGGGACGCGTTCGGCGAGCGGCCGGACGAACTCGGCCGCCGTCGGCAGCCGTTCGTCGCGGTTGTGGCGCACCCCGAGGCCGCCGCCGAGGTCGACGACGCGCGGCGTCCAGCGCATCCGTTCGAGAAACGCGAGCACGCGCTCGAGTGCGAGCACGCTCTCGTCCGCCCGGCCGAGCTGGGAGCCCACGTGGACGTGCACGCCCTCGACCTCCAGTCCGAGCTCGCGTGCGCGCAGCACCTCGCGCTCCGCCGCCCCGGGAGCGAGGCCGAACTTCGACTCCGCGTGCGCCGTCTGGATCGACCGGTGCGTCACGGCCTCGACCCCCGGCGTCAGACGCACGAGCACGCGCCGCACGCCGGCGGCCGCCGCGGCTTCCGTCTCGCCGGGCGCGTCGAGCACGACGAGCGCATTCGTCTCCGCGGCCGCGCGCAGCTCCTCGGCGGACTTGTTGTTCCCGTGGAAGACGATCCGCTCGGCGGAGACGCCCGCGGCCCGCGCGAAGGCGAGCTCGCCGAGCGTGGACACGTCCGCTCCGACGCCCTCCCCGGCGAGCAGCCGCAGGAGCGCGATGTTGGCGAAGGCCTTCGTCCCGTAGACGATCAGTGCGCCCGGTGCGGCTTCCCGGTAGGCGCGCACCTGCTCGCGGATCGTGCGCTCGCAGTAGACGAGAACGGGCGTGCCGTGCTCTCTCGCCAGCTCGGTCGCGCGCACGCCCCCGAGCACTAGCTCCCCGTCCTCGATCTGCGCGCTCTCCGGGAACAGCTCCAGCACGGCGGGAGTGTGCACGAGCAGGCGCGCCGGAGCATGATTCCGGCGTGCGCATCGTCGCACCACTGGTCGCCGCCGCGGTCGGCGCGGCGGTCTGGACGGCGCCGGCGCCCCCGAACCGCCTGCCCGTGCCGCTCCCGGCGCGGACGCTGAACGTGCCGATCGTCCTGTACCACCGCGTCGGCCGGCTGCCGACCGTCGCCGACCCCTACCCCGGGCTGACCGTCCAGCCGCGTGTCTTCGCCGCCCAGATGGAGTGGCTCGCGAGACACCACTTCCATGCGATCACCGACCAGCAGCTGTTCGACGCGCTGGAGTGGGGCCGGCCCGCGCTCCCTCCGCGGCCCGTGTTGATCACGTTCGACGACGGGTACGCGGACGTCCTCTGGCACGCCGAGCCGGTCCTGCACCGGCTGCACATGCCGGCCACGGAGTTCGTGATCACCGACCGGGTCGGGCGTCCCAGCTTCCTGAGCTGGGCAGATGTGCGCGACCTCGAGCGCGACGGCTTCGAGATCGGCTCCCACACGGTCCATCACCTCGATCTCGCGGCCCTGCCGCCGGCGCAGGCGTGGCGCGAGCTGAGCGAGTCGCGGGCGATTCTCGAGAAGCACCTCGGCGTGCCGGTCGACTGGTTCGCGTATCCGGCCGGGGACGAGGATCCCGCCGTCGTGCGGCTGGTCCGCCGGGCCGGCTATCTGCTCGCGTTCACGACGCGCCCGGGCTTCGCCCAGTCGGCCCGCCGCCCGTTCCTCCTCCACCGGGACGAGATCGACCGCGGCGCCGGTGTTGCCGGCTTCGCGGCCCTGCTACATTCCGGCACGTGACGCAGCTTCTTACGTAAGGCAGGGAGACTCGCGGCGACGCCGCGCCGACCTCCCCACGGCCTCTCTTCGGAGAGGCTTTTTCGTTCCGGAGAACGTTTTGGCGATGACACCGAGATACGAGCCCCACGAGATCGAGGCGAAGTGGCAGCGCGTCTGGGAGGACGAGGGAGCCTTCCGCGTCCCGAACCCGGTACCGGGAGCCCCGACGGCCGAGAACCACTGGTACCAGCTCGAGATGCTGCCGTACCCCTCCGGCCCGAGCCTGCACATGGGCCACGTCCTCAACTACACGATGGGCGACGTCCAGACGCACGTGCGGCGCCGCAGCGGCTGGCACGTCGTGCGACCGATGGGCTGGGACGCGTTCGGGCTGCCCGCGGAGAACGCCGCGATCCGCGAGGGCCGCCATCCGCGCGAGACGATCGAGCGGAACATCGAGACGATGCGCGCCCAGATGAAGCGGCTCGGGTGGGCGATCGACTGGGAGCGCGAGGTCGCGGCGCACCAGCCGACCTTCTACCGCTGGACGCAGTGGCTCTTCCAGCAGTTCGTCGCGCACGACCTCTGTTACCGCCGGGAAGGGCCGGTCAACTGGTGCCCCAACGATCAGACGGTGATCGCGAACGAGTACGTCGTCGACGGCCGCTGCGAGCGCTGCGGCGCGGAGGTCGAGCTGCGGAACATGACCCAGTGGTACATGCGGACGACGGCCTACGCGGACGAGCTGCTCGAGTATCCGGGCGCCGACTGGCCCGAGAAGACGAAGGCGATCCAGCGCAACTGGATCGGCCGCTCCGAGGGCGCCGAGGTCCTCTTCCGGGTGGAGGAGACCGGCGAGGATCTCGCCGTCTTCACGACGCGCCCCGACACGCTCTTCGGCGCGACCTTCTTCGTCGTGGCGCCCGAGCACCCGTTCGTCGAGGCGTACGCGAGCGAGGAGGCGAAGGAGTACGCCCGGCGCGCGGGCACCCGCTCCGTCGAGGAGCGGGCCGCCGGGACGCAGAAGACCGGCGTCTTCACCGGCCTCCACGCGGTCAATCCCGTCAACGGCGAGCAGCTGCCGATCTGGGTCGCCGACTACGTCCTCATGGACTACGGCACCGGCGCGATCATGGCCGTCCCGGCGCACGACGAGCGCGACGGCGAGTTCGCCGAGAAGTTCGCGCTGCCTGTGGTCGAGGTGATCGACGAGGACGGCCGGCTCGTCAACTCCGGGAGCTTCGACGGGCAGCCCGCCGAGGAGGCAAAGCGCGCCATCGTCGCGGCGCTGGAGGCGGAAGGCCGCGGCACGGCGGCGATCAACTACCGCCTGCGCGACTGGAGCGTCTCGCGCCAGCGCTACTGGGGCTGCCCGATCCCGTTCATCCACTGCGAGAGCTGCGGCGTCGTCCCCGTGCCCGAGGACGAGCTGCCCGTGATCCTCCCCGACATCGAGGACTACGCTCCCAAGGGCCAGCCGCCGCTCGCCGCGAACGAGGAGTACATGAACGTCGCCTGCCCGCGGTGCGGCGGCCCGGCGCGACGCGACCCCGACACGATGGACACGTTCGTCGACTCGTCCTGGTACTTCCTGCGCTACATCGACTCCCACAACGACGAGGCGCCGTTCGACCGCTTCGTCGTCGACTACTGGCTGCCCGTCTCCCAGTACATCGGCGGCATCGACCACTCGACGGGGCACCTGCTCTACTCGCGGTTCTTCGTCAAGGCGATGAACGACTGGGGGATGGTCAGCTTCCGCGAGCCGTTCTCGCGGCTGTTCCACCAGGGCTGGGTCACGCTCGGCGGCACGAAGATGTCGAAGACGAAGGGGAACGTCGAGGGGCCGGACGCCGTCGTCGACGCGTACGGCGCCGACGCCGTGCGGCTCTACATCCTCTTCATGGGGCCGGCCGACCAGGACATGGAGTGGACGCCGGACGGCGTCGAGGGGATCGTCCGCTTCCTGCGTCGGCTCTGGCGCGTCGTGCACGAGGTCGCCGAGCGCGCGCCGGCCGACGGCGTTCGCGAGGGCCCGCTCGCGCGGAAGGCCAACGAGACGATCGTGCGCGTCACCGACGACGTGCTGCGCCGCTTCCAGTTCCACACGCCGATCGCGGCCGTGATGGAGCTCGTGAACGAGCTCGGCGGCGCGGTAGACGCTCCCGATGCGCGGTTCGCGGCGGAGACCGCGGTCTCGGTGATCCAGCCGTACGCCCCGCACGTGGCGGAGGAGCTGTGGGTCGCGCTCGGCCACGAGCGCCTCTGGGAGCAGCCGTGGCCCGAGCCCGACGAGGCGCAGCTCGTGCGGGAGACGTTCGAGCTCGTCGTCCAGGTCAACGGGAAGGTGCGCGACCGGTTCGAGGTCGACTCCGGCCTCAGCGAGGAAGAGCTCGTCGCGCGGGCGCGTGCGAGCGAGCGCGTGGGGGCCTACCTGGACGGCGGTGAGCCGCGCAAGACGATCGTCGTCCGGGACAAGCTAGTCAACTTCGTTGTCTAGCTCGCGAAGCTAGCGCTTCGCTCGCTGGGAGACGGAACTCCGCGGGCGGGGAAGCGCGGTTCCCGGCCCGCTCCGTGCTGTTCTCCTGTCATGTCCTTGGCGGGCGTTTTCTGTTGTGCGCTCGCGCGCGGCGGAGGCCGGCGCGAGCGCGGTCCGGCCTACGGCTAAATCGCCGCTGGGCGGCTGTCTTAGCCTTCGGCCTTCGGTGCTTGCGAGGTTCGAGGGTTTCGAACGGAGAGCGCAGCTCTTCGCCCGGTTAGCGCGGCTGGGGCCGGTCGATGTTCCAGTGGAAGCTGACCGACGCGTACCAGCTGTCTTCCCGCGGCGTCAGCGCAAAGCGGCTGACGACGCGCTGTCCGCCCTCGAAATCCCCGTACAGGACGTCGATGCTCACTCGCTGGGACGCCTCGATGGCCGCTCGCGCCTCGCAATACCCGCCGGAGCTCGGGTCGCGGAAGGAGCCCTGCCAGAAACCGACGTCGGCGGGCGCGATGTAGATGTCGCGCGTGAGCAAGGTGAAGTCTTCGAGCGGCGTGGGCTCACGGGAGCCGGTGGGCCACTCCGGGAAGAAACGCCAGCCGTGAAGCACCGCGATCCCCGTTCCCGCGTTGCGCACCGCGATAGCGAGGTAGACCGCCTCGTCCGTCGCCTTCGCGGCTCCCTGGCCGCCGGGTGCGACGAGCCAGACGTCGTCCTGGAAGCCGACCTTCTGCACCGGATCGTCGATTCGCGACGGGACGAGCAGGGGACGCTGCGTGGCGAGCAGCGACTGCTCGGCGACGCGTGCAGCCCGGTTCGCCGAGCGGACGGAGGCGACCGTCACGCCGGCGAGCACGAGTGTCCCGCCGGCGGACGCGAGCGCCGAGATCGTCACCCAGTCGGCCACGGCGCGAGTCTACGGAGCTGCGACGAAGCCGGCACACACACGACAGAGTTGCGTTGTCAGGATCGAAGACGTGGACGTCCGGATCCCGGCACCGTCGCGCCGTCAGCTCTTCGGGGCGGCCGCCGCGGCGGCCGTGCTGCTCTTGCTCCTGATCCGCCACCTCGGTGGAGGCGGCACCGCCGCACCGGCCGTGACGCCGGTGCAACCCGTGGCGCACCCGAGGTCGGCGGCCTCGAAGCTGCTCGTGGTCGACGTCGCGGGTGCGGTCAGGCGGCCGGGACTCTACCGGCTGCGGTCCGGCTCGAGGGTCGACGATGCGGTTGCCTCGGCCGGCGGGGCGACTGCCAAGGCGCAGCTCGGCGCGGTGAACCTCGCAGCGCCGATCGCGGACGGCGAGCAGATCGTGGTCCCGGGCCGCGGTGCCGGCGCGGCGGCTGCGAGCTCGCCGGCCGCCGGCTCGTCGCCGTCGGCGCCGCTCGACCTGAACTCGGCCACGTTGGAGCAGCTCGAGAGCCTGCCCGGGATCGGGCCGGTCACCGCGCAGAAGATCCTCGACTATCGGCAGCAGCACGGCGCCTTTCACTCGGTCGCCGAGCTGCAAGGAGTGCCGGGAATCGGGCCGGCGCACATGGCCCAGCTGAAGGGGCTCGTGATCCCCTGACGTGACGGTGCGCATCCCGCATGCGTTCGTCGGCATCCTCTGCCTCGGCTTCGCGCTGGCGAACGCCGCGCGGCCGGCGGCGCTTCCGGCGCTCGGCACGGCCGCCCTCCTCGGCTCGCTCGCCCTCGTCGCCTCCGAGCCCGGTTTCCGGCGCGTGCTCGTCGCTTCCGCAGTCCTCGCCGCCGCCTGGGCCTGGGGAGGCGTCCGGCTCGCGCAGCTCGACCATAGCCTGCTCGAATCGCGGATCGGCACGGCCGAGCGCGCGGTCGTCGAGGTCGAGGAGCCGCCGCGACAGGGCTCGTTCGACCAGCGCATGCGCGTGGTCGTCCTGCGTTGGGGAACATCGCGGCTGCACGAGCCGGCTCTGCTCCAACTCCCGCTGGGGCGAGCGCCGCCGCAGGGGACGAGGCTGGAACTCGTCGGCGAGCTGCGGGCGCCGCCGGGCCCGTCGAACGGCTTCGACGAAGCGAAGTGGCTGCGCCGGCAGGGCATTCACACGGTCCTCCGAGGGCAGGCGTGGCGGGTGGTCGGCCGGCGTGGCGGCGTCTCAGGCATCGGGGACCGCGCCGGGCGCTGGCTCGCCGGGGACATCGCCCCCGGCCTGGGCGGCGAGCGGCGCGACGTCATCGAGGCGATCGTGCTCGGCCGTTCGTCGTCCGTCGACCAGGGTCTCCTTGCGGACTTCCGTGCCACGGGCCTCTATCACTGCCTCGCCGTCGACGGCCTCAAGGTCGCGGCCGTCGGCGGCGGTGCCGCAGCCGTCGTCCTGTTCCTCGGCCTCGGGATCTACGTCGCTCAGAGCGCCGCTCTGTTGACCGTGGCGGCGTACGCGCTCGCCGTCGGGCTCCATCCGTCCGTCGTCCGGGCGGCACTCGCCGCCGGGCTCGGCTCGCTCGCCTGGCTGGCCGGTCGAGAGCGTGACCGCTGGCAGGCGCTCCTCGTCGGGGCCGCCGTGCTGCTCGGCTGGAATCCGTACCTGGTCTTCGACGCGGGCTTCCAGCTCTCGTTCGCCGCGGTGGCCTCGATCTTCGTCGTCACGCCTCGCGTCGTCCGGGCGCTCGAGGGGTATCCGGTGTCGCACGAGCTCGCACAGCTCATCGGCGTCTCGACCGCCTGCGGCCTGGCGACGGCGCCGGTCACGTGGTTCCAGTTCCACCAGATCTCGCTGGTCACGGTGCCGGCGAACGTCGTCGCCGTGCCGGTCGTCGTCGAAGTGCTCGGCTTGGCGCTGCTCACCGCAGCCGTGGCGCCCGTCGCGCCGTCGATCGCGGCAGCGATCGCGCAGCTCAACGGCTGGGGAGCCTGGCTCGTGGTCGCCTGCGCGCGGGCGTTCGCGAGCCTCCCGGGCGCACAGATCACGTCGCCTCGGGCGGCCGCCGCGCTCGGCCTGGGTGCCGTCGCGGTCGCAGCCTATGCTTGGCGGCGTGGCGAGCGAGAGCGACCTGAAGCCGGTCTACCTCCTGACGGGGACGGACCGGCCGAAGATCGCCGTGGCGCTCCAGCGGCTGCGAAAGCGGATCGGTGAGGAAGCGACCGAGCAGCTTCACTCGGGGGAGGCGACGGGTGCGGACGCGGTCGCCGCCTGCAACGCCCTCGGCCTCTTCGGCGGCGAGGCACGGCTCGTGGTGGTCGACGGTGTCGAGGCGTGGAAGGCCGCGGACGTGAAGGAGCTCGAGGCGTACCTTGCGGCTCCGGCTCCGCAGACCGTCCTGGCACTCGTCGGCGACGGAGTCAAGCGCGACTCGGCGCTCGCGAAGGCGGTGGTCAAGGGGGGCCAGGTCCTCGCGTACGACGTCACGAAGAAACAGCTGCCGGAGTGGGTCGCCGAGCAGTTCGCGCGCCTCGGCGCCTCCGCCGACCGCGACGCGTGTCGCGCGCTCGTCGAGGCGGTCGGGGACGACGTCGGCGACCTGTCGTCCGAGATCCAGAAGCTTGCGACGTGGGCCAACGGGGAGCGGATCACGCGCGCGACCGTCGAGGAGCTCGCAGTCGGTCGGGCCGAGACCCCGATCTTCGCGGTGACCGACTCGTGGGGGCGGCGGGACGTCGCCGCGACGCTGCGCGCGACCGAGTCGCTGCTCGACCGGTCGCACCGGCCGCGCTCCGGTGAGCTGATCCGCATCGTCGCTTCCTTGGTGGGACACGTCGGGCGAGTCCGCAAGGCCTCCCGTCTCGCGGACGAGGGAGTCCGCTCGAGCGAGATCGCAAGCCGGCTGAAGATCCATCCGTTCGTCGCCGAGAAAGCCGCGACGCAGGCGGGCAACTTCTCCCCGGAAGAGCTCGCCCGAGCCACGGTGCGCCTGGCCGAGCTCGATGCGGGCGCGAAGGGCGGGTCGCGGCTGCTGCCCGAGCTTCAGCTCGAGCGCACGCTCGTGGAGATCACCCGCCGCTCCGACGAGCGCGGCGGCTAGAGAGCCGCTACTTCGACGACGAGCCGGCGGCGAGCTTCGCCGCCTGGGACTTGCGCCGCGCGACCGTGTTGCGGTGGAGCGCGCCGTTCGCCGCGGCGCGGTCAAGCCACTGGACGAGCTCGCGATGGCGCGTCTCGGTCACAGTCGGGTCGCCCTCGGCGACCGCCTCGTTCAGGCGCCGCATGAGCGTCTTCGCGGTCGAGCGCCAGCGCAGGTTCTCCTGCCGCTGCCTCGCCGCGAGGCGGACGCGCTTCTCCTGTTGCTTGATGTTCGGCATCGCGGAAAAAAGACCCGCGACTCGCGGGCGCGGCGATGGTAGCAACCCCGCTCCCTATGCTGCCCTCGTGGACGAGAGCGACCGCGCGCGCGAACGCATGGCGCGCTTGCACGCGCGCAATGAGTTGCGCCGCGCGCGTGGGGAGCCGACCTGGGACTTCGAAGATGCGATACCCGGCTACGGCGCGCGGGCCGACCCGTCGTCGATCGGCGACCCCGACCAGCCGACGATGGTGCTCAGCCCGGCGACGCTGCGCCGGTCGCAGGAGAACGAGCCCGAGCGCCGGCGGCTCGCCGCGTCGACGGCGATCTTCGCCGTGGCCACCGGCCTGTCCCGCGTCCTCGGGCTGATCCGCCAGATCGTCGTCGCCTACTACTTCAGCGCCCAGGGCCGGATCAACGCCTTCACGGTTGCCTACCAGCTGCCGAACCTCGTGGCGAACCTCGCCGCGAGCTCGGCGCTCCAGTCGGCCTTCGTTCCCGTCTTCAGCGACCTGATCGTGAAGGGCGACCGGCGCCGCGCCTGGCGGGTCGCCTCGAGCCTGTTCTGGTTGATGCTCCTGGCCCTGACGGCGCTGACCGCGCTGCTCATCCTCGTCGCGCCGTGGATCATCGGGATCTTCGGCAACCCCGGGCACGACCGTTCGCTCGCGGTCGGGCTCTCGCGCGTGATGTTCCCCCTTGTCGCGCTGCTCGGCGTGAGCGGCGTCGTGGTCGGAATCCTCAACACGTACGACCACTTCACCGTGCCGGCGCTCTCGCCGGTCTTCTGGAACATCGCCATCATCGTGGGGCTCGCGATCGGCGTCCCGCGCGAGAGCGCGCCGAGCGCGAAGCTCTACGTCTACGCGACGTCGGTCCTCGTCGCGACCGTGATCCAGGTGCTGCTGCCGCTGCCGTGGCTGCGGGGGCTCGAGCGCGGGGAGGAGCGGCTGCGCGTCGTGCTCGACTGGCGCGACCCCGCCGTGCAGCGGGTGTTCAAGCTGATGGTCCCGGTCGCGCTCGGAGTCGGGCTGATCAACGTCAACGCGCTGATCGACACGTTCTTCGCGTCACGTCTGATCGACCCCAGCCTGTCGCCGGCGGCGATCCAGTACGCGTTCCTGATCTACATGTTCCCGCAGGGGATGTTCTCGGTGGCGATCGCGACCGTGCTCTTCCCGACGCTCTCGCGGTTGGCCGCCCGCGGCGAGATGGGCGGCTTCCGGGAAACGGTCTCGAGCGGCATCCGCCAGATCGCGTTCATGCTCGTTCCGATGGCGGTCGTGAGCGCAGTCCTCTGCGAGCCGATCGTGCGGATCCTCTACCAGCACGGCAACAGGTGGCATTCCAGTCAGACCGTGACCGTCGCCGCGTGCCTCGCCGCGTTCAGTGCCGGCCTCGTCTTCAACGGCTGGATGCTGATGCTGAACCGCGCCTTCTTCAGCCTCCAGGACAACTGGACGCCGACCGTCGTTGCACTGGCGAACCTCTTCGCGAACGCGTTGCTCGACCTCGCGTTCTATCGCTTCGGCACGTGGGGGATTCCGCTCTCGACCGCCGTCGTCAACGTCGGCGGGACGATCGCGCTCGCGATGCTGTTGCGGCGGCGGCTCGGCCCGATGGGCGGAGGCAGGATGACGGCCGCCGTGGCGAAGATCCTCGTCGCCTGCGTGCCCGTGGCTGCCGGGTCGTATCTCGTCTGGGAGCCGCTCGACAGTACGCTCGGCCGCGCGCTTCCCGCGCAGGTCGTCTCGCTCGGCGCCGCCCTGCTGGCTGCGACCGCGGTCTATTTCGCGGCGTGCTCGGTGCTCAGAGTGGGCGAGATGCAGGCGCTACTCTCACTGCGGGGCCGCCTCCGGCGCGCCTAGACACGCATGGACCAGGCACACATCCGCAACTTCTCGATCATCGCGCACATCGACCATGGCAAGTCGACGCTCGCCGATCGGATCCTCGAGCTGACCGAGGCCGTCTCGGTGCGCGAGATGCGCGAGCAGGTTCTCGACTCGATGGAGCTCGAGCGAGAACGGGGCATCACGATCAAGGCCCAGGCCGTGCGGGTCAGCTGGAAGGGCCACGAGCTCAACCTCATCGACACACCGGGGCACGTCGACTTCACGTACGAGGTCTCGCGCTCGCTGCAGGCCTGCGAAGGGGCGCTTCTCGTCGTCGACGCCGCGCAGGGGATCGAGGCGCAGACGCTCGCGAATGCATATCTCGCGATCGAGAACGGGCTCGAGGTCGTTCCCGTCGCAAACAAGATCGACCTCCCGGCCGCCGACCCCGACGGCACTGCGCTCGAGGTCGCCGACTTGCTCGGCGACGACCCGACCCGCGTGCTTCGCATCTCCGCCAAGACGGGCGAGGGGATCGCCGACGTCCTCGACGCGATCGTCGAGCGAGTGCCGCCTCCGGAGGGAGACCGGGAGTCGCCCGCCCGTGCGCTCGTCTTCGACTCGTCGTACGACCAGTACCGCGGCGTCGTCGCCTTCGTCCGCGTCGTCGACGGGGTGTTCTCGACCCGCGAGGCGCTGCGCACCATGGCCACCGACACCCGCTTCGACGCCGAGGAGCTGGGCGTCTTCTCCCCGGCCATGACCCCCGTGCCGCAGCTCGCCGCCGGCGAGGTGGGGTACATCGTCACGGGCTTGAAGGACGTCTCGCGGCTGCGGGTCGGCGACACGCTCACCTCCGTCCGCGGCTCGGCCGCCGAGGCTCTGCCGGGATACAAGGAGGTCAAGCCGATGGTCTTCGCCGGGCTCTTTCCGACGGATTCCGACGACTACCCGGAGCTCCGCGATGCGCTCGAACGGCTGAAGCTCAACGACGCGGCCCTCCTGTACGAGCCCGAGACGTCGCAGGCCCTCGGCTTCGGCTTCCGCTGCGGCTTCCTCGGCCTCCTCCACATGGAGATCGTGCGCGAGCGGCTCGAGCGGGAGTTCGACCTCGACCTGCTCGTGACCGCCCCGAACGTCGCGTACCGCGTGCAGGAGAAGAACGGAGGCCCGGTCGAGGTGCACAACCCGGCCGAGTTCCCGCGGGAGATCGACGAGGTCGAGGAGCCGTACGTCGCGGCGTCGATCATCGTCCCGAAGGAGTATGTCGGAGCGGTCATGGAGCTCAACAACGACCGCCGCGGAACGTTCGGACGACTCGAGTACCTCTCGCCGGAGCGCGTCCACCTCACGTACGAGCTTCCCCTTGCCGAGATCGTCCTCGACTACTACGACCAGCTCAAGTCGCGCACCCGCGGCTACGCGTCGTTCGACTACGACCTCGCCGGCTTCAAGCCCGGCGACCTCGTCCGCGTCGACGTGCTCGTCGGGGGCGAGTCCGTCGACGCCCTCTCGCTCATCGTCCACCGTGAGTTCGCGTACGACCGCGGTCGTGCGCTCGTCGACAAGCTGCGCGAGGAGATCCCGCGCCAGATGTTCGACATCGCGATCCAGGCCGCCATCGGCGCGCGGGTCATCGCCCGGGAAACCGTGAAGGCGAAGCGGAAGGACGTGCTCGCAAAGTGCTACGGCGGCGACATCTCGCGCAAGCGGAAGCTCCTCGAGAAGCAGAAGGCCGGCAAGAAGCGGATGAAGCAGGTCGGTGCCGTCGAGGTCCCGCAGGAGGCGTTCCTCGCCGTCCTCAACATCGGCCAAGGCGGGGACGGGAAGCGCTGATGCCGCTCGAGATGCGCGATCTGTGCGAGCGGTGCGGCGTCGGCCTCGCTCCGGACGGCGAGGCGACGATCTGCTCG
The DNA here is from genome assembly GCA_035279325.1 of Gaiellaceae bacterium. Taxonomy (GTDB): domain Bacteria; phylum Actinomycetota; class Thermoleophilia; order Gaiellales; family Gaiellaceae; genus Palsa-739. The sequence goes on from DATEHY010000114.1 coordinate 16,721, forward strand.
TACGAGTGCACGTTCTGCCGCTCGTGTGCGCGCGCGGTGTCCCTCGTGTGCCCGAACTGCGGCGGGGAGCTCGTGGCGCGTCCGAAGCGCGTGGAGGCATCGTGAGCGCGCGGGCGCGTCATCTCTACGTGCACCTCCCGTTCTGCGCGCACCGTTGCGGCTACTGCGACTTCGTCACGGTCGTCGGCCGCCGCGGACAGGACGTGGCGTACGTCGACGCGCTGCTGCGCGAGCTCGAGCTCCGGCGCGGCCTCCTCGGCGACGAGGTCGAGACGGTCTTCCTCGGCGGAGGCACGCCGACCTTCACCTCGCTTCCGGATCTCGTGCGCCTGCTCGAGGGGCTCCCCGCCGCCGCCGAGCTGACGGTCGAGGCGAACCCGGAGACCGTCACCAAAGAGCTCGCCGTGGCACTCCGCGGCGCCGGCGTGACGCGGGTCTCGCTCGGCGCCCAGACGTTCCGGCCATGGCTCCTCGAAGTCCTCGAGCGTGTTGCCCAACCGGAAGACGTCCGACGTGCCGTGCATCATCTCCGTGGTGCCGGATTCGACAACATCTCGTTCGATCTCATCTACGGGATTCCCGGCCAGAGCGCCGCCGATCTCGAGGCAGATCTCGGCGACGCCCTCGCGCTCGAGCCGGAGCATCTCTCCTGCTACGAGCTCGAGGCGAAGCCGGGCACGCGCTTCACCCATGCCTGGGGAGCAGAGCTCGCAGCGCAGGCCGACGCGATGGAGGACTACTTCGAGCGTGTCGTCGCCCGGCTGACGGGCTCCGGCTACCGCTGGTACGAGACGGCCAACTTTTGCCGCGGAGACGGGGACGGGCGGGACCTTCGCGCGCGGCACAACCTCGCGTACTGGCTCGGTCGGGACTACCTCGGGCTCGGGATCGGCGCGGTCAGCACAATCGGGAATCGGCGTTGGCGCAACACCCCACGGCTCGGGCGCTACCTGGAGCCGCTTGCGGAGGGGCGGCTGCCCGACAGCGAGATCGAGCCGCTCGATCCGGAGACCCGGGCGCGGGAACGGGTGATGCTCGGACTCCGCCTCGACGAGCCGCTGCCGGTCGGCAGGCTGCGATCTGCGCTCGACGCAAACGGCCTGGCGCGGGTCGAGCAGCTCGGCCTCGCGGTCGACGGCGGTGCGACGCTCGCGCTCACGCCGCGGGGACGCTTCCTCGGCGGCGCGGTCACCGCTGAGATCCTCGCCTGAGCCGAACGGGCTCCGCCGGCCGCACCGGCTAAAATCTCCTGCAAATGGAGGAAACGGTGCAGATCAGCGAACGGCAGCGTGCGGTGCTGCGTCGCGTCGTGGAGGAGTTCGTCGGCACCGGCCAGCCGGTCGGCTCGAAGACGCTCGTCGAGCGCTCCGACCTGCGCGTCTCTCCGTCGACCGTTCGCGCCGAGCTTGCAGAGCTCGAGAACCTGGGCCTGCTGACGCATCCGCACACGTCCGCCGGGCGCGTGCCGACCGAGCGCGGCTACCGGTACTACGCCGACGAGCTCCTCGGCCACCTCGAGCCGCAGCCGGCCGCGTTCCCGCTCGACCTCACGACCACGGGCACCGAGGTCGAATCGGCGCTGCAGGCGACGACCGAGATGCTGTCGCAGGTGACCCGCCTGCTCGCGCTCGTCTCGGCGCCGCCGCTCGAGGCGACTCACGTGCGGCACGTGGAGGTGCTGCTCCTGCAGCCGCAGCTCGTGATGGTCGTCGTCATCACGTCGGCCGGAGGCGTCTCGAAACGGCTCTTCCATTTCGACGACCCCGTCGACGCCGGGCTGGCGCAATGGGCCGGCGACTACCTGAACGAGGCCGTCTCCGGGCTGCAGCTCGGAACGGGGTTGCTCCGGCAGCGCTTCGAGGATCCCGGTCTCGGCTCGGCCGAGCACGCATTCCTCGCGGCGCTCCGGCCGGCGTTCACCGAGCTCGTCTCCGCCGAGCAGCGCCTCTACGTGGGGGGCGCCGCCGACCTCCTCGGCGAGGTTCGCGCGGAGGAGCTCGACGCGTACCGGAGCCTCTTCGAGCTCGTCGAGCGCAGGGCGGATCTTCTCGACGTGCTAGGCCGGCCCAGCACGTCCCAGCGTCCGTTCGTCCGCCTCGGCCAGGAGCTCGCCCATCCCGCCCTCGCCGAGGTCGCGCTCGTCGGCGCGTGCTACGGGCTCGTCCATCGCGCGCTCGGCGCCGTCAGCCTCGTGGGGCCGGTCCGGATGGACTACGAGAAGGCGCTCGGAGCCGTCCGCTCGGCCGCTCTGGAGCTCTCGCGCTTCGTCGAGTCGATCTACGACGAGGCCTGAGGTTCGGCGACAGACGCCGACGCTACATTCATTCGATGGCGACGACGGACCGCGACTACTACGAGCTGCTCGGCGTCGGGCGCGGGGCGGATGAGGCGGAGATCAAACGCGCGTTCCGGCGGCTCGCGCGGGAGCTCCATCCCGACGTGTCCGAGGCGCCCGACGCGCAGGAGCGCTTCCGCGAGGTCGTCGAGGCCTACGAGGTCCTCTCGAACACCGAGACCCGGGACCTCTACGACCGCTACGGCCATGCCGGGCTGCGGAGCGGCGGCTTCCAGTCCGGGCATGTCGATTTCTCCAATCTCGCCGACCTCTTCTCGGCCTTCTTCGGGGACGACGTCCTCTTCGGCGGCCGTCCCGGGGGTGGGCGTGTGCGCGGGGCCGACCTCGCCGCGACCGTCGAGATCGATCTAGTCGAGGCGGCGCACGGCGTCACGCGCGACGTTCCCTTCGAGGCAGCCGTGACGTGCTCGCGCTGTGGCGGGGACGGCGCTGAGCCGGGCAGCGAGATCACCGCCTGCCCGGCGTGCGCGGGCAGCGGGCGTCTCCAGCAGGTGACGCGCAGCGTGTTCGGCGAGTTCGTCCGCACGCAGACGTGCCCCACCTGCGGGGGCTCCGGCCGTCGCATCGAGCATCCGTGCGACGAATGCCGCGGGGCAGGACGCGTCGTCGAGGAGAGGACGCTGGCGGTCGAGATCCCGCCGGGCATCCACCACGGCCAGCGCATCCGGCTCACGGGCGAGGGCCACGCCGGCCTCGTCGGCGGCCGTGCCGGGGACGTCTACGTCGAGGTGCGGATCCGCCCCGACGGGCGCTTCGTGCGCGAGGGAGACGACATCTACGCGACCGTCGACCTCACCTTCACGCAGGCCGCGCTGGGCGTGAGCCTCACGATCCCGACGCTCGACGGGGAGGAGGAGCTCGAGCTGCCGCCCGGGACGCAGCCCGGCGAGATCGTCGTCCTGCGCGGCCGCGGCATGCCGGTGCTGCAGAGCCATGGCCGCGGGGACCAGCGGATCCTGGTCAACGTGCTCGTCCCGCGTCGGCTGAACGACGAGCAACGCCGCCTCCTGCGCGAGTTCGACGAGCACGCCGACGAGAGCACCTACGAGAAGGACGGCGGGCTCTTCGACAAGCTCAAGAGCGCGTTCCGCTGAAACGGTACGTCGTCGTCGGCGGCGAGCCCGAGCTCGCGCTCCTGCTCCACATCTTCCCCGAGGGCGTCGAAGAGCTCGACGGCGCGTTCGCCGTCTACGCGGAGGAGCCGCCGCTCGGCTTCGACGTCGTGGAGGTCGAAGACGTGGCCGAGGGGTGGGAGGACGGCTGGCGTGCGTTCCATCACGGGGTACGGGTCGGCCGCTGCTGGATCGGACCGCCCTGGGAGGAGGCGCCGGCCGACGCGATTTCCATCGCGATCGACCCGGGTCGCGCCTTCGGCACCGGTGCGCACGCGACGACACGGCTCTGCCTCGAGCTCCTGCAAGAGGCGGAGCCGGCGAGCCTGCTCGACGTCGGCTGCGGCTCGGGCGTGCTCTCGGTCGCAGCGGCGAAGCTCGGCTTCGCGCCGGTGACCTCCGTCGACCTCGACGAGGTGGCGCTCGAGACGACCCGGTCGAATGCCGAGGCGAACGGCGTCTCCGTGGACGTCGCGCGGGAGTTGCGGCCCGCGACGCTCGCGGTGATGAACATCGCGCTCGACGTCGTCGAGCGGATGCTCCGGGAGCTTCCCGTCGAGCACGCGATCGTCTCGGGGTATCTCGATCGCGACGAGCCGCGCGTCGACGGCTGGCGGCGCCTCGAGCGCCGGACACGCGACGGCTGGGCCGCGGACCTGGTCGAGCGCATCTAGCGGCGGTGGACGACGAGGCTGTCGAGCGTGCGCAACGCGAGCCTGCGTGTGCGGAGAGTCGCCCGCTTTCCGAACACGACGTGCACCTGGAAGTAGCGGCCCGCGGCCTGGAAGCGGAGCAGGTAGCTCGGCCCGAGACACTCGTACCGGGCGAAATGGGTCAGCCTGAAGTGACGTGGCTGTCGCGGGAATCCCTTGCCCGGCTTCGTCCCGGGGAACTCCCACGCGAAGATGAAGACGCCGTCGGCCGGCAGCCGGTCGAGCGCGGACCTGGGCTCGCAGCCGTCGGCGCCACGGTCGCCGCGAGGGAGGGGATACGAGGCGATCGCGAGTTGCGGATACCCGACGGGCGTGAGCGCCGTCGCAGTCGCATGCCAGCGCGGCGGTAGCCGCACCGCGAGACCGCGCGCGTGCCAGACGTGCCAGCCTGCCGCGCCCCAAACGGAGACGGTCGTGGCTGTGGCGAGGGCGATAAGGAGACGCATCGCCTTTTCCTACGTCCTGCAGGCGATCGGCGGTCCGGGACGCTTACGATCCGCGCGTGGCGAGCTTCTCCGTCCGGTTGCTCGGCTGCAAGGTCTCCCACGTCGACGCGCACGCCGTGCGTGAGCGGCTGCTCGACGACGGGCACGAGGAGCGCGACGCCGGCGCTGACGTCGCCGTCGTGAACACGTGCTGCGTCACCAACGAGGCGGTCGCGAAGTCACGGAAGGAAGCGGCCCGCGCCGCGCGTACGCACCGGCGGGTCTACGTGACGGGCTGCGGGGCCAACCTCGCCGGCGACGCCTTCGCCGGGCTGCCCGACAACGTCGTCGTCGTCGCGCGCCGCAGCGAAGAGACTCCGGCATTCGTCGCGGGCGACATCGGCGCGATCGGCTGCCTGCGGGCCGAAGCACGCCTCGACCGGGTGCGTGCCTTCGTCAAGGTGCAGGACGGGTGCTCGTTCGGCTGCCGGTTCTGCGTGATCCCGCTCGTCCGCGGGGCATCGCGCAGCCGCCGCGCCGACGCGGTGCTGAGCGAGATCCGCCGCCGCGTCGCCCAGGGCCACCGCGAGGTCGTCCTCACCGGGATCAACCTCGGGTGCTACCGCGACCGGGAGGCCGGCTACCGGCTGCCGCGGCTCGTCCGCGAGGCAGGCGCGACGCCCGGGCTCGAGCGGCTGCGGCTGTCCTCGATCGAGATCAACCACGTCGACGACGAGCTCGTCCGCGCGCTGCGGGAGACGCCGACGGCGAGCCGCCACCTACACGTGCCGCTCCAGTCGGGCGACGACGCCGTGCTGCGGGCGATGGGCCGCCGCTATTCGAGTGCCACGTACCTGCGACGCCTCGAGCCGCTGCGGGAGGACTTCAACCTCACGAGCGACGTCATCGTCGGCTTTCCGGCCGAGGACGAGCCCGCGTTCGGGAACACGCTTCGAGTTGTCGGGGAGGCCGGGCTGACGAAGGTGCACGTCTTCCCGTACTCGCCCCGGCCGGGAACGCACACCGCCGCCGACGATCCCGTGTCGCCGCAGGTGAAGAAGGAGCGGAGCGCCCGGCTCCGCGCAGCGTCCCACGCGGCGTGCGTCGCCCACTGGCGCTCGAAGATCGGGCGCGACGACCTCGTGCTCGTCGACCGCCCCGGCCGGGGCTACGGCGACGACTACTCCCCGTGGCTCGTGCCGGAGGCTGCTCCGGTCGGTGAGCTCGTAGGCGTCCGCGGAGCGGCGGTCTCGGACGAGGGGATCCTCGCCGCGTGAACGACGACTGTCTCTTCTGCAAGCTCTACCGCGACGGCGACCATGTCGCCGCGACCGAGGGCTTCGTCGCGATCCGCGACATCAATCCGCAGGCGCCGACTCACCTGCTCGTCCTGCCCGAGCGGCACGTCGACTCGTTCCGCGAGATCGGCGAGTTCCCGCCGGACGAGGCGAAGCGGATGCTCGAGTTCGTGGCCGAGGTCGCTGCACGAGAGGGGTTGACGGATTACCGTGTCGCAGTCAACGTGGGCCCGAGTGCGGGGCAGACGGTGTTCCATCTGCACTGGCACGTCAAAGGCGGCTGGGAATGAGCTTGATCGAGGAGATCGACGGCGAGCTGAAGGATGCGATGCGCGCCCGCGACGCGGAGCGCCGCGACGCGCTGCGCCTGATCCTGCACGCGCTCAAGAGCTCCGAGAAAGAGCTGCAGCGGCCGTTGAGCGAGGAGGAGGAGCTCCAGGTCCTCCAGCGCGAGCGAAAGCGCCGGGTGGAAGCGGCCGAGGCGTTCCGCAACGGCGGGCGCGAGGAGCAGGCCGAAGCCGAGGAGCGCGAGCTCGACGTGCTCGAGGAGTTCATGCCCGAGCCGCTCTCCGAGGACGAGATCGACGAGATCGTCGACGACGTCATCGCCGAGGTGGGGGCGACGAGCATGGCCGATCTCGGCCGCGTCATGGCCGACGTGATGCCCCAGATCGCGGGCCGCGCAGACGGCTCGCAGGTCAGCCAAATCGTCCGCGAAAAATTGGCATAGCCGGCCGAAGAGCTTCGCTCTTCGCCCGGGTTGAAGGAACTGCGCCCACGGGAGACGCGGTCTCCCGCCTCCGTGCTGTCGGGCTTGCTTGGGCTTGTGCGGCGCCAATGCGTGTTGCGTCGCGGCGTAACACCTCGTTACGCCGCCGCCTGAACGCCATCAGTGTTCGAAACGCCTCGCCTCTGTAGCGCCGAGAGCAGGAGGCCAAGACAGCCGCGAAGCGGCGACTTAGCCGGCGGCCGGACCGCGCTCGCGCCGGCCTCTGCCGCGCGCGAGCGCACAACAGAGAACGCCCGCCAAGGACATGAAGAGAGAACAGCACGGAGCGCGCCCGAGATCGCAATCTCCGGCGCGCGCAGTCCCTTCTCCCAGCGAGCGAAGCGCCAGCTTCGCGAGCTACGGCACGCGGCGGGCGCCGTTGTACGAGCCGAAGCCGGAGATGCTGTCGATCCGGACGACGGAGCCCGTGTGCGGCGCGTCGACCATCTGGCCGTTGCCGATGTAGATCCCGACGTGCCCGAGGCCGTCGAAGAAGACGAGGTCGCCGGGCGAAGGCGACGAAACCGGCTGGGTCGCGTCCCACTGCGCGACGGTGTAGTGCGGAAGCGAGATCCCGAGCTGAGCGTAGACGTACATCACGAGCCCGGAGCAGTCGAAGCCGCTCGGGCTTGCGCCGCCGTAGACGTACGGCACGCCGAGGTAGCGGAGAGCGATCGTCGCCGCCTGCGGATGGCCGGCGCCGCTGCTCACGACCGGCACGCCCGGCGGCTGCACGATCGCGGTCGGAGTCGAGGAGGGCGCCGACTGCTGGGTCTGCTGCTGCGCGGCCGCCGCCTCTGCGGCCTTCTTCTTCGCCTGCGCCGCGAGCTCGGCCCGCAGCCGGGCGAGCGCCGCGGCCCTCGCCGCCCGCTCGCGCGCCTGCTCCTGGGCCACGAGGTGCTGGAGGTTGGTGTGGATCGACGCGAGCAGCTGCTTCTCGTGCGCGAGCTCCGACGCCTTCCGCTGCTTCTCCGCCAGGAGCACGCGAAGCGCCGCCTCGCGCTTTCGCTTCAGCTGCACGAGCTGCTGCTCCCGATGCTGGACGGCGTGCGCGAAGCCGAGCGCCTGCTGTCCCAGCGCGGCGTCCTGGTTCGAGAGCACCTGGGCCGATTCGGCCCGGCTGATCATCTCCGAGATGCTGCTCGCGCCCGCGATCACGTCGACCGTGCTCGGCGCGCCGTTCACGTAGAGCGAGTACATGCGCGTCATGACCCGCTTCTGCGCGGCCTTCAGGTTCCCCCGCGCGACACGGAGCTTGTACTGGTTCTGCCGCAGGCTGTGGTTGACCTGCACGACCTGCTGCTGCGCGTTCCAGGCTCGGTCCTCGGCCTTCTGCAGCTGGGCTCCGATCTGGCTGACCTCCGCCATGACCGTACGTTCGTGGGCACGCTCGGCGCGAATCTGCGGCGTCGAATGCGCCCGTGCGGTAGCCGCCACGAGTGCGGCGAGGCCGAGCGTGCAAAGGAGTACGAGACCGGAACGGCGCATAGTTACGGCGTACAAAGAGGACCCGAGGCCCGTGACGCTAGCGCAAGATGCCGACGGAGTCATGTTCGTGACCGTCGCCACGAATCCTCCCTCGCCGCCGCGGGCGGCCGGGAAAGCGCCGCAGAGCACCCTACACTGGCCCCGTGCAAACCGTTCTGGATGTCTCCAACGAGGTTGCTGCAGAGCTCGCCGGCATCGGCGACGGGGTGCTCGACGCGCTCCGCGACCGGCTCGGCTGCACCGTCAACCTGCGCGGAAACCGGCTCACGCTCGCCGGCGACGACCTGAAGGTCGCGGAGGCGCAGGCGGTGGTCGAGGAGCTCGTCGAGCTCGTCGAGGGAGGCCAGGAGGTCGGCGCCGGCACGGTCGACGCGATCCTCGGCGCGATCGACGAGGCGGAGGACGTCCACGAGATCTTCTCCGACGTCGTCTGGTCGCACCGCGGCAAGCGGATCACGCCGAAGACGGTGACCCAGAAGCGGTACGTGGACGCGATCCGCGACTGCACCGTCACGTTCGGCATCGGCCCGGCCGGCACCGGCAAGACGTATCTGGCGATCGCGCTCGCGGTCGCGGCTCTCTCGGAGCGGCAGGTCGGCCGGATCATCCTCACCCGGCCCGCGGTCGAGGCCGGCGAGCGGCTCGGCTTCCTGCCGGGCGACGTGCTCGCGAAGGTCGACCCGTACATGCGACCGCTCTTCGACGCGCTCTACGACACCATGGATCCGGAGAAGCTCAACGCCTACATGGAGCGCGGCACGATCGAGGTCGCTCCGCTCGCGTTCATGCGCGGCCGGACGCTCAACGACAGCTTCGTGATCCTCGACGAGGCGCAGAACACCTCGCCCGAGCAGATGCAGATGTTCCTGACGCGGCTCGGCTTCGGCTCGAAGATGGTCGTGACCGGCGACGTGACGCAGGTCGACCTGCCGCGCGAGCAGGCCTCCGGGTTGATTCAGGTGCGCGACATCCTGTCCACGGTCGACGGCATCGCCTTCGTCGAGTTCGGCCACCAGGACGTCGTCCGGCACAAGCTCGTGCAGCGGATCGTCGAGGCGTACAAGCAGCACGCCGAATCCACCGGAACCCAGCGGAGCCGGTGAGCCTCGCCGATGATCCGGGTCGAGATCGTCAACCGCTCGGGCAGTGAGGTGGACGAGGCGGCGGCGGTCGACCTCGCGCGCTCGGTGCTCGCGGCGGAAGGCGTCGACGGCGGCGAGCTCGGGCTCGCGTTCGTCGGCCCGGACGAGAGCCGCGCGCTGAAGCGGGAGCACCTGGGGATCGACGAGGCGACCGACGCGCTCGCGTTCCCCATCGACGGGCTCGAAGCCGTGCCCGACGGCGTGCCGCGGCAGCTCGGCGACGTCGTCGTCTGCCCCGACGTCGTCGGCCCGGCGTGGCGCGGGCCGCTCGTCCACGCGCTGCTGCATCTCGTCGGCTACGACCACGGGCCGGAGATGGAGGAGCGAGAGGCGGTGTACGCGGGATGACCGTCACGCCGCTGCCGCGAGATCCCGAGGACGAGCAGCGCGACGGGCCGCCGCGGCACTCCCCGCCGCCGGCTCCCGGCCGGGCGCCGTCCCTGCTCGACAGCTTCAACTACGCCTTCGAGGGGATCATCCACGTCCTCCGCACGCAGAGGAACCTCCGCATCCACTTCCTCGCGGCGGTCGGCGTGTTCGCCGCCGCCGTCGCGGTCGGTGTCACCCGCCTGCAGCTGATCGCCCTCGTGCTCGCGATCGCGTTCGTCCTCGTCGCGGAGATGCTGAACACGGCGATCGAGGGCGTGATCGACGTCTCGACGACCTCCTTCGACCCGAACGCGAAGCTCGCGAAGGACATCGCCGCCGGCGCTGTACTGATCGCCTCGGTCACGGCCGTCGCGGTCGGCTTCCTCGTGTTCTCGAGCGCGGTGGGCCAGCGCGCGACGCACGTGCTCGACCGCGTCCGCGACGCGCCGGCGGACATCACGCTCGTCGCGCTCGTGCTCGTCGTCCTCCTCGTGATCGCAACGAAGGCGTGGACGGGGCGCGGCACGCCGCTCCGCGGAGGCCTGCCCTCCGGCCACGCGGCGGTCGCGTTCGCGGGCTGGATCGCGGTGACGTATCTCGTCGGCGACCACCATCGCTTCGTCGTCTCCGGGCTGACGCTGATCATGGCGCTGCTGGTCGCGCAGACCCGGGTCGAGTCGGGGATCCATTCGATGCTCGAGGTCATGTACGGCGGCGCCGTCGGCGCGCTCACGACGCTCATCGTCTTCCAGCTCATCGGATGACCGACGTCCTCTCGCAGCAGAAGCGCTACTACGCCGAACGGGCGCCGGAGTACGACGACTGGTGGTACCGGCGCGGCCGGTACGAGCTCGCACCGGATGCGCTCGCGCGCTGGCAGGCCGACGCGGCCCAGGTGGAGTCCGCGCTCGAAGGCCGCGCACCGCTCGGCGAGGTGCTCGAGCTCGCCGCCGGGACCGGGATCTGGACACGCAAGCTCGTGCGGCTCGCCGATCGGGTCGTCGCGGTCGACGCGAACTCCGAGACGCTCGCGCGCAACACCCCGCAGGCCGAGCTCGTGCGCGCCGACGTCTTCGACTGGCGGCCAGGCGAGCGCTTCGACCTCGTCTTCTTCTCGTTCTGGCTCTCGCACGTGCCGGAGGAGCGGTTCGACGGGTTCTGGGCTCTCGTGCGAGCGTCGGTCGATCTCGGCGGCCGCGTGTTCCTCGTCGACAGCGGGGCCGGCGACACTGCGCATACGGGCACCGACCAGGACGGCTCGGAAGAGACCCGGTCGCTGGCAGACGGCCGCACGTTCCGGATCGTGAAGCGGCGCTGGGAGCCCGCCGAGCTCACGGAGCGTGTGCGCCCGCTCGGCTTCGAGCTCGAGCTGGCGGACACGGCGAACGGCCACTTCCTCTACGGCGCCGGAGCGCTCGGGTGACCGTCGACGAGCTCCTGGCGCTGGCCGACGCGGCGGCTGCGAACGCGTACGCGCCGTATTCGAACTACCGTGTCGGGGCCGCGGTCCTGGCCCGCGACGGCCGGATCTTCGCGGCGGCGAACGTCGAGAACGCGGCGTACCCGCTCGGAGTCTGCGCGGAGAAGGCTGCCATCTCGAAGGCGGCGAGCGAAGGCGTCAGACCGGGCGACGCAGAGGCGATCGCGATCAACGCGTCGCCGTGCGGCGGGTGTCGCCAGTGGCTCCACGAGTGGCGGTTCGATCGCGTTCATTTCCGCCGCGCCGACGGGACGGTCGCGACGTACGCCGCCGACGAGCTCCTGCCGGACACGTGGGATCTGTCGGCGTGACGCGTGCCCGGGTGACCGCGGAGCATCGACCCCCGGCCCGTCCGGTGCTCGAGCTGGAGGCGGGGGCGCCCGTGACGGTCGGGGAGCTGGATGACGAGTGGCCGGCGTTCCGCTGGTGCGTGAACGAGCTCGACGTCGGCGGATGGGTGCCGGATCGTTACCTGACACACGAGCAACCCGGCCGCGCTCGCTGTCGGCGCGCTTACTCGACGCGCGAGCTCTCCGTCGATCGGGGCCAGGGGGTCGAGCTCGTCGAGCGGGACGACGAGAGCGGATGGCACTGGTGTCGCGACGATGCCGGTCGGGAGGGGTGGGTGCCGACCCGTTCGCTCGCCGAGGAGCCCGGGTGAGGTCGGGCTTCGTCTCGGTGGC
>DATEHY010000115.1:0-4933 GCA_035279325.1 Gaiellaceae bacterium
CGAGCGGCACGTCGCGACGAGAGCTCACGCTCGCCCCCGGACAGACATGGCAGGAGAAGCTGCCCGGCATCCGGCAGGCGGCCGCGTCCCTGTACCGGGCCGGCCACAACGGCGTCTACCGTTCCGTTCGCGTTTCCCGGTGACCAGGCGGACGACGATGAGCCCCGAGATCTCGGTCGTCATCTCCACCTACACGCTCGATCGTTGGGACGTGCTCCGGGAAGGGATCGCGGCTCTGAGCGAGCAGACGCACGAGCCGCATCAGGTCCTCGTAGTCGTCGACCATCAACCGACGGTGCTCGAGCGCGTAGCGAGCGATCTCGACGGCGCAGTGGCACTGCCGAGCCGTGGACGTCCAGGATTGGCCGGCTGTCGCAACACCGGCGCGCAGGCGGCGACCGGCTCCGTCGTTGCGTTCCTCGACGACGACGCCGTCCCCGCTCCGGATTGGCTCGAGCGGCTCGCCGAACCGTATGAGGATGCCGGGGTCGTGGCGGTCGGAGGCGATGTCGTTCCCAGCTGGTCCGACGCGCGACCCTCTTGGTTCCCGCCCGAGTTCGACTGGGTGGTCGGCTGCAGCTACCGCGGCCTACCAACGACCAGAGCGCCGGTGCGGAACCTGATCGGCGCCAACATGTCGTTCCGGCGCGAGGTGTTCGAGCACATCGAGTTCTTCTCCGGCCTCGGCCACGCCAACGGAAGACCGCTCGGCGGTGAAGAGACGGATTTCTGCATCCGACTCGCCGAGGCTTTCGAGGGCGGCCGGATCGTCTACGAGCCGCAGGCCCGTGTGCGCCACTACGTACCGGCGGATCGTGCGCGTTTCGCCTACTTCCTGCGTCGCTGTTACAACGAAGGTGTCTCCAAGGGAGTCCTCGCGGGACGTGTCGGCAGCCGCGTCGGCCTCGCCTCGGAGCGGTCGTATGTTCGAGCGATCCTCCCCGGCGCGGCGAAGGGGGCCGTCTCGGACATGGTGGGCAACCGGCGGCCTTCCAGTGCCCTGCGGATCGGCGCGACGGCGGTCGGTCTCGCGGCCGCCACGTCGGGCTACGCCGCGAGCCGCCTCCGCCGGCTGTCCGCGGTCTCGTAGTACGGGCCACATTCGCGGCGACCGGGGATTTCACAGCTCGAAAGTACGATGCGAAAGTGAGTCCACCGCCAACTCCGGAGGAGACCGAGGGCCGCGCACGTCGGGCCCTGGGGAGACTGTGGGGGAAGCCGACCGGTCGCGCGTCCGAAGAACGCGCAGCGGCACCTGAGGGACCTTCCTTCGGGCTCAGCGACCAGCGCCGAGCGCTCGTCGATCGGTACACGGTCGATTCGGAGACGGCGGCAGCGCGTAAGGGCGGCGCCGTTGGCGTCCTCCCTGATACCGAAACCGCGCCGGTACCAAGCCTGGTGGAGCGCGGGCCGACTCGTGGATCTGCCGTCTCGGTCGCCGGCGAGTGGCCGTCATGGCGAAGCGAGGCAGGCACCGCCACCGTGCTCCTGGTGTTCTCGTCGGCGCTCGGGCTGCTGCTCGTCTCGGTGGCGGACGCACTGTCGCGAAGCGGTCACCGGCATGCCGGCGTGCCGTTCTGGCTCGGCCTCCTCGCGATCTTCCTGCCTGTCACCGCACGGCTGACCGCGAAGTCGCCGACGCGGAACGAGCGGGTCGGCCTGCTCGTGCTGCTCGGGCTGGCCTCCTATCTCGTCAAGGCGTTCAGGGACCCGTTCCGCTTCCTCTACACCGACGAGTTCGTCCATCAGTACAACGCCGTCTCGATCCTGGCGACTCACCACCTGTTCCACGCCAACCCGATCCTCCCCGCGACTCCCGCCTATCCGGGCCTCGAAGCGCCGACCGCCGCCCTTTCGGCGCTGACCGGCGTGTCCGTGTTCACGGCCGGTCTCGTGGTCGTCGGCATTGCCCGGTTGATACTGATGCTCGGACTCTTCCTCCTGTACGAGACGGTCACCGGCTCGGGGCGAGTGGCAGGGTTGGCGGCAGCGTTGTACGCGGCCAGTCCGCACTTCTTGTTTTTCGTCGCGGACTTTTCCTATGAGTCGCTCGCCTTGCCGATTGCGATCCTCGCGCTCACTGCGGCCCTGCGAGCCCGTCCTCCCGCGGGCGACCGCAGCCGGGCCTGGCTGATCGTGGCGCTGAGCTTGACTGCCGGCGTCGTCGTCACACACCACATGACCTCATACGCGCTGATCGTCACGCTTGCGGGGATCTGCCTCCTCCCCCTCCCCTGGCTGCGGCAGCGACTACGCCGCCCCTGGCCGGTGCTCGTTGTCGCGGTCGCGTTGACGGCGGGCTGGCTGGTCCTCGTCGGCCGTGAGACGGTCGGCTACCTCTCGCCGGTGATCCTCGGCGCGTTACGTGAGACCATCAAGACGGTTCAGGGCGAGGCGCAGGTGCGTCAGCTCTTCGCCTCGTCCGGCAGCGCCGCGGCGGGGCCGGCCTGGGAGCACTACGTCGGCTTCGGCTCCGCGGCTCTCGTCGCGTTGGCTCTGCCGTTTGGGGTCCGCATCGTCTGGCAGCGATACCGCAACTCGCCCACCGCGATCGTGTTCGTCGTGGCGGCCGTCGCCTATGTCGGCTCGCTGGTTCTGCGTCTGGTTCCGTCGGCCTGGGCAGTGGCCGCGCGCGCGTCCGAGTTTCTGTTCATCGGCAGCGGCCTCGTTCTCGCGCTCTTCACGCTCCTGGTACTCGAGCGATTCCCGGGCCGCGCGGCCCGCCTCGGCTTGGCTGCGGGCGCCGCGGTCCTGATCATCGGGGGTGTGATCTCCACGACCCCGAGCTCGACCCGGCTCGCCGAGCCATACCGCGTCTCCGTCGCCGGCGGCGATTTGCAGCCGCAGGCGGCGACCGCGGCTCAGTGGGCGAGCAGCGTGTTGGGGCCGGGGAATCGAATGGCCGCTGGAGCGGCGGACGGACGCTTCCTGCTCGTCGACGGCCGCCAGCACGTCTACGTCGGGACCAACCCGCCGATCGCGCAGCTGCTGCAGGCGAAAGAACTCCGGCCGTGGCAGGTCACGCTCCTCCGTCGTCTGCAGATCCGCTACGTCGTCGCCGACTCGCAACCCTCCGGCGCCGACGACTCCAACGGCTTCTACTTCTTCCGCACTAAGTCCCGACGGCCCGCCGGCGAGAAGTTTCGGCGAGCAGGCGCCGAGCCGATCTACGACAGCGGCAGCATCGTCGTGTTCGATCTCCAGTCCGGGCTGAGCCACGCGGGAGCCCGCCACTGAGGTAGGAGCCGCTTCAGGCGGAAGGCCCGTACTGCCGGACGAGGCTCGTCCGAGCCGGGCGGCCGGGCGGTCGAGAGGGGGCCTCCTTGCTCTCACCGTTGAGTCCGTTGTACGCCACGAGCAGGCGCTCGATCACGTCAGGGTCGGAAGCGCGGACCATCAGCTTGGCGACGATCAGCCGGGCCTCGCGGCGCCCGTAACGGGCGTACGCGGTCTTCAATCCCATCTCGTCCCCCGCGTTGAAGATGTCGATGTCGGTGAACGGCGGTCCGCAGAGCTTCGCGATCTTGCGAGGCGAGATGCTGGCATTCGAAAACTTCACGAAGGTGACCCCTTCCTCCCCGGTCGAGCGCCCGGGGCTCCGCTCCACCTCACAGCGTCTCACCCGCCCCCGGAGAAATCAACAGGCAGACCCATCTGTTCGAGGGATTGTGTGAGTGAGCGCGAACTTGGGTGGCGGGGCTGTAACTGCGGGCCGCCGCCGCAAGCGGCAGCGTAGGCCTTTTGGACACAGCCCCGCCTGCGGACGGCCCGCTTCCCCTTCGCGGGCCGTTCGCCTTCAGGCTCGCCTTCTACCACCGGGTCCGGCCTCACGGATTCCGTGCCGCGACTCGGATCCAGTCGACCAGGAGCGACACGGGCCCCGCGACCGTGGGCGTGCCTCCCAGGCCGCCCATGGCGAGGCTGATGTTGGGAACCATCGGTGTCGTCACGAAACCCCAGCGGCCGCCTAGCTCCGCGGGCCGGATCGTGCGGATCAACTTCCCGTCCAAGTAGAAGGCGACACCACCGGGCCGGACGGCCGCCGCGTAGGTGTGGAAGCCGTCCGAAAGGATCGCGCCGGTCGGGTTGACGAAGCCTTTCTGGACGGTCGCGCCCGCATGCAGGGTCGTGCGGTAGCTCCGTGGCTCCCGGCCGAGCTGTTCGACCACGTCGTCTTCGACGCCCTCGGCACCATTGGGGACGTCCCACTCCCAGACCGGCGCGTTCCACACCCCGTCTCCCGCCGCAACTTTCGCCCTGACCTCGACGTAGCGCGGCCCGGTGTAGGACGTCTTGCCGCTCAAGAAGCCGGAGTACCAGCTCCCGTCGACCTTGTCGGCGGTGATGACCAGGTGGCCGTGACCGTCCTCGGAGATATTCCGCCAGCCGTTCCAGACGGTGCCGCTGTCCGACCGGTACGCCTTCGCGCTCCAGAGCGTCGAGGACGGCTTCGAGCCGGCGGGGCCGTTGAACTCGGCGTCGAACAGGTAGCGGCCCGACCGAGGCCTCGTGCCTGTCGTGTGATGACCGAGGCGACCGCTGGCCACGAGAATCACTGCAGCGATCGCGAGGGCGAGCACGATGGAGACTGCGACCAGCTTCCGCGTGCTCGTACTCATGCTCATGCTGGGAAAGGCGCCGCCGGCACAGTCATCCAGGGTAGGCCGCAAAACGGTTGCAGGCGCACTTTGCCCGGCGCGAGGTCGCGGGCTAAAGCTCCCCCGGCAATCGGTCGTTAACTAGACCGCGGAGCGGTTTCGCCGGAAGGGGGCGAGCCGCTTCGCTAACGGCAAAAGGGGGGACGGAACCTCGGGAAGGGGTTTACGCGAGGCCCGTCCCCACGAAGGTATTCCTTCTCGCGGAGCGCAGACCTCCAGCGACGATGGCTGCTCAGAGGCCGAGTGCGTCCAACAGCCGAGACGATGCCTTGCCG
>DATEHY010000116.1:0-4813 GCA_035279325.1 Gaiellaceae bacterium
CTGGTCGATGACGACGCGGCGCCGGCGTCCGCCGGGGCCGCCGCCCCGCGGGCGCAGCGGACGGTTCGGTCTGTTGCCTCCATTAGCCATGCTCGCCACCAGTGTAAAGGCGCCGCAGCTCGGGTCCGACGCGGACTTGCTGCCGCAATACGCGTGTGAACCCGCCGCGCTCGGCCGCACGGTCGAAACACGCGAGACTCCGGCACGTGTATGCGCCGCGGCCCGGCTCGTCCCGCCCGGTCACGAGCATGCCGTCACGGGCGGCGAAGCGCAGGAGCTCACGCTGCGGCGCCCGCCGGCCGCAACCGGCGCAGCGCCGCAGCGGCGTGCTCGTTACGACTCCTCCTCCGGCTGCTCGACCGGGATGCCGGCGGGAACCTCCTCCGGCTCGGCGACCTCCGCTTGCGGAGAAACGGGCGGCTCCTCCGAGTCCGCCGCGACCTCGGTCTCGTCCGCCTCGGCGGGGGGCCCCGCGACGTAGTCGGTTCCGGTGCCGTCGAGCGCCTGGTGCGCCGGGACGCCGCAGAAGCGGGAGCCCGGGAGCGCCGCGTTCGGGCAGCGCTTGCCGTTGGCGAGGATCGCGGCGCAGCGGCCCGAGAAGTCCTCCCCGCCCTCGCCGTCGCCGCCGCCGAACGCCGCCTCAGCCTCGGCCTGGGCGAACTCGGTGTCGCTCTGGATGTCGATCTTCCAGCCGGTGAGGCGCGCGGCGAGACGGGCGTTCATGCCCTCCTTGCCGATCGCGAGGGCGAGCTGGTCGTCGGGCACGACGACCGTCGCCTCGCGCGCCTCGTCGTCGAGGTAGACCTCGCGCACGCGCGCCGGGGAAAGCGCTTTCGCGACGAACCGCGCCGGCTCCGGGTTCCACGGGATGATGTCGATCTTCTCGCCGCGGAGCTCCGAGACGACCATGCGCACGCGCGAGCCGCGCGGGCCGACGCACGCACCGACCGGGTCGACGCCCTGGGCGTGCGACTCGACCGCGATCTTCGAGCGGTAGCCCGGCTCGCGGGCAACGCCGCGGATCTCCACGAGACCGTCCGCGATCTCCGGCACCTCGAGCTCGAACAGCGTCTTGATCAGCTCGGGGTCGCGGCGCGAGAGGATGACCTGCGGGCCCTTCGTACCGGAGCGAACCTCGGTGATGACGGCCTTGATGCGCGAGCCCTGCTCGTAGCGCTCGCCGTCGACCTGCTCCGAGCGGGGCAGCAGTGCCTCGACCTTGCCGAGGTCGACGAGAACGTTGTTGCGATCGCCGGCCTGCTGGACGATGCCGGTCACGACCTCGGTCACCCGGTCGATGTACTCGTCGTACATCATGCGCCGCTCTTCCTCGCGTATCCGCTGCAAAATGACCTGTTTTGCGGTCTGGGCCGCGATGCGGCCGAAGCCTTCCGGGGTCACGTCCTCACGCTTGACGTCATTCGAGGGCACGTCGGACCAGTCGATGTCGAGGTCGTCGTCGGAGATGAGCGTGTGCTGGCGCTCGCCGGTCTCCTCCTCGAGCTTCTCGAGCTCCTCGAGCTTGCGCTCCCGAGCCTCGTCGAGCAGTCGCTCCTCGATGTCCGGAGGCAGCTCGACCGAGAAGACCCTGAAGTCCCCGGTGTCGTCGTCCATCTCGACCGTCGCATGACGCGACGCGCCGGGCGTCTTCTTGTAGGCCGCGAGCAGCGCGTCCTCGAGCGCCGCCACGAGTGCGCCTTCCTCGATTCCCTTGTCGCGCTCGATCTCGCGGACGGCCTCGATGATCTCCTGGCTCATGTCACGCTCCCTCGTCGATGAGATTCGCCCGCACGATCTCGTGGTACGGGATCTCGGTCTCGGCGCCGTCGGAGGCGGCCACCTTCACGCTCTGCTCGCCGGCGGAGAGAACCTCCCCGCGCAGCTTTCGTCCGGCCGTGCGGAGCCGGACGCGGCGTCCGAGCGCCGCCTCGAAATGCTCCTGCCGCCGCAGCGGCCGGTCGAGCCCGGGAGACGACACCTCGATGCCGTACTCGCGCAGGTAGTCGCGCAGAACGTCGGTGACCCGCTCGCACAGCGCGTGGTCGACTCCCTCCGGATGGTCGACGTAGACGCAGAAGCGTGACGGCGTGAGGAGCTCCACCGCGAGGACGTCGACGCTCGGCAGGTCGGCCTCGACCCGCCGCGCGATCTCTTCCTGGAGCTCCCGTTCTCTCTCGAATGTCGTCGGCATCGCGTCCTGTCTCCGTGTCACAAAAAATGGGCCCGCAGGCCCATTTCAGTACCGCCGAAATGTGGTCTGGCGAGTGTAGCAGCGGTTCTGCGGCGGTCGTCCCTCCCGGGCCGGGCTCGTCAGAGGTCGAGGACGATCGTGACCGGGCCGTCGTTCACGAGCGCGACTTCCATCTTCGCTCCGAAGACGCCGGTCTCGACCGGCAGGCCGAGCGCCCTGAGCTCGTCGCAGAAGCGATCGTAGATCGGCTCGGCCTCTGCGGGCGCGGCGGCCTCGACGAAGCTCGGCCGGTTGCCCTTCGCGGTCTCCGCGACGAGCGTGAACTGCGAGACGACGAGCACCGCGCCTCCGACGTCCTCGACGGACCGGTCGAACCGTCCGTCCTCGTCGGGGAAGACCCGCAGCCGCGCAACCTTGCCGGCGAGCCGCGCCGCATCCTCCCCCGTGTCGCCGCGCGCGACGCCGAGGAGGACGCACAGACCGCGGCCGATCTCGCCGCCGGGCGTGGCGCGTGCTCGCGCGACGCGCTGCACGACCGCTCTCATCCCGGCGCCCGCATACGGGCTAGTCGAGCTCGCGGATGCGCGCCCGGTACTGCGCCGACTCGGGCTGCAGCGAGCTCGCGAGCTTGTAGTGCACGTTCGCCTCCCGGTCGCGTCCCTGCTTCTCGAGAGAGCGGCCGAGCGCGTAGTGCGCGTAGTCGTTGACCGGTGAGATATCGAGCAACGCGCGGAACTCCGCCTCGGCCTCGCTCCAACGCCGGATGCGGAAGTACGCGATCCCGAGCGCCTCGCGGATCGACGCCTTGTCCGGCTCGCGCCGCTTCGCCTTCTCCAGCGATACGGTGGCCTGCGCAGCCATGCCGGCCCTGAGGTGGCGCCGACCGCGCTGGAAGAGGTTGTACGTCGACTCGCTCATGCGGCATCGCCGGCTGGACGCGTGAGCGAGCGGAGCGACAGGAGACCGCGGAGCCGCTCTCGGAGCGTGAGACCGCGACGCGCAGCTTCGAGCAGGGCCCGGAGCTCGTGCCGTGCGACGGCGGCTCCCGTTGCGGCGGCCTCGGGCGGGCCGAACCGCGCGGCGGTCGCCGCGGCCACGAAGGCCGCCGGCCTCACGCCGAACTCGCGCTGGAGCAGCTCGCCGAGGTCGCCGAACGTCGCGCTCCGCGGCGCCTCGATCCGCTGGTCGAGCAGGAACGCCATCAGCTCCTGCCGGCATGCGGCCGCCACGCCGCGCGGATCTCGCCGGACGCTCCGCGTCATCCGGAACGCGACCTTCGTCAGTACGATCGCCCCGACCGCCGCGGCGAGAACCGCGAGCAGGAGCAGCACCGGCCGGCTGCGATCGCCCCCGCTCCGGCCGCCGAGCCTGCCGCCTGTCGCGGCGCCGGAATCAGATGGGTGCCGGCCGACACCGGCGCCGCTGGCGTCCTTGAGTTTCCGCTCGACCGGCGTCAGATGCCCGCTCGCGCCGTCCTTCGAGCCACCAGGAGCCTGGACCGAGCTGCCGCCCGTCAAGCCGGCATTCGCCCCGGCCTGATTCAGGCGCTGCGCAGCCCCGGGCGCAGGCGGTGTCGGGTCGAACGGAACCCACCCGTAGCCTTTGAACCAGACCTCGACCCACGCATGGGCCTCTCGGTCGGTGACGTTCCAGAGATGCTGATTCGGGTCGTAGGTCCCGCCGGCGAAGCCGACGGCGACGCGCGCGGGGATGCCGAGGTAGCGGAGCATGAGCGCCATCGCGCCGGCGAAATACTGGCAGTAGCCGGCGTGCGTCTTCGTGACGAAGCCGACGAGCGGTGGCTTCCTGACCTTCGGGTGGTTCGAGTAGCGGAAGATGGCCGAGGAGACGAACCAGTACTCGAGCCTGGAGACAGCGCCGTACGGCGTGCGAGCCCCGCCGGCCACTCGTTCGGCCGCGCGGGCGAGCGGCAGGTACGCGCGCAGGGCGGGGTCCCGGCGCACGATCGTGAGCATTCGCCGCGCACGACCCGGGACTCCGAACGGGGGCGGCGAGTAGCCGACGGCGAGGTCGACGTCGAGCATCCCGTCGTTGGCGAGCTGCAGCGGGTAGGTCGCCGGCGACCGGCGCAGGGCGGCTGCGCTCGGCCGCCTCGTGTAGCTCCACACCGTGTAGCGGAAGCCGTGCGGAAGGTTCTCGTCGAGTGCGGCGAGGCCCGGCTTCCTCACGAGCTTCACGCCGGCGGGAGCCTCGTAGCGAATCGGGATGCTGCCTCCGACGAGATGCGCATCCGCGAGGGCGTTCACCGTGACGACCTCGCGTGTCTGGTTCTTCGGGTCGCGGGCCGCAGGCGGCTCGAGCGCGTCGCTCGGGCGGGGAGGCCCGACCGCCCACGCGTCGTCGCCCGCGAAGTCGTCGAGCACGGCCGCCCGCAGATAGGCCGGCGGCCGGACGGACTGGACCTGGAGGACGGTCGTGGGACGACCCGACCACTTGAGCCCGCCGTACTGCGCGTTCCAGACGAAGCCGATGTCGCCGGGGCCGCTCGCGACGTGCGCGAGGTTCCACGTCTGCCAGTGCACGAGGCCGTGCCGCGCGGCCGTCGCCGAGCCGACCGCGAGCGCCGCCGTCGCCACGACCGCCGCCACCGGGAGCGCGAGC
>DATEHY010000117.1:0-15632 GCA_035279325.1 Gaiellaceae bacterium
CATCCTCCTCGACACGCCAGGCGGCCTGTCGACGTCGATGAAGACGATCTACGAGGCGGAGCTGAGCGCGCGGGTGCCGGTGATCGTGTACGTCTCGCCCGAGGGAGCGCGCGCCGCCTCGGCCGGAGTCTGGGTCGCGCAGGCCGCCGACGTGCTCGCCATGTCGCCGACCTCGAACATCGGATCGTCGACCCCGATCGATTCGAGCGGCCAGAACCTGGGCTCGGACCTGCGGCGCAAGGTGATCCACGACTCGGTCGCGTCGCTCACGGCCCTCGCGCAGACGCACCACCGCAACACGAAGTGGCCGAAGAAGGCGGTCGAGGTCGCGTCGAACCTCACCGCCCAGCAGGCGCTGAAGATGCACGTGGTCGACTTCATCGCGCCGACACTGCCCGCGCTCCTCAGGAAGCTCGACGGCTACCACACGAAGGACGCCCAGCGCCCGTACACGCTCCACCTCGCCGGTGCGCAGATCGTCACGGTCAAGCCGGGGTTCGTCACGCGCTTCCTCAACACGATCATCGACCCGAACCTGATCAGCATCCTCTTCCTGCTCGGGATCGTCGGCCTCATCTTCGAGGTGCTCCATCCCGGGATCGTGCTGCCCGGCGCGCTCGGCGCGGTCTGCATGGTGATGGCGCTGTACGGGTTCTCGGTCCTGACGCCGAGTTGGGGAGGGCTCGCGCTCGTCGTGCTCGGAGTCGCCCTGCTCGTGATCGATCTCCACGCGCCCACGCACGGGGTGCTGACGGTCGGCGGCCTCATATCGCTCGGCTTCGGCCTCGCGCTGCTGTTCCAGAACGAGCCGGCGGCGTACCGGGTCAACCTGTGGCTGGTCCTCGGGATAGGCAGCGCCATCGCCGCCTTCTGGGTCTTCGCGACCGGGAAGGCCCTCGCGGCGCGGCGGCTGCCCGTCAAGACCGGGCTGCACACGATGATCGGGCAGCGGGCGGAGGTGCGTTCGCCCGGTCTCGTCTTCGTCGACGGCGCCCTCTGGCGCGCGCAGGCGGCGGACGACTCGGAGCTCGTGCCCGGCGAAGAGGTCGAGGTCCAGGCGGTCGACGGGCTCCAGCTCACGGTGCGCCGATAGGAGTAGGATCGAGTCGTGCTCGGTTTCGTCCGGGTGTTGAGGGAATACGAGAGGGCCGTCTTCTTCCGTTGGGGGCGGCTGCTCGACCCGCCGCGCGGTCCGGGCCTCGTCTGGAAGATCCCGATTGTCGACCAGGTCGTGAAGGTCGACCTGCGGACGATCACGCTCAACATCCCGCCGCAGGAGGTCATCACCAAGGACAACGTCCCGGTGCGCGTGAATGCGGTCGCCTACTTCAAGATCGTCGACCCGAAGAGCGCGATCGTGCAGGTCGAGAACTACATGGTCGCGACCTCCCAGATCGCCCAGACGACGCTGCGGTCGGTGCTCGGCCAGCACTCGCTCGACGAGCTTCTCTCCGAGCGGGAGAAGATCAACGAGATCCTGCAGGGGATCATCGACGAGGCGACCGGGCCGTGGGGTATCAAGGTGACGATCGTCGAGGTCAAGGACGTCGAGATCCCGAGCGGCATGCAACGGGCAATGGCGCGGCAGGCCGAGGCCGAGCGCGAGCGGCGCGCGAAGATCATCAACGCCGAGGGCGAGTTCCAGGCGGCCGAGAAGCTGAAGGACGCGGCCCTCGTGATCGAGGAGCACCCGATCGCGCTGCAGCTGCGCTATCTCCAGACGATGCTCGAGGTCAGCGGCGGCGGCTCGTCGACGATCATCTTCCCGGCGCCGGTGGACATCATCCGGCCGTTCCTCGAGCGCGCCGACAAGAAGAGCTAGATCCCGAGTAGCCCCGGCAGCTCGTTCAGCGTCGCGATCCGTGGCTCGAAGTCCCGGTGACCATGCTCGCGGTCGAGGAGGATCGCCCGCATCCCGAGCGCCCGGGCGCCGTCCACGTCGTCCGCGATCGTGTCGCCGACCATGGCCGCCTCGGCCGGCCCGACGTTCAGCAGCTCGAGCACCGCGCGGAAGATCGAGGCGTGCGGCTTCGAGTGGCCGTGGTGGAACGAGCTGATGCCCGCGTCGACGTCGAGGCCGTGGTGGAGGGCGAACTCGCGCACGTCGCGCGACGAGTTCGAGACGAGCCCGATGCGCAGACCGGCCGAGCGCAGCGCGGCGAGCGCACCCTGCACGTCGTCGTAGAGCTCGAAGTTCTCGTGCCGCTCCCAGCCCCGCGTGATCTCGACTGCGCAGTCGTACGCCGAGCCCGCGTCCCCGCCCATCCCGCGCACGATCCGCTCGGTGAAGCGGAACCAGATCTCGTCGTCGTGCTCGAGCTCGGGATGGCGTCGGAGGTCGACGAGGGCTGCGTCGCGCGCCGCTTCGTACCGGGTCGCTTCGAGCCGGAGCCCGTGGCGCTCGCCGGCGCGGACGTACCCCTCGGGGCCGAGCTCCGGGCCGGGCCGCGCGAGCGTGAAATCGACGTCGAAGAGCACCGCCCTCAGCTCGTGCGCCCGCGACATCCCCGCTACCCTATGGCGCGGTCTCGGGGTGTGGCGCAGCCTGGTAGCGCGCTCCGTTCGGGTCGGAGAGGTCCCCAGTTCGAATCTGGGCACCCCGATTTGCCTCTCACTCTCGCCGACCAGGGTGGGATTCGGGCGAGAGGGCGCTGGCCCAGCCGAGCATGACTGTCTCCCGATGTGACGTTTGCGGGCGCGGCGTCGTACTCTGAAGACATGAAGGTCCTGGCTGGGGTTGTCGCGCTCGTCTCCTTAACACTCGTTGCGGCTGGCGGGAGTAGCCATCATCTAAGTAAGCCCCTCCGACAGCGGATCGCTGAGGTAGCACACAGGACTGCACACTCGCTCGAAGATTCATCGCCTCTGAGCACTGTGCGGGTATATGGGCCAGCTTCCTACCGGGCCGTCCTCAAAGCATCCGATGGCACCACGACAACGAACCGCCGTAAAGGACATTTCTACGTGATCGTCCTGCGCGGCCGGTTCATCTGTGCGTGGTGTCCACGCCCACCTGGCGCTCAATCGCCACACGGGTCAATCGTCACGAGGATTTGGTCGCCGGACGGGCACGGCGGCGGCTTCGGTATTCGCCGCAAGCTCCCCGCTTCGCTATCTCAGCTCGGCCATCCCGCGCTGGTCACGCGCGGCTAGCGCTCAGGGGTCATTCCGGAACACTGGCCCAAGCGAGCGATCTCTCCTTGACGCCAAACAGCGCTCACCTCGGACCAATATTGGTCCGCGAAGCTCGCGCTGGTGAGCCTGCGTCTTCTATTCGGGTTCGGCCTTGTGCTTTTCCTCGCCACAGCGTTTCCAGGCTGCGGCCACCGTTTGCCTAGCGCGCCAAGGAGTGCGTTCAGCGTAGGAAACGCGCACACCGTCCGTAGCAGCGCCTGCGAGCGAAACCCTCACGCCGGGGTGCAGCACGAAGATCGGCTGCAGGTGCTCAGTCCGTGCGCCGCTTTCCAGGGGATCGTCACCGATACACCCATGAAGTTCCGGCCCGACGGCGACGTGGTCTTCGATGTCAAACCGGATCCCGGCTTCGCCAACATGATCAACGCGCAAAACCGCAGCGACTCGGGCGGCCTCCACATCGAGATCGTCCCTCGCGACCAGCCTGGCTGCACGCCGGGCCAGCCAATCCACGTCAACAACCTCCCCAATCTCGGCACCTGCTCGGGGCGTGACCTTGCCCCGCCAGCCAAGGGGGCACACGTCCGCATCATCGGACCATGGGTGCTAGATCGCAACCACAACTTCTACGAGATCCACCCCGCCTGGAGCATCAAACCAGTCCCTCGCTCCACCCGATAAGCCTTGCCTCCGAGGCCCAGTCCGCCGTCCACACCTAAGGCCGCGGCGAAAACAAGCCGCACCATCCGGCGACCTGCACGCCGAGAGACAACCACCCGGGCGCGTTCATGTTCGTGGCGGCGTACATGAGTCTTGCGATCTTCCTCTTCAGCCTGACGTGCCTACCTCCGAGAGTCCTCAAAGCGCTCGGTGGCGTGGTCTCCGCCGTTTACGTCGGCCGGGCGGTTTCCGTCGCACTGAGCTGAACCGCTCGGGATCGTTCCGGAACACCGGCTCAGGCCGGTGCCTCGCCAGGTCGGTCCGTAGCGCATCGCCGGACCGCGCGAGCGGCGCTCCTAGCCGTTGTCCGCCAGTCAGCGACCTCACGAGCGTGACCGTCGGGCGCACGCCGAACGCTCTGACCGGTGGTCACGAGGCGACATCAGACCTGGCGAGCGTCAGGCGTCGGCCGATGCGATCACTTCGCCGACGCTGCGTTCCGTGTCTCCGGCGAGCAGCGGCCTGATGTTCTCCCGCATCCAGGGTCCGCCGACCTCGCGGGCTATGCGGTCCGCGTCCTCCGCCGTGGCGAACTCCAGGATCAGGATCAGGTGCCGCTCGTCGACCTTCGCGACACGCGCGGCGAGCGCGCCCGCGTCCACGACGAGCCGCACCCCGGCCCACGCCGCGTCGACGGTCGCAGCCTGGACCGGCTCGCGAAGACGGAGATGGTTGACGACGACGTGCACACGCTCGACGCTATCGCGCGTAGCGCACGCCCGCCCGAGGGCCTGCACGAAGAAGGCCGCTACCGTGACCTCGATGGACGAGTTCGTCCCAGCCGACTTCGTGGTTCCGCTCGGGATCGAGACCTCCGAGCTCGTGCTCGAGCCGCTCCTGCCCGAGCACAACGAAAAGGACTACGCCGCCTGGACGTCGTCGCTGGAGCACATCGCCGCGACGCCGGGCTTCCCGTGGGGCTCCTGGCCGCGCGAGATGACCGCGGACGAGAATCGTGCGGACCTCGAGGACACGCCGACGACTTCCGCAACCGGAAGGGCTTCACGTACACCGTGCTCGACCCGGCGGATCGCGACGTGATCGGGTGCGTCTACATCTATCCCGTAGGCGACCCCGGGTACGACGCCCACGCGCTCTCGTGGGTGAGAAAGAGCCACGCGCACCTGGACATCCCGCTCTGGCGGGCCGTGAGCGGATGGCTCGCATCCGATTGGCCGTTCGCCAACGTCCGCTACGCACCCCGCACATAGCCGCGGCGGGCTCTCAGCCGTAGTTCTCGCGCAGCCAGCCGAGGCGCTGGTCCAGCACCGCCCGGAGCTCGGGGCGCCGCGGCAGCGCGACCATGAACGAGGCATAGATCCACGCGGCGTACACGGGGAGGCACTCCTCGAGCAGATCCGCGTCGTGCTCTCCGTACGCCTCGAGCGCGACGCGCGATGCGTCGTCCTCGAGCACACGAGCAGACAGCGTCAGTGCTGCGAGGTCGAACTCGCGCGGGCCTCGACACGCCGTCTCGAAGTCGTGCCAGAGCGGCCCGGGCAGGCAGTTCGCAAGGTGGGCGTCTCCATGGATCGCCTGCTCGCGACCGGCGGGCGTGCGGGTGCCGAGCTCCCGGAGGAGCTCGACGTCGGCCGACGGCTCGAGCCGATCGGTGATCGCGACGAGGTCGGCCGTGTGTAGAGCCGGGAGGTCTGCGGCTCGGTAGTCGGCGAGCGCGTCGTGGATCGCGCGCAGAGCCTCGCCGGCCGCGACGGGCTCGACCTCCCGTGGCTGGCCGACGAACTTCCAGAAGGCGACCACGTGCCCTCCGTGCCGGTGCGGGCCCGGATCGAGCAGATCGGAAGGTGGCACCACCGCCGCCCCGGCGCGTGCGGCATGCGACGCAACCGCAAGCTCGTGGATCACGCCGTCCTCGGCCGGCCCATCGGGATACGGCCGCCCGCTCGAGACGCGGGCAACCAGCGGCAGCGGCCGCAGATGCACGAGCACGTGCCACGCGTCGCGCAGCACGACCGGGTCGTCGCTGTGCAAGCCGTGCTCCGCCGCCACCTCGACTGCGGCCTTGACCGCGGCCTCGCTCATCCGAAGCCGTACGTCCCCGGAAAGCGCTCCGCCAGGATGCGGACGAGCAGCGCGGCGGGGAGGCCGACGACGTTGAGGTAGTCGCCCTCGATCCGCTCCACGAGCGCCGCGCCCCGGCCCTGGATCGCGTAGCCGCCGGCGCGTCCCTCCCACTCGCCGCTCGCCACGTACCCGGCGATGTCGCGCGGCGTCAGCTCGCGGAAGGTGACGCTCGTCACCTCGCGCTGCACCTCCTCCCAGGCCGGCGTGATCAGCGCAAGACCGGAGACGACCTCGTGCGTCCGGCCCGCCAGGCTCTCGAGCATCTCCTCGGCGTCCTCCGGACCGGCCGGCTTGCCGTAGACTCGGCCGCCGCAGAGGACCTCGGTGTCGCAGCCGAGCACCGGACGCCCGTCCGCCGCGGCGAGCGCCGAGCGCGCCTTGCCCACCGCGTGCGCGACCGGGTCTTCCTCGGTCTCCTCGTACTGCGGCGCCACCACGTCGAACGGGATCCGCAGCTGCTCGAGGATCTCCCGCCGGCGCGGCGAGGTCGACGCTAGGAGGAGCGGTGCTGCAGGCGCGCTCGCCATATCTCCTCTGCCGGCCACCGGCGCCCCCACTCGGCGGTGACGTAGTCGTAGCGCGGGTGCGACTCGGCACCGGGAGGCGCCTGGACCTCGATCAGATCGAGGATCTCGAACCCGTTCGCGCGCAGGAGCCGGATCCACTCCCCGTGCGGAAGGTGATACTCGATCCCGCTGCCAGGCCACTGGAAGGGGAACATCCCGAACTGCGGCCGCTGAAGCGACTCGGTGGCGGGCAGGTCCTCGTCCGGCGAGCAGAGGACGGCGAGGGTCGAGTTGCAGAGGAACACGAGCTCGCCACCGGGCCGCAGCAGACGTGCGGCCTCGGGGATCCAGCTGTACGGATCGGCCCAGATCGAGGCGCCGTACTCCGAGACGACGAGGTCGAAGGACGCGTCCGGCAGCGGCACGTCCTCCGCGAAGGCCTCGACGAACTCGAGCCCGAGGCCGAACTTCTCGTTGCAGCGCCGGGCGGTCTCGAGCTGCGCCGGCGTCGGATCGACGCCGACCACGCGCGCCGCTCCGGCCTTCTTCAGCCAGGCGCCGAAATACGCCGTGCCGCAGCCGAGCTCGACGACGTCCTTGCCGGCGAGCTCGGGCAGGGCACGGAGCTCGCGCTCGGGGACGTGGAAGACGCCGTAGCTGATCTCGTCCTGCGCCCACGCGGCCTCGGCGCGCCGGTCCGTGTACTCCGCGTTCGCGCGGGTCCAGTCCTCGACGTTCGGATGCGTCATCCGAACCAGAGCGCGATCTCGCGCTCTGCCGACTCGGGGGAGTCGGAGCCGTGCACGAGGTTGTCGGGCATCGAGGAGGCGAGGTCGCCTCGAATCGTCCCCGGCGCGGCGTTCGCGGGATCGGTCGCGCCGATCGTCGTCCGCATCGTCGCGATCGCTCCTTCGCCCTCCACCACCAGCGCCCAGGTCGGCCCGGAGGTGATGAACGCGACGAGCTCGCCGAAGAACGGCTTCTCGCGGTGCTCGGCGTAGTGCTCCTCTCCGAGCTCGCGGCTCACGGTGAGGAGCTTCCCCTCGCGGACCTCGAAGCCGCGCGCCTCGATCCGGCCGAGGATCTCGCCGGCGAGCCGGCGCCGCACGGCGTCCGGCTTGATCAGGATGAGCGTGCGCTCGACGGCCATCTCAGCGGCTGCTGGTGCGCCGCGTGCGCCGCGTGCCGAGCGCCGGCGGTGTCCCCGGCAGCGCGGGCTCGATCGGCGTCTCGCAGTACGGGCAGACCTGCCAGATCGGCTCGAGCGGCGAGCCGCAGCTCACACACGCCTGCTTGAGCTTCGTCGTACAGACGGGACAGACGAGGTAGCCCGAGTCCACCTCCGCGTGGCAGACCGGGCAGCGCTGGTCGACCGCCGCGATCCGATCCTCCATCGCTTTGATCTCGAGCTGCCGCTCGCGCACGTCCTCGAGGTACTCGGGCGGGCGGAAGAGCATGTAGACGAACGGCCCGAGAAACGGGATCACGAGCGCGATCAGCGTCGCCACGGCGATGAGCATCGGGTCCTCGATCCGCCGCCGCGCGTCCTTGTACGTCCAGTAGCCGAGCGACAGCCAGATCACGAACGCGAAGAACGCGAGGCCGTTCAAGACGGCGTGCTGCGCGCCGGAACTGAGGAAACTCGCGATCGTCACAGGAGCATCCTGCCGATCAGCCACCCTGCCGCAAAGGCAGAACCGACCACGCTCACGAGAACGACGGCGGCGAGCGCGAACATCGAGAGCTTCTCGCGTCGCCTTGCCGGAGGGTTATGGATCGCGCTGGTCGCCACGTAGCTCCGCCAGAAGGTACAGGGAGCCGGTGACGAGCACCGCGCCCTCCGCGCCCGCGAGCTCGCGTGCGCGCGTGTGCGCGGCCGTCGGGTCGGGCACCGTCTCCACTCGGTCGAAGTGGGCGGAGGCGAGTGCGGCGAGCTCCGCTGCAGGAAGCGCTCGGCCGTTGCGGCTCTCCGTCGCGACCAGCGTCGGGCCGAGCACCGATAGCGCTTCGAGCATCATCCCCGGCCGCTTGTCGCGAAGGATCGAGCACGCGATCGTCCAGCCGCCGGCCGGCGCCGACGGGAGCCGGGGCAGCAGCCAGCCGACGCCCGCGAGGTTGTGGGCGCCGTCCCAGATCTCGAGCGGGCTCTCGCCGCGCGTTTCGAAGCGGCCCGGCAGGACGACGCCGTCTGCGGCATGTGGATCGACCGGGCGGCCGAGGAACGACTCCGCGGCGGCGACCGCGAGCGCGAGGTTGCTGCGCGCGGTGACGACGACCTCGGCGGCGCCGTTCTCCTCGGCGAGCTCGCGCCACTCGTCCTCGCCGAGGACGACGGTGCTGCCGGGCTGCACGACCGCGAGCTTCTCGGCGGCGATCGCCTCGCGCGTGTCGCCGAGCACGTCCATGTGGTCGAGCGCGACGTTCGTGAGAACGACGACGCGCGTGCGCAGGACGTTCGTCGCGTCGTGGCGCCCGCCGAGCCCGGCCTCGACGACGGCGAGGTCGACCTCGGCCTCAGCGAACGCGAGCAGCGCGGCGGCCGTGAGCACCTCGAACTGGGTCGCGCGGAGCTCCTCCGCGGTCGGGCGAACCGCTCCGACCACGGCCTCGAAATCGGCTTCTTCGCCGCCGATCCGGATGCGCTCGCTCCACCCGCCGACGTGCGGCGAGAGGTAGGAGCCGACCGCGAGGCCGGCATCGAGCAAAAGCGTCTCCGTCAGCCGCGCCGTCGTCGACTTGCCGTTCGTGCCGACGACGTGGATCGCCGGGAACCGGTCTTGCGGGTCGCCGAGCTCGCGCAACAGCGCCCACATCCGCTCGGTCCCGAAGCCGTCCGCCGGCCACGGGCCGAGCGACTCAACCCAGCGCGTCGCGCTCGGCAAGGTATTGCGCGAGCTTCTCGCGCTCCGCGGCCACCGCCTCGGGCGCGGCGTTCGCGACGAACTTCTCGTTCGCGAGCATCCGCTCGGCCCGCTCGACCTCCTTCTGCACCCGCGCGCGCTCGGCGTCGAGGTCGCCCCGGCCGTCGTCGGTGGGACGCACGACCGCCTCGAAGATCCGGGCCGAGTCGCCCTCCAGCTTGATCCGGACGCCGCTTCGCCGATAGATGCGGGCGGCGGTCTGCGCGCTCTCGATCGCCGCGAAATCGCCCTCACGGGCCTGCGGCTGCGGCCACGGCGCCACGATCAGCCGGGTCGCGCGCGCCGGCAGGTTTGTCCAGATCTCCTCGGTCACGTGCGGCATCACCGGATGGAGGAGCTTGAGCAGCAGCTCGAGCGCGGCGAGTGCCGTCGCCCGAACGTCCTCTTCGGCGAGCCCCGGCTTGATCGACTCGAGGTACCAGTCGCAGAAGTCGTCGAAGGTGAGGTGGTAGAGCCGCTCGACGCCGTGCGCGAAGTCGAAGCGCGCGAAGTCGTCCTCGAGCTCGGCGCGGGTCGCGTCGATGCGCGCGAGGATCCAGTGCTCTTCCAGGGAGCTCGGCCGCGCCTCCGGCTCGACCGCTCCGGCCATGAGCAGGAGCCGGCTCGCGTTCCAGAGCTTGTTCGCGAGCTTCCGTCCCTCCTCGATCTGCTGCGTGTTGAAGCGGACGTCCTGGGTCGAGGACATCTTGAGGAGCCCGTAGCGCAGCGCGTCGGCGCCCTGCACGCCGATGAGGTCGAGCGGGTCGATGCCGGTGCCTAGGGACTTCGACATCCGCCGGCCGTCGGGAGCGAGCACCGTCGAGTGGATGATCACGTCGCGGAACGGAACCTCCCCGAAGAGCTCGAGCCCGGCGAAGATCATCCGGTTCTCCCAGAGGCGGATGATCTCCCTCGCCGTGGTCTGGAGGTCGCCGGGATAGAAGGCCGCGAGATCGGGCGTCTCGTCGGGCCAGCCGAGCGTCGCGAAGGGCCAGAGCTCCGACGAGAACCACGTGTCGAGCACGTCCGTCTCTCGGCGCAGCTCGGCCGAGCCGCACTCGGCGCAGGCCGCGGGCTCCGTCTCGGCGACGGTCACGTGCCCGTCGGGGCAGTACCAGACCGGCAGCTGGTGCCCCCACCAGATCTGGCGGGAGATGTTCCAGTCGGGCGCGTCCTCGAGCGACGAGACGGCGAAACGGTGCTGGGACTCGGGATGGAAGACGACGCGCCGTTCCTCGAGCGCGGCGATCGCGGGCTGTTTGATCTCGTCCATGCGGCACCACCACTGCAGCGAGACGAGCGGCTCGATCCGGCTGTGGCACCGCTCGCAGGTCGGCACCGAGTGCCGGTAGTGCTCACGCTTCTCGAGCAGGTCGCGCCCGCGTGCCCAGTCGAGGATGCGCTGCGCCGCTTCGTCCTGCGTCAGGCCGGTGAGCTCGCCGGCGGCGTCGTTCATCAGCCCGTCCGGGCCGATCACCGTCAGCTCGGGGAGACCGTGGTCGCGGCCGATCGCGAAATCGAGCGGGTCGTGGCCGGGCGTCACCTTCAACGCGCCCGTGCCGAACTCGAGCTCCACGCGCTCGTCGGCGATCACCGGCACACGCCGCTCGACGAACGGGACGATGACCTCCTTGCCAACGAGGTCGCGGTAGCGCTCGTCGTCGGGGTGGACCGCGACCGCGACGTCGGCGAGGATCGTAGCCGGTCGCACGGTCGCGATCGCGACATGGCCCGAGCCGTCGGCGAGCGGGTAGCGGATCGTCGTCAGCGTGTCGTCGACGTCGACGTCCTCGAGCTCGAGATCGGAGAGCGACGTCTCGTGGTGCGGGCACCAGTTGATGATCCGGTTGGCGCGATAGATCCAGCCGCGCTCGTAGAGATGGACGAACCAGCGCATCACCGCGCGGACGTAGTCGTCGTCCATCGTGAAGCGGATCCGCCGGTAGTCCATCGAGGCGCCCATCCGCCGGAACTGGTGGACGATGTTGCCGCCGTATTCGTGGAGCCACTCCCAGACGCGCGCGACGAAGGCCTCGCGCCCGAGCTCCTGGCGGCTCGATCCCTCGCTCTCGAGGAACGTCTCGACCGCGTTCTGGGTCGAGATCCCGGCATGGTCGTAGCCGGCCTGGACGAGCACGTTCAGTCCCTGCATCCGCTTCCAGCGCGCGAGCGCGTCGCCCAGCGAGATCTGCAGGGCGTGGCCGAGATGGAGGTTGCCGGTGACGTTCGGCGGCGGGAAGGCGTAGACCCAGCTCTCCCGGTTCGGATCCGGGTCGGCCTCGTAGAGCCCTTCCGCTTCCCAGGTCTGCTGCCAGCGCTCTTCGACGCCCTGCGGTCTGTAGAGCGGATCCATGCGCGGGATGTGGTCAGGCAGCGACTATGCCCGGAGCTTAGCGGCGTCGCGCTTCGATTGTGGCCAGGTGCCGCCGACCTGCTCGAGGATCGCCTCGAGCATGTGGAACGAGGAGAGGACGTGCTCGCGAGCGAGCGCCCGCGCGCCGTCCGCGCTGCCCGCGGCGAGAGCCTGGCGGATCGCGCGGTGCTGCTCGGCGTTCTTCGCGTAGAGGCCGTCGATCGAGTGGTCGCCCGGCGCCCAGACGGCGGGGCCGGAGAAGGAGCGGCGGGCGCTCTTCGCGAGCTGCTCGACGAGCGGCAGGTCGGCGACGCGGTAGACGACGTCGTGGAACGCGTGGTTCGCCCGCACCCACTCGCCCATGATCGAGCGGCGTGCCTCGCCCGGCTCGCGGGCACGCAGATCCTTGGAGACCCGCGCGAAGTGCTGCTCGGCGGCCTCGAGCTCGCCGAGATCGTCC
Source organism: Gaiellaceae bacterium (assembly GCA_035279325.1). Taxonomy (GTDB): domain Bacteria; phylum Actinomycetota; class Thermoleophilia; order Gaiellales; family Gaiellaceae; genus Palsa-739. The sequence goes on from DATEHY010000117.1 coordinate 12,160, forward strand.
GGGGTGATCTTCGACGCGGCCAACTCCGTGGCGAGCGCCTCGAGCTCGGCGCGCACCATGAAGGCCTCGTGCAGCTCCTCGCGCGAGATCGTGCGGACGCGGACGCCGCGGTTCGGGACGAAGGAGACGAGGCCGAGAGCGGCGAGCCTGCGCAGCGCCTCGCGGATCGGCGTACGCGAGACGTTGAACCGCTCGGATAGGTGCTCCTGGCGAAGCACCGTCCCGGGCTCGAGCTCGCCCGACACGATCGCCTCCTCGATCACGAGCGCGATGTCGTCGGCCTTGGTGGAGTCGAGGCGCACGGCGTCGAGTGCCCTAGCCCGGCCTCTGTTTGAACCGCTTCGCCCGCTTGACCTGGTGCCCGGCCTGCGCCTCGAGGGCCTTTGCGTCGTCGACGAGCCGCCGCGCCTTCCGGCGGCTTCGCTGTCCCCGGGTCAGCGTGTGCCCGGGAGCGAGGGTCGGCTCGTCCGCACGCTGGAGCGCCTCGTAGTCCGTGACGCGCAGCGTGACCCACTCCTGGCAGTCGTCGGAGCCGCACTCGCAGAGGAAGTTCCACGTCTCGTCGGCGAGCCCGGAGACGTCGAACCGCTTGACGGCCAGCCGCACGTGGCGATTGACGTCGGCTCGCGCCTCGGAGCTCTCGGTTCGTTTGCCGGCCACGCACCCTCCCCGGTCTGATCACGAGAAAGGATACGCCCGCAGGCGCCGCTCTACTCGTTGTCGTGGTCGCGCTCGCAGAAGTCGGGGCACGTGCACTCCGCGAGCTCGGCCGCGCACGGCGCGTCCGCGTCGGGCACCTCGCGTGCTTCGTCCTCGGTCGCGATCAGCGTCTCGCTCATCTCGTCCCTCCTCGGTCGAGTCGTTCGTAGGCGGGCAGCGTCAGAAAGTCCTCGAGCTCCTCCGAGAGCGCCACGGCGGTGAAGAGCTCCTTCGCCGTATCGCCGGCGTCGACGAGCTCGATCTCGTGTCGCACGAGCTTCTCGTCGACGTGGCCGTGGCGCACCCATTGCCAGATCTGCGAGCGGGAGATCTCGGCGGTCGCCGCGTCCTCCATCAGGTTGTCGATGGCCGCGGCGCCGACTCCGCGGAGCCACGAGTCGAGATAGCGGACGCCGACCGACACGTTCGTGAGGACGCCGGCATCGGTGATCTCGCCCGGCGTGTCCGGGATCGCCAGGAGCCCGGCCTCGTCGACCGCGACGTCCTCGCGCAGCCGCTCGAGCTGGTTGGGCCGCTCGCGGAGCGCGGCGTCGAAGACGCCGGTGCAGACGGGCACGAGATCGGGATGTGCCACCCAGCTGCCGTCGAAGCCGTCGCCCGACTCCCGCTCCTTGTCCTCGCGCACCTTCGCCAAGGCGATCTCGTTCGCGGCCGGATCGGTGCGCGACGGGATGAACGCCGCCATGCCGCCGATCGCGTGCGCACCACGCTTGTGACAAGTTGTTACAAGGAGCTCGGTGTACGCGCGCATGAACGGCACCGTCATGGTCACCTGGACGCGGTCGGGCAGCACCCAGTCCCGGGCCCGGAACTTCTTGATCGCGCTGAAGATGTAGTCCCACCGGCCCGCGTTGAGCGCGCAGCCCCAGTCGCGCAGCTCGTGCAGGATCTCGTCCATCTCGAACGCGGCGAGGATCGTCTCGACGAGGACCGTGCAGCGGATCGTCCCGTGCGGCAGGCCGAGCTCGTCCTCCGCGATCGCGAACGCGTCGGCCCAGAGGCGCGCCTCGCGGTGCGACTCGAGCTTGGGGAGGTAGAAGTACGGCCCGCTCCCCCGCTCGAGCTGCTCGCGCGCGTTACGTGCCATGTGCAGGCCGAAGTCGAAGAGCGAAGCCGACACCGGCTCGCCGTCGACAACGGCGTGCCGCTCGGGCAGGTGCCAGCCGCGAGGCCTGACCAAGAGCGTGGCGACGTCCTCGCCGAGGCGGTACTTCTTGTCGGGCGTCTCGAGCGCAATCTCGCGACGGACGGCGTCGGTGACGTTTCGCTGCCCCTCGATCACGTTCTCCCAGGTCGGCGAGCACGCGTCCTCGTAGTCGGCCATGAAGACACGCGCACCCGAGTTGAGCGCGTTGATCATCATCTTCCGGGAGACGGGCCCGGTGATCTCGCAGCGCCGGTCGCGGAGGTCCGGCGGAGCCTCGGCGACACGCCAATCCGCCGCGCGAATGTGCTGCGTCTCGGACAGGAAGCGCGGCAGGGCGCCGGCATCGAGCTCCGCCTGCCGCTCGCGACGTCGCTCGAGCAGCTCGCGGCGCCGCGGGTTCAGCTCGCGCTGCAGACGTGCCACGAGCCCGAGCGCCTCGCGGGTGAGGATCCTATCGTCGGCCGGAGCGAGGATCTCGACCTCGGCGAGCGCGCTCACGCCGGCTCCTTCGTGAACTGGGCCTCCTCGGTGGAGCCCCTCAGCGCGAGGGTCTCGCTGTCGGGCGCGACGGCCTGCGTGACGAGGTCGAAGTAGCCGGCGCCGACCTCATGCTGGTGCCGGGTCGCGGTGTACCCGAGGTCCTCGAGCTCGAACTCGCGCTGCTGCAGCCTCACGTAGGCCGGCATCTGCTCCTCGCCGTAGCCGTGGGCGAGCTCGAACATCGCGGCGTTGAGCGAGTGGAAGCCGGCGAGCGTGATGAACAGGAAGCGGTAACCCCAGTCGCCGAGCGTGTCCTGGAACGACGCGATCTCGTCGTCCGCGAGGTGTTGACGCCAGTTGAAGGACGGCGAGCAGTTGTACGCGAGCGGCTTGCCCGGGAAGCGCTCGTGGATCGCGGCGGCGAACTCCCGCGCCTGCCCGAGATCCGGCGTCGAGGTCTCGAACCAGACGAGATCGGCGTACGGCGCGTACGCGAGCCCGCGCGAGATTGCCGCCTCGACGCCGCAGCGGATGCGGTAGAAGCCCTCCGCCGTCCGGTCGCCCGTGACGAAGTCGCGGTCGTAGTCGTCCACGTCGCTCGTGAGGAGCGCCGCCGAGAGCGCGTCCGTCCGAGCGACGAGCACGGTCGGGACGCCGCAGACGTCGGCAGCCAGCCGGGCTGCGTTGAGCGTCCGGACGAACTGTTGCGTCGGCACGAGCACCTTGCCGCCGAGATGGCCGCACTTCTTCTCCGAGGCGAGCTGATCCTCGTAGTGGACACCGGCTGCGCCCGCTTCGATCATCGTGCGCATGAGCTCGTACGCGTTGAGCGGCCCGCCGAAGCCGGCCTCGGCGTCGGCGACGATCGGCACCAGCCAGTCGCGCTGGCTCTTGCCCTCGGCGTGCTCGATCTGATCGGCGCGGAGGAGCGCCGCGTTGATCCGCCGCACCAGCTCCGGGACGCTCGAGGCGGGATAGAGGCTCTGGTCGGGATACATCTCGTCGGCATTGTTGGCGTCGGCCGCGACCTGCCAGCCGCTGACATAGATCGCCTGCAGCCCGGCGCGGACCATCTGCATGGCCTGGTTGCCGGTGAGCGCGCCCAGCGCATTGACGAACCCGTCCT
>DATEHY010000118.1:0-8530 GCA_035279325.1 Gaiellaceae bacterium
GTGCAGGACGACGGTTCCCGCGAAGTCGGCAAGCGCGGCGAGGGTCTCGTCGTCTGCCGCTCGGGTGTGGATCACGACGGGTTTGGCGATATCGGCGGCCATCGACAGCTGCGCCTCGAAGAGCCTCAGCTGGTCGTCGCGGGGTGCGTACTCGCGGAACCAGTCGAGCCCCGTCTCGCCCACGGCGACTGCCTTCGGATGGTTTTGCATCCGACATACCTCGCTGACGGCGCCGGGCTCGACGCGGGCCGCCTCGTGCGGATGGATGCCGAGGACTGCGAAGACTCCGTCGTGGCGCTCGGCGAGCGCAAGCGCCCGCCGGCAGTCGTCGACGTCGGTGCCGACGGTGAGAATGCGCCTGACGCCCGCCGCGGCGGCGCGCGCGACCGCCTCGTCCGCGTCGTCGAGGGCGCCGAGATGCGCGTGCGTGTCGATCACGGGAGCTCGGCCGCGAGAACCACCTCCGCGTCGAGCTTGCGGAAGAGCGGCCGCGGCTCGCCCAGCGTCTGGCCGGGCGGCAGCTCGCTCGGCGTCCAGGAGCCGACCCAGCTCGCGTAGTCACCGGTGAGGATCTGGTGAGTCGACCCGTCTTCCTCCTCGACCGTGCGGATCTCGAGCGGCCCGGCGATCCAGCCCTGGTAGCCGAGCAGCTCGTGGAGCGCCTGCGAGCTGAACGGCAGAAACGGGGTGAAGAGCGTCTTGAGCGAGTCGACTGCGCGGAGGGCGACGTAGAGCACGGTCGCGGCGCGGTCGCGATCCGTCTTCACGAGGGCCCAGGGCGCCTGGTCCGAGATGTACTGGTTCGCGAGCGCGCTCGTTCCCATGATCTCCGTCAGGGCGGCACGGAAGCGGGCGTTCTCGATGTGCTCGCCGACGGTGTCGAACGCGCGATCCACGGCTTCGAGAAGCGCGTGGTCGCCCTCGGTCAGCTCGCCCGGCTCGGGCACCGTGCCGAAGTTTCGCTGCGCGTTCACGAGCGTTCGGTTGACGAGATTGCCCCAGTTGGCGAGCAGCTCGTCGTTCGTGCGGCGGACGAACTCCTCCCAGGTGAAGTCGCTGTCCTGGGTCTCGGGCCCCGCGGCGGTGAGGTAGTAGCGCAGCGCGTCGGGCTCGTAGCGGTCGAGGAAGTCCTTGACCCAGATCGCGTGGCCGCGGCTCGTGCTCGCCTTGCTGCCGCTCATCGTCAGGTACTCGCTCGAAACGACGTTGTACGGGAGCTGCAGGCCGTCGCCGTAGCCCATCAGCATCGAGGGCCAGATGACTGCGTGGAAGACGATGTTGTCCTTGCCCATGAAGTAGAAGCTGCGTGCGTCGGGGCTCTGCCACCACTCGCGCCACGCCTCGGGCCGCTCGACGTTGTGCGCCCACTCGACGGCGGCCGAGAGGTAGCCGATCACGGCGTCGAACCAGACGTAGATGCGTTTCGTGTCCTCGGGGTAGCCCTCGACCGGAACGGGAACGCCCCAGTCGATGTCGCGGGTCATCGCCCGCGGCTTCACCTCCCTCGCAAGGTTGAGCGCGAAGTTGCGCACGTTCGGCCGCCACTGCGTCTGTTTCTCGATCCACTCGACGAGCCGCTCCCGGAAGGCGGGCAGGTCGAGGAACAGGTGCGTCGTCTCGCGAAACTCGGGGGTCGAGCCGTCCACGACCGAGCGCGGCTCGATCAGGTCGACCGGGTCGAGCTGGTTCCCACAGTTGTCGCATTGGTCCCCGCGCGCCTCGCCGTAGCCGCAGATCGGGCAGGCCCCCTCGATGTAACGATCGGGGAGCGTTCGGCCCGTCGCGGGGGCGATCGCACCGAGCGTCGTCTGCTCGACGAGGAACCCCTTGTCGTACAGCGTCCGGAACATGTCCTGGACGACGGCGTAGTGGTTCCGGGTCGTCGTTCGGGTGAAGCAGTCGTACGTCATGCCGAGACGGACGTAGTCGTCGAGGATCAGTGCGTTGTTGCGGTCGGCGAGCTCCCGCGGCGTCACGCCTTCGCGGTCGGCCGAGACCATCACCGGCGTCCCGTGCTCATCGGACCCGCTGACCATGAGGACGTCGTTGCCCTTGAGCCGGTGGTAGCGCGCGAAGACGTCCGACGGTACGCCGGGGCCGGCGACATGGCCGAGATGCCGCTGACCGCTCGCGTATGGCCACGCTACCGCGACGAAGATCTTCTGCGGCGTTTCCGGCACCGACGACAGCTCCTCTCGAGGCTCGGGGAAGGCTCCAGATCATACGAGCCGAGCTTCGTGCGGACTCGCCTGCTGCGGGCGCTCAGGCGGCGCGAGACTCGGGGCGACTCGCGGCTTGCGAGCGCGGAAGGTGAAGCACCTGCGCACTCTCGACCAGTCGTCGCCGCCGATCTCTTGCTGCGGCGAGCGCCGCGGCGAGCGCGACCAGGGCCGCCGCACCGTTGAGGAGCAACGGCAGCACCCCACTGGGCATCCCGCGCCGCGCGGGAGCGCTCGTTGCGGCGGGGGCGGCGGGCCGGCTCTCGTGGCCGGCGTCGAGCGCAGCCGGCTCGACCGGAGCCGCCGTCTCGACGACCGGCCGCCGCAGCGAGGTCTCTGGCGCAGCCGGGCGACTCCGGTGCGTCTGCGCGGGACGCAAGGATCGAGGTTCGGGCTTGCCGGAACGCACCGCGGGGCCCTGCGAGGACGAACGCGCCCTGACCTCCGCGCCCGAGCCCTCGACACGGTCGTCCTGCTGATGGGAGACCCGGCTTTGCGTCTTCACCGGTGTCGACCCTCGTGTCTTCGATAGGGACGGAATCGATTCGTCAGCCGGTGTAGCGGACGACCCGCCGCTCGAAGCCGCCGGTTGAGCCGGGGCCGAGCTGTCCGAGCTGCCCGAGCTGCCCGAGCTGCCCGTACTTGTCGAGCCGTCCGAGCCGCCGACCGGAGCGGGAGGCAAAAAACTGAGTGGATCGAGATAGCCGTTCGCATCGGCGGTGAGGCGAATCCCGAGGTGGACGTACGGACCTTCCTCCTCGGCAGTGCCGCTCGGACCGATCGTGCCGATCGCATCCTGCTCCCCGACGACCGCGCCCTTCGCGACGAGGATCGATCCCAGGTGCGTGAGCGTGACGGAGTAGCCGTCGGCCGTCTGGATCGTGACCGACTGGCCGTTCGTCGGCACGGTCCCCGCGAAGCTGATCGTGCCCGCGGCCGGGGCGACAACGGTCTCCCCGCCGGAGTCGGCGCCGATGTCGATGCCGCGGTGCTGGCCCGAGGCGTAGGGATGCGCGGCGTCGTAGGAGAACGGCTTCAGCACCGGTCCCTGTACCGGCCAGCTCCAGGCGTACGCGGCCGGCGTCCAGATCAGGAACGCTATGAGCGCCAGAGCGAACTTCGGTGTTCTTGTTGTCAACATGAGCAACGCGAACAGCACTGTAGCGCAGTCGCCGGTCGTTGTCAAATCTGATTACAACGACTGCTTGTACAGGCGGTTCCGAGGAATCGCGACGAGGGCGGAGACGATCTCGGCCGCCCGCCGCCGGGGCACACCGGCCGCCGCCAGCTCGGCGACGGCCGCTGCCGCGCGTTGCTCCCGGCCGGGGTCTTCGCGGACGGCAGCCGCGCCGATCACCAGGGTGATCTCACCCTTCGGCGGCGCAGCGAACCTCGCCGCGAGCTCGCTCGCGCTCCCGCGCGCGACCTCCTCGAACCGCTTCGTCAGCTCGCGGCACACCACGGCTTCACGCTCCGGATGGGCCCTGGCGAGCGAGCGCAGGGTCGCGGCCAGCCGCTGCGGCGACTCGAAGGCGACCGCCGGCCACCGCCAGCTCCGCAGCTCCTCCCACAGCTCTGCGAGCCGCTTCTCGCCACGCGGCAGGAAGCCGAGGAAGCGGTACTGCTCCGCGACGAGCCCCGAGGCCACGAGTGCCGTCTCGACCGCGGACGGCCCCGGAAGCACCGTCACCCCGACGCCGGCGTCGAGCGCCGCGCGTACGAGGCGCGCCCCCGGATCGGAGACGCCGGGCAAGCCCGCGTCGGAAACGAGGGCGATCCGCTCGCCGGCCTCCAGTCGCGGCAGCAGCTCGGCCGTCCGCCGTGCCTCGTTGTGCTCGTGATACGAGACGAGCCGGGCCTTCACACCGTGCCGCTCGAGCAGGACCCTCGTGTGGCGCGTGTCCTCGCAGAGGACAACCTCGGCGGCGGCGAGCTCGGCGAGCACGCGCAGCGTCACGTCTTCGAGGTTCCCGATCGGCGTCGCGCAGACGGCCAGCGGCATTACGTGCTCTCGGCCGTGTCCAGCGCCTCGAAGCCGACGAAGGCCGCTCCGATGAGGCCTGCCGCGGTGCCGAGCTCGGCCTTCGCCAGGCGCACGCCGCTCCGCATCGGCTCGAGCGCCTCACGCCGCAGCACCTCCTCCGCCGGCTCCCGCAGGTAGTCGTAGGCGGCGACGCCGAAACCGCCGCCGAGCACGACGAGCTGCGGGCCGAAGATATTGACGAACGAGCCGATGCCGGAGCCGAGGTGCCGGCCGACCTCTTCCAGCAGCTCCTTCGCCGTCGCGTCCCCCTCGTTCGCGAGCCGCACGAGCCGGTGCGCGTCGGCCGAGGGCCCGAACGTCTCCTGCGCGGCCGCCGTGGCCGCCGTGCCGCTCACGTACGCCTCGAGGTGGCCGTGCCCGGTGCATGCGCCCTGGCACGGACGCCCATCGTGGACGATCACGACGTGCCCGAGCTCCGCGCCCGCGCCGTTGCGGCCGCGGAACGGCTTCCCGCCGGAGACGACGCCCCCGCCGACGCCCGTCCCGAGCGTGAGCATCACGAGGTCGTCCTCCTCACGCCCGGCGCCAGCCCGCCACTCGCCGATCGCGGCCGCGTTCGCGTCGTTGTCGAGCCCGACCGCGACGCCGAAGCGTTCTCGCATCCGGTCGCGCAGCGGCGCGTCCTCGAGCGGCACGTTGACGCAGCGGACGACGACGCCGCGAGCCTGGTCGATCGGAGACGGTGCGCCGAAGCCGACGGCGGCGACCGAGTCGTCCAGGAGCTCCGCCACCGCCGCCTCGAGCTCGGCGACGACGTGCTCCTGCGAGTCCTGCGGCGTGGGTCGTTCGTGCCGGCGGACGATCTTCCCCTCGCGATCGACGATGCCCGCGAGGATCTTGGTGCCCCCGAGGTCCACCCCGATCGCATGGCCCGCCTGCACAGTGGGTACCGTAATCCCCCGCATGGCTGCCCCCGGGGACAAGCCGTATCGCGTCTATCGCGGCGGCCGGACAAAGGGGAAGGTGCCGCTGCAGCGGCGCGAGCGGGAGGCGCGGAGAGCCGTCCGCAGCGACGGCCGCGGCTCCGGCCGGATCGTCGAGCGGAACCCGCGGAGGCGCCGTCTCTGGCTCGGCTGGACGTGGCGCCGCTGGACGCTCGTCTTCATCCTCGGCCTGGTCGTGCTGTTCGTGATCTGGGGCGTGGCGGGCTATCTCTCCGTCGCGAGCGGCGTGAGCGACGCGAACAAGCGACTGCCGCAGAGCGTACGGTCGGTGCTCACGCCCGACTCGGGGCTCCTGCTCTCCAGCCCGACGACGATCCTGCTGCTCGGCACCGACCATGCGACCGGCAAGGGCAGCACGGGGCGCGCGGCGGACCAGCACTCCGACTCCATGACCCTCCTCCACACCGATCCCGGACGGCACCGGCTCGTCTACGTCTCGATTCCGCGCGACCTGCAGACGAACGTGCCCGGCATCGGCGAGCAGAAGATCAACGCCGCCATGCAGTTCGGCGGCCCGAAGCTCGCCGTGCGGACGATCGACGCGCTCCTCGGGAAGGCTTTGCCGATCAATCACGTCGTGATCGTCGACTTCAACCAGTTCGAGAACCTGATCGACGCGGTCGGCGGGATCACGGTCGACGTGCCGGAGAACATCCTCTCGAACCGGTTCGACTGCCCGTACAAGACGTCCACCCGCTGCCAGCAGTGGAAGGGCTGGCGGTTCCACAAGGGCCCGACCCACATGACCGGGCACCAGGCGCTGATCTTCTCCCGCGTCCGCGAGAACCAGCTCGACAAGTCGTACACGGACTTCGACCGGCAGCACAACCAGCAACTCGTGGAGCAGGCGACGCTCGCGAAGCTGTCGAGCCCGTCGCGGTTCTTCTCCCTCCCGTTCAGCGGCAGCTCGCTGCTGAAGCCGATCGCGACCGACCTCTCGACCTGGCAGCTCCTGCAGCTCGCCTGGGTGAAGTTCCGTGCCGGGAGCACGATCCACTGCCGTCTCGGCGGGACGAGCATCACGAACTCGCTCGGCGACGTGATCATCGGCGGCCCCGAGAACATCCGCGTGATCGACGAGGTGCTCGGCCAGTCGGCGCTGCAGGCTCCGGAGAAGGGCAATCCCTATGCCCCCGGCTGCGTGGCGGGGGCGAACGCAAGCCTGAAGTAGCGGGGCTCCGCTAGTCGCCGCTCGCGGCGGCCTTCTTCTCGGCCGGCTTGGAGTCGGTCTTGCCGCCGTCCCCGCCCGACGAGCCGCCGTCGCCTTCCTTCTTCGCCGTCTTCCCCTTGCCGTAGTCGGTCGTGTAGAAGCCCGAGCCCTTGTAGTGGATCGCGACCGGGTAGAGGACGAGCTCGACCGGCTCCGCGCCGCACACGTCGCACCTCTCCGGCGCGGGCGCCGTCATCGCCTGGAAGCGCTCGAAGTGGTGTCCGTTCGGGCAGCGGTACTCGTAGATCGGCACGGCTGCGGACGGTACCAGCGAGGGAGGCGGGATCAGCCCGGCGGAGCTTCGCGCGGCACCGGTACCGGCACGGGCTCGGCTCCGAACCTCGTGCGGGCGAGAACGCGGGCCAGGATGCGGCCCCGCGCGCGGGCGGGCGCGGGAGCGGGAGCGAACCGCGCGAAGGCGCCGACGACGGCGATTCCCCCGGCGAGCTCGTAGGCGGCGGAGTCGTTGACGAGCAACGAGGTGACGATCGCCACGCCGAAGGCGAGCAGGACGTCCCGCGTCGACTGCCGGCGCGCGGCGCGCCAGGCGACCGCGAAAGCGGCCGCGAGCACGAACAGGAGCGGGACGACCATCTCCCACGCGTGCACCGCGGGCATGTACGACAGCGGCACACGGCTCTCGAGGGACGAGAACAGGCCGGCACCGCCGTGCGTGAACGCGCTGCGGAGGTGATTCGGGCCCGGCTCGGCGAGGCCGCGCGAGACGATCCAGAGAACTGCGATCGCCGCGGATCCGAGCAGGCCGACGAAGCCCTTTGCGCCGAGCCGGAAGAGCCGCGTCCCCAGCACCGCGAGCGCGACCCCGAGCGCGATGGCGCCGCCGCCGTCCGCGCCGAGGCGGTTGTCGGTCATCACGACGAGGCCGAAGACCCCGAACAGGGTGAAGCCGACGATCCCGAAGCGCCGCCGCGCCAGGAACGCTCCGGCGAGGAGCGGCGCGAGCAGCAGCGTCTCGACCTGGTTGCCGATCCCCCAGAAGCGCGAGTTCTGCGTCGGGCCGAACGGGTTCACCGCCTGCCACTCGGGATGCGTGGCCATGACGAAGGCGTAGAGCGCGACCACCCCGCCGTAGAGCGCGAGGAGCGCCGACTCGCTACGACAGAGCCGCTCGAGCGCGAACGCGACGAGCACCGTGCCGGCCGAGACGGCCGCGCAGAGGAAAACCTCGTTCGAGACCTGTCCCACGCCGAGAGCGAGGTTGACGAGCAGCGCCGCCGGGACGGCGGTCACCGACGCGCGCAGGCCGAGCAACGCGAGTGCGAGCAGGACGCCGGCGAGGATGAAGAGGGCGGCGAACTTGAGCCGGTTGTTCGAGTGGATCGCCTGGCCGAGCCGGTTCAGCTGGCCGATCGCGTGCTGCGACGGCGTCCACGCGAGGCTGGTCGCGGGATGGCCGGTGAGCGCGGTCGGGGCGACGTCCACGATCGAGACGAGCCCCGGGATGTGTGTCGTCGGGGAGGTGAGCAGCCCGTGGAATCCTCCTCCGATGACCGCGATGCGGTAGAGCCGGTCGTTCGCCCTCGGCGCTCCGCGAGGCGGCAGCTGGACGACGATGCACATGTGGCAGTTCGGATAGACGCTCGCCTTGTTGGTGTTGAGCAGCGGTCGTCCCTTCGGGACGCCGCCGAGGCGGGCGTTGACCTCCGTCCCGCGCACGAGCTCTGCGAGCGCGCGTCGCCGGTTCGTGGTCGGGCCGTATCCGGGCCGCAGCAGACCGACGGCTCCGCGCCGGGCGATCGTGGCGAACGTCGCGTCGCTGATCCGGTCGACGACGACGACGTGGAGCCCCTCGCCGCGTGGAGTCAGGCGCGCGCCGGCGGTACCGGGCGCGGCGAGCGCGACGGCGGCCGCGACGAGAACTGCGAGCAGGGCGAGAAGGCGGACCGGCCGGACCATCAGGTCACCATTCTCACCGATGCGCGTCGCGAAACGGACGGTTCATGGTTCGAGCCCCGCGCCGTCCTCCTCGAGCAGCTCCTCGAAGCACGGCGCGCCCTCGAATGCGGCGAGGCCGGCCGGGCGTTCGACCCGCCGCTCGCGGCGCCGCCGCACCATGCGCCGGCGTCGTGCGGCCGCGACGGCCGCCGAGGCG
>DATEHY010000119.1:0-24781 GCA_035279325.1 Gaiellaceae bacterium
CGCGGTCTCGACGACGGAAGCCCGGCGGCGCGCGGCTCGGCGCTCCTCTCGCTCGAGCTGCTCTCGCGCGACCATCCGAGCACGGTCAACTCGGTGCGGCCGCTCCTGCACAAGATGCTCTCGGACGAGGACGAGAACTCCGCCGTCCGCAGGCTCGCGGTGCTCGGGCTGAAGAACGGCTCGGCGCAGCGCGAGACGATCGTGCTGCTCGAAGGGCTCGCCGGCGACGACCGTGCGGACGGCGACCTCCGGCGGGCGGCCGGAGCCGTGGCGCAGAGCCTGAAGCGGAAGGCTCAGGAGAAGCGCTAGCCCGCGCAGGTCGTGCAGACGCGAGCACGGATCTCGCGACCGCAGGACGGGCAGACGCGCCGCTGTCGGCGGCGTTCGAGTGCGCTCTTCTGCAGGCCCGCGGAGATCATCAGCCAGGCGGCTCCGAGCGTGGACACCGCGGCGATGGCGACGTGCGGATCGAGATGCATTGCCTACTTCCTCGTCTGTATTGCAGGTTTCTTGCGTCGGGCGTGCGGGTGCGCCTGGAAATACAACTCACGCCGCCTGCGATCGGATACGTGCGTGTAGAGCTCCGTCGTCGCCAGATCGGCATGTCCGAGCATTTCCTGAACGGCGCGCAGGTCGGCGCCTCCCTCCAACAGGTGGGTCGCGAACGAGTGGCGCAGGAGATGCGGGTGGACGCGCTCGGGCTCGAGCCCGGCTTTGCCGGCGAGGCGGCGCAGGATGAGGAAGACGCCGGCGCGCGTCAGCGGGCCGCCGCGCGCGTTGAGGAACAGCTCCTGCCGGTGGCGGCGGTCGAGAAACGGGCGGCCGCGCGAGAGGTAGCGGCGCGCGGCGTCCGCGGCCTCGCGCCCGATCGGCACGACCCGCTCCTTGTTCCCCTTGCCGAGGCAGCGGACGAGCCGGCTCTCGAGGTCGACGGACTGCCGTTCGAGCGCGACCGACTCGCTCACGCGCAGGCCGGCGCCGTAGAGCAGCTCGGCGAGCGCGCGGTTGCGGAGGTCGAGCGGCCTCGTTCCGGCGGCCGCATCGAGGAGGCGCTCGACCTCCGCCGGGGAGAGCGTGCGCGGCAGCGTGCGCCGGCGCTTCGGGAGCTCGACGTTCGCGGCGGGGTTGTCGGCTCGGGCGCCGAGGAGCACCTGGTGGCGGAAGAAGGAACGCACCGCGGCGAGCCGCCGTGCGACCGTCGTCGCCGCGAGCCCGTCGGCGCGGAGCTGCGCGACGTAACCGGCAAGGTCGTCCGTCGTCGCCTCGGCGGGGGAGCGGCCGAGCCACTCCCTCAGGCTCGCGAGGTCGCGCCTGTACGCCTCGACCGTGCGCGGAGCGAGGCGCGCCGAGGCGAGGGCGAGGAACCCCTCGACCGCCGGATCGGGCTGCTCGCGTTCTGCCACGCGCGCTGACTTCGTCCCGGGAGGCGTGACGCCTGCTCGAATATCCCGGTGGAGAGCGAGCGCAGGCACGTCGTTGCCTACGGCCTCGTCCAGGGAGTCGGATTTCGCTTCGCGGTCGAGCGGGCGGCTCGGTCGCGCGGCGTGGCCGGCTGGGTGCGCAACCGCGCCGACGGGACGGTCGAGGCGGTGTTCGAAGGCAGGCCGGAGGACGTCGAGGCGCTCGTCGACCTCTGCCGCCGAGGACCACGCGGTGCCGACGTCGAGCGCGTCGACATCGCGGCCGAGTCACCCGAGGGTCTGGCCGGCTTCCGCGTCGCGCGCTGAGACCTCGGCCGTCGCCCAGACGATCTCACCGCGCGCCAGATCGAGGTCCTCGAGCTCGTCGCGCCGCAGCCGCGCCGCGAGACGCTCGCCGTCTCCGTCCGCGAGGTCGACACGCGCGTCCGCGCCGAGCACGGCGATGCGCTCGATCTCCACCTCCACGGCGTCGTCGCTCGGCCAGCGCCGCAGCACGATCTCGTGCGGGCGGACGAGCCGGGAGCCGAGGCGGACGGCGTCTCCGACGAAGCGCAGCACGAACTCCGACGCCGGGGAGTCGTAGAGCTCGGCGGGCGCGCCGGCCTGTTCGAGCCGGCCATGGTCGAAGACGGCTACGCGATCGGCGACCTCCATGGCCTCCTCCTGGTCGTGGGTGACGAAGACCGTCGTCACGTGCACCTCCTCGTGGAGGCGCCGCAGCCAGTCGCGCAGCTCCGCGCGCACGCGGGCGTCGAGCGCGCCGAAGGGCTCGTCGAGCAGGAGGACGCCTGGTTTCGCCGCGAGCGCCCGGGCGAGCGCCATCCGCTGCCGCTGGCCGCCCGACAGGCGCGACGGGTAGCGGTCTGCGAAGCCCTGCAGCTGGACGAGCTCGAGGAGCTCCTCGACCCGCTCTCGAATCTCCTGCTTGGGGCGCTTCCGGATCTCCAGGGCGAAGGCGACGTTGTCGCGGACGGTCATGTGCTTGAACGCCGCGTAGTGCTGGAAGACGAAGCCCACGTCGCGCCGCTGTGGCGCGATCCCCGTCGCATCCTCGCCGGAGAGCACGATCTCGCCGGAATCCGGACGCTCGAGGCCGGCGACGATCCGCAGCAGCGTCGACTTGCCGGAACCGCTGGGGCCGAGCACGGCCGTGAGCGAGCCCTCGGGGATCTCGAGCGAGACGTCGTCGAGGGCGAGGAACGTGCCGAAGCGCTTCGTGACGTGGCGGATCTCGATCGACATCTAGAGCTCCTGACGGAATGACCGCGCGCCGGCTGGGCGGGATGGGCGAGGGCGCGGCAAGGACGCAGGGAGTGCGAATGGAGGAGCCATTGGCGCGACCGAGGACGCTGCAGCGCGACGCAGAGCGCGTCCAGACGGCTCGTGCTGCGTTGTGTCGGGAGCTCTCATCAAAGGGCCTCCTTCGGCCGCGTCACCGTCATCAGTAGGAGCACGAGCACCGCGATCGCGGCGAGGACGACGGCGACGGCGTACGCGCCGCCGTTCTGGAAGTTCTGGGCCAGGTCGTCGATGAGCGTCGTGGCCGTCTCGGTCTTGCCGATGATCCGGCCGGAGACGACGGCGACGGCTCCGTACTCCCCGAGGCAGCGCGCAGTCGTGAGGACGACGCCGTAGATCACGGCCCAGCGGATCGAGGGCAGGGTGATGCGCCAGAACCGCTGCCACCGGTTCGCGCCGAGGGTCGCGGCCGCCTGCTCCTGCTCGTTGCCCAGCTCGCGCAGCACCGGGATCACCTCACGGGCGACGAACGGCACGGAGACGAAGATGGTCGCGAGGACGATGGCCGGCAGCGCGAACAGCACCTGGATCCCGTGGCCCTGCAGCCACGGCCCGAACCAGCCGGTGCGGTCGTAGAGGAGGTAGAGCGACAGCCCGACCACGACCGGCGACACTGCGAGCGGGAGGTCGATGAACGCGTTCAGGAGCCCTTTGCCGCGGAAGCGGCGGCGCACGATCGCGAGCGCGCAGAGCACGCCGAAGACCGTGTTCAGCGGAACGGCGATGCCCGCAGCGACCAGCGTGATCTCGAACGCGTGCACCGTCTCGTGATTCGAGAGGGTCTGCCAGACGGGGTGGAGCCCGTGCTCGAAGGTCCGGGAGAAGACCATCGTCAGCGGCGCGAGCAGGATGACCACGAGGTAGCCGAGGGCCACTGCGCGCAGTGCGAGTCGTCTAGGCACGTTCGTGCCTCGTGGCGACGAAGCGGAGAGCGCCGACGGCGAGAAGCACCAGGAAGGCTGCCGCCAGCAGGACGATCGCGAGAGCCGACGCGCCCGGGGCGTCGCCGTCGAGGATGAGGTTGAACATGTAGATCGACGCCACCTCTGTCCTGGGCAGGCTCCCTGCGACGAGCACGATCGAGCCGATCTCGCCGAGCGCGCGGGCGAATGCGAGCACGGAGCCGGAGAGGATGCCCGGCAGGATGTTCGGCAGGACGATCCGGCGAAAGACGGTGAGCTGTCCCGCGCCGAGCGAGCGGGCGGCCTCCTCCATCTCCGTGTCGAGCTCGACCAACACGGGCTGGACGGTCCGGATCACGAAGGGGAGCGTGACGAAGGAGAGCGCGAGCACGATCGCCGTCCGCGTGAAGGCGACGTCGACCCCGACGGGCGAGCCCGGGCCGTAGAGCGCGAGCAGCGTCAGGCCGGCGACGATGGTCGGCAGCGCGAAGGGCAGGTCGATGACCGCGTTGACGAGCGCCTTGCCGCGGAAGTCGTCCCGGACGAGCACCCAGGCGGTGATCGTGCCCAGCGCGCCGTTGATCAGGACGACGACGAAGGCCGCCCCGAACGTGAGCTCGAGCGCATTGACGGCGCCGGGGTTCGAAACCGCCTGCCAGAACGCGTGCGCGCCGTTCCGCTTCGCCTCCCAGACGAGAGCCGCGATCGGCAGGACGACGATCACGGTCAGGAACGTGGTGATGACGCCGACGGACAGGCCTGTGCTAGCCCGTCCGTCGGCGCGGATCCTGCTCGACGGCGCCGCTGCGGGCGCCGCGACGGCGCTAATGGGTCGGTCCTCCGACCGCCTGCTCGATCTTGACCATGCGGCCGGCGTTCAGGGCGAACCAGACCGTGTTCACCTTCCGCCAGCCGCCGAAGAGCCTGTCGTCGATGTTGAAGGTCGGCCCGGTGCCGTACTTCTTGCGCCAGCTCGCCATGTCCGAGCTCCCGAGAACCGACTTCACGACGGGCCGGTATCCGTTGGCCGCGAAGATCTTCTGCTGCTTCGGCGCGTGCGCGTACTTGATGAAGGCCTTGGCCGCCGCCGGCGCACCCTTGGTGGTCACCATCGGCAGCTGGATCAGCATCGTCGGCTTGGGGACGACGAGCGTGCCCTGCTCGCCGGCGGCGAAGGCGGCGTACGCCTCGCTCTCGTAGGTGATGAGGACGTCGCCCTGGCCGGAGAAGAACGCGTTCGCCGCGTTCGAGCCGGACGACGGCTGGGCGACGACGTGCTTGAAGAGCTTCGTCACGAACTTGAGGGCCCTGGCGTTGCTCAGGCCCGACTTGCGCATTGCTCCGTACGCGGCTAGGACGTTCCACTTCGCCGAGCCGGAGGGGAACGGGTCCGGCGTCACGACCTGCACTCCCGGCTTGACGAGGTCCTGCCAGCTGTGGATGTGCTTCGGGTTGCCCGGACGCACGACGAAGGCGACGACCGAATCGGCTGCGATTCCTCCGTGCGGCGTGCTCGTCCAGCTCTTCGCGACGATGCCCGCATCGGCGATCGTGTCGACGTCGAGCCCGGTCGAGAGGAACGCGATGTCGGCGGGCTGGCCAGCGACGATCGCCTTTGCCTGCGATCCCGAGGGCCCGTACGACTGCGAGAACGCGACGCCCCGGCCGGCGGACGTGTGCTGGAAGCGCACGATGAGCTTGCCCATCACGGCCTTCGGAGTGGAGTAGGCGACGAGGTTGAGCGTCGTTCCGGCCGTCCCGGCCCGGTCGGCGTGTGCAGCGCCGCCGGCGCAGCCGAAGACGACGGGGAGGGTCAGGGCGAAGAGCAGGAGTCGGCGCATCTGGGCGAATCCTTTCTCGGGATTATCTACCGTCTTACTAGGTATTGGCGATGCTGATACTTACCATAAGTAAGACCCGCGGGACAAGTCCGAACAGAATCCGAACAGTCAGGCGGTGCGGCGCGCCCCGGCGATGTCCGCCAGGGTGGTCTCCTCGAGTACGCCGCGGATCTGCGTGCGCAGCTCGAGCCAGACGTCGCGCAGGCCGGCGGCCGCGCCGTCGTACTCGAGCTCGTCGGGCCGCACGCCGCGCACGGTCGCGATCGGGCCCTCGAGCTCGCGGATCACCTCGGCGACCGAGATCTCCTCCGCCGGGCGGGCGAGCTGGTAGCCGCCGACGGCTCCACGCTGGCTCGCGATCAGGCCGGCGCTCCGCAGTTGCGACAGGATGCTCTCGAGGAACTTCGGTGGGATGTGCTGGGCCGAGGCGAGCTGCTCGGCGGTCGTCAGTCCGGGCGGCGCCGCCGCCAGCTCCACCATCGCGCGGAGCGCGTAGTCGACCTTCGCCGAGACCCGCATCCCACCATTGTGCGCGAGCTACGAGCGGGGATGCGAGCGGTCGTACACCCGGCGCAGGTGGCGGGGGTCGACGTGGCTGTAGACCTGCGTCGTCGAGAGCGAGCTGTGGCCGAGCAGCTCCTGGATCGTGCGCAGGTCGGCGCCTCCGTCGAGGAGGTGGGTCGCGAAGGCATGGCGGAGCCGGTGCGGGTGCGGGACGATCCGCCGCAGCGTGCTCGTGTCGAGCCGCCGGCCGCGGGCCGAGAGGAAGAAGGCGTCGTTCGCTCCTCCAGCCAGCTCCGGGCGGGCTTCGCGGAGATAGCGGCCGAGCCAGAGCGCCGCTTCCTCGCCGAGCGGCACGACGCGCTCCTTGCCGCCCTTGCCGCGGCGGATGTGCACGAGTTCCTGCTCGAAGTCCACGTCCCCGAGGTCGAGGCCGACCGCCTCGGCGCTGCGCAATCCGGCGGAGTAGACAAGCTCGACGAGCGCGCGGTTCCGCAGCGGGATCGGGCCCTCGCCCTCAAGCGCGGCGAGCATCTGCTCGATCTCTGCCGCGACCGGGGCATCCGGCAGGCGGCGCGCGCGGCGCGGCCCGAGCCGCGCGTCCGGGACGCGATCCGGTCCGAGCGCATGCCGCAAGAAGGCGCGTACGGCTGCGAGCTTGCGGCCGATCGTTGCCGGCGCGAGCTTCCTGCCCTGCCGCGCGGCCCCGAGCCACGCGACGTAGTCGGCGAGGACGCGGACGTCGACGGCCTCGAGGCTCGTCCCGCGCTCCTCGAGCCAGCTGCAGAGCTCCTCGACGTCGGCGCCGTAAGCCCGGCGGGTGCTCTCGCTCAGCGCGGGCGAGGTGAGGAAGCGAGCGGCTGCGGCACGCGCGTCCACGTGATCGGATTCGACGCGCCCAAGCGCCCGCCTCCGACCGGTACGACGTACCGCACGCGCGCCGTGACGAAGCCGTGACTCTTCGGTATCGGTACGTCGTACCGGCTTGTGGCCGCTGACGGTTCCGCCGCCGGGCGCGCGGCTCAGTACGCTAGCGTCGTTTCCGTGATCGCGAAGCACGACGTGCTCGTCGTCGGTGCGGGCTGCGCAGGCATGCGCGCCGCGATCGAAGCCTTTGACGCGGGTGCCGATGTGGCGATGATCTCGAAGATCCACCCGACGCGCTCGCACTCGGGCGCCGCCGAGGGGGGCATCAACGCGGCACTCGGCAACGCGTCGGAGGACAACCCCGAGATCCACGCGTTCGACACGGTCAAGGGCTCCGACTACCTCGGCGACCAGGACGCGATCGAGATCCTCTGCGACGAGGCTCCCGGCGACGTCTACCAGCTCGAGAACTGGGGCGCGGTCTTCTCGCGCACGGACGACGGCCGCATCGCCCAGCGCCCCTTCGGCGCAGCCGGCGCGCCGCGCACGGCGTACGCCGCCGACATCACCGGCCACGTCCTCGTCCAGGTGCTGTGGGAACAGGTCTGCAAGCGCGAGATCCCGACGTACGAGGAGTACTTCGCGTGGCAGCTCGTGGAGAACGGCGGCCGCTGCCAGGGCGTCGTCTGCTGGGACCTCCTCGACGGCGGCCTGAAGACGATCGGCGCGAAGACCGTGATCCTCGCGACGGGCGGCGCGGGGCGGCTCTACGTCGGCACGACGAACGCCTACGCTTGCACCGGGGACGGCATGGCGATGGCGTACCGCGCCGGCTTGCCGCTCAAGGACATGGAGATGATGCAGTTCCACCCCACGACGCTGGCGCCGACCGGTGTGCTGATCACCGAGGGCTGCCGCGGAGAGGGCGCCTACCTCCTCAACAAGGACGGCGAGCGCTTCCTCAAGCGGTACGCGCCGAACACGATGGAGCTCGCCTCCCGCGACGTCATCTCGCGGGCCGAGCAGATGGAGATCGACGCCGGCCGCGGGGTCGACGGCAACGTCCTCCTCGACCTCCGCCACCTCGGTGCCGAGCGGATCATCGAGCGGCTCCCGGGGTCGCGCGAGCTCGCGATGACGTTCCTCGGCGTCGATCCGATCTACGACCCGATCCCGGTGCGGCCCGGCGCCCACTACCACATGGGCGGCGTCGCGACCGACGTCTGGGGCCAGACCGAGCTCACGGGTCTCTACGCCGCCGGCGAGTGCGCCTGCGTGTCGGTCCACGGCGCGAACCGGCTCGGCGGCAACGCGCTGATGGAGACGATCACGTTCGGCAAGCGCTCGGGCAGGCACGCGGCCGAGTGGGCGCTCGCGAACACGACCGTCGAGGTGCCGGACTCGGTCGAGCGCGACGCCGAGCGCGAGCTGGCCGAGCTGCTCGACCGCCGAGAGGGCGAGCGTCCTTGGGCGATCCGCGACGAGCTCGCCTCCACGATGCACGAGAACTTCGGCGTCTTCCGGCGCGAGCACCAGATGGAGGAGCAGGGCAGGATCGTCGCCGGGCTCCGCGAGCGCTACGGGCGCGCACTCGTCGAGGACAAGGGCCGGGTCTTCAACAACGACCTGACGGGGATGATCGAGCTCGGCTTCCTGCTCGACCTCGCCGAATGCATGGTCGTCGCCGGCATCGAGCGCAAGGAGAGTCGCGGCGCGCACGCGCGGCCCGACGACTATCCCGTGCGCGACGACGAGAACTTCATGAAGCACACGATCGTCCATCTCGTCGACGGCGCGCCGCAGCTCTCGTGGGCGCCGGTGCGCGAGACCAAGTGGCAACCACAGGAGCGGAAGTACTGATGAAGATGGCCTTGAAGATCTGGCGCTACGACTCGTCCACGGGCGACCGCGCGCTGAAGGAATACGAGTTCGACGCGCCCGACTGGGCGACGCTCCTCGACTGCCTCGACATCGTCAAGGACAAGTACGACGGCTCGCTCTCGTTCCGCAAGAGCTGCCGGATGATGATCTGCGGCTCGTGCGGCATGCGGATGGACGGCGCCGCCGTGCTCGCGTGCAAGACGCGGATGTACGACATCGCAGAGTCGGGCCACGTGCCGGTCATCTCGGCGATGGGGAACCTGCCGATCCGCAAGGACCTCGTCGTCGACATGGATCCGTTCTGGGCCAAGTTCAGGGCGATGCGGCCGTGGCTCGAGCCGGGCTACGACCGGCCCGAGGACGGGCGCGAGTACCGGATCTCGCAGGAGCGGATGAACGTGATCCACAAGGAGGCGCTCTGCATCAACTGCGGCTGCTGCGTCTCCGAGTGCAACGCGATGGAGTCCGATCCCGAGTTCCTCGGTCCGCAGGCGCTCGCCAAGGGCATGCGCTTCGTCGGCGACCCGCGCGACGGCGCGACCATCGAGCGGCTCGAGGCCTACAACTCCGAGCACGGCATCTGGGACTGCACGCGCTGCTTCTTCTGCAACGAGCGCTGCCCGAAGGGCGTCGACCCGCGCGACGCGATCGCGAAGCTCGGCGCCGAGTCGGTCGACCGCGGGATCGACCGGGACATGGGAGCGAAGCACGCGAAATGGTTCGTCAAGTCGGCCGAGACGACCGGCTGGCTGCGCGAGACGGAGCTCGTGCCGAAGACACAGGGCGTCGTCTCCGCGATCAAGCAGACGAAGTTCGCGCTGAATCTCGCCAAGCACGGCAAGGTGCCGCCGCCCTTCCCACCCCATGTCGCCAAGGACGTCGTCGAGGCGCGGAACCTGCGCAAGCTCGTCCGCGAGCAGGATCGGCGTGGCGCGTTCGGCCACGTGCAGGGCGAGCATGCGCTCGCGAGGCTCGAGCACGGCCACGCGGACGAGTCGCTCGAGGAGATCTACGCCCGGCCCGGCGCCGCGCCGCGGCCGTGGCTACCGACGCTGGAGGAGCCGGCGGCCGAGCCACCGGCTCCCGGCGATAAGACCGGCTCGCCCTCTGGCGAGCCCCGGGTCGAGGAGGAGAAGCCCGCGTGAGCACCACCGAGATGCCGCTCAAGAGAGTCGCCTACTACAAGGGGTGCCTCGCCTCGCTGTCGGCGAAGGAGCTCGACACCTCGACGCAGGCGCTCGCACCGCAGCTCGGGCTGGAGCTGATCGAGCTCGAGTCGGTGACGTGCTGCGGCGCCGGTGACATCCACGAGGCGGAGCCGGACTACTACCTCCATCTCAACGCCCGGATCCTCGCCTACGCCGAGGCGACCGGCGCGGACATGCTCCTCACGGTGTGCAACGTCTGCACGCTCAACCTGCGGCAGGCGAATCACATGCTCCAGGGCGACTCCGACCTGCTCGCCCGCGTCAACGACAACCTCGAGACCGTCGGCGTCCCGCCGTATTCGGGCGACGTCGAGGTGCGGCACCTGCTCTGGGAGATCGCCGAAGGCGACGGCTACGAGAAGCTGAAGGAGGTCGCCCATCGTGGCCTCAAGGGGTTGAAGATCGCGCCGTTCTACGGGTGCCAGATCCTGCGCCCCTCGAAGATCCTCGGCTTCGAGGATCCCGACCGGCCATGGTCGCTCGAGCGGATCATCGAGGCGTGCGGCGGCGAGGCGATCGACTATCCCGCGAAGATCAAGTGCTGCGGCTTCCCGATCATCCAGGCTCGCGAGGAGACCGCGATGGGCGAGCTGATCCAGCCCGTCGAGCAGGCGCTGGAGGCCGGCGCCGACGTGATGGTCACGCCGTGCCCGCTCTGCCACCTCTCGCTCGACGCCTGGCAGTCGAAGCTCGAGGCTTCGACCGGGCGGAAGTTCAACCTCCCGATCCTCCACCTCGCCCAGCTCGTCGGCGTCGCGGCCGGGCTCGAGGAGTCGGAGCTGAAGTTCAAGCGCCACATCGTCGATCCGCGGCCGGCGCTCGAACGGCTCGAAGTCTGAAGCGCTTCCTCGGCGGGGCGGTCGGTGCGGGCCTCGGCTGGGGCCTGCTCGAAGCAGGCTGGCTGCGCCGGCGGGAGCTCGAGCTCGAGCTGCCGGGTTTGCCGCCTGAGCTCGAGGGTCTGCGGATCATGCACCTCTCGGACTGCCACTTCGGCGTCCGATCGCCTGGGATCGGCGCCGCCTGGCAGGCGGCCCTCTGGGCGCGGGAGCGGCAGCCGGACCTCGTTGCGATCAGCGGCGACCTGCTCACGCATCCCAGGGGCGAGCCGATGCTGCGGCAGCTCGTGCGGATCCTGCCGCGTCCGGTGTTCGCGGTCCTCGGCAACCACGACATCGCGCTCAGCCGCGATCCGCAGGCGCGCCGGACGGATCTACGGGAGCTCGAGCCGGCGACGCTGCTTCGCGACGAGGGGCGACTGATCGAGCTGCGCGGCCGGAGCGTCTGGATCGCCGGCGCCGACCCGCGGCTCATCGTCCGCGGCCGCCCGCGGCTCGACCCGAACACGCTTGCCCGGGAAGCGGACTTCTCGATCCTCATCTGCCACTACCCGCGTGTGCTCGACCGGCTCGAGCCCGGCCGCTTCGACCTCGTCCTCACCGGCCACATGCACGACGGCCAGATCGCGCTTCCGTACCCGGGCGGGAAGCTCCGCTTCGCCCATCCGAGCGCCCGCTACACCGCGGGCGTCTATCGCAGCGCCGCCGCGACGATGCACGTCTCGGCCGGGCTCGGCACCACGTTCGTCCCGTTCCGCTTCGCGGCTCGGCCCGAGGCCACCGAGCTGACGCTGCGACAGGGCTAACCTAGGTGGATGGCCGGTCAGGCGTCGATCTCGACCGAGATCCTCGCCCGCTACGCCGCGGACGCGGCGCGGGAGGTCGACGGAGTGCGAGGGCTCGCGGACAGTCCGCTGCCGCGACGGCACGCGGTCCGGGTTTCCGGCGGCAACGGCTCGGTTCGGGTCGAGCTGCACATCGTCACCGAATGGGGGGCGTCGGTGCCCGCAGTCGGCAGGCTCGTCCAGGCGCGCGTGCGGGAATATCTCCGCAGCATGGCCGACGTCGAGCCGGCGGCGGTCGAGATCGTCGTCGACGCTGTGGGGCCGCAGGCATGACGACGCGCATCTCGGGCCTGACCGGAGCGACGCTCGAGACGGTGCCGACCGTCTGTCACGAGTGCATCTGGTGGCAGACGCGGAACGGGCGCTCGACCGACAAGCGCAAGTGGATCCGCGAGGCCGAGGACGACTGGGGCGCCTGGGGAACGGTCTACCACGACGACGACGGGCGGCTGCTCGGGTCGATGCAGTACGGACCGGCCGAGCTCTTCCCGCGCGCGCGGGAGCTGCCGGCGGGGCCCGCGAGCGACGACGCCGTCCTCGTCACGTGCGCCTACCTCACCGACCCGTCGCGGCCGTGGGTGATGCAGTCGCTGTTCCTCACGGCGATCGGCGACTCGCGCGAGCGGGGAGCGCGCGCGCTCGAGGCGTTCGCGTACCGCTATCCGGAGGGGGAGACGAACTTCGAGCGCTTCCACGTGCACAAGACGATCTTCCCCGCGCAGTTCCTCGCCGACTTCGGCTTCCTGCCGGTGCGCGCCAACGGCCGCGTCGAGCTCGCGCGGCTCGAGCTCGGCCGGTTGCAGCCGGTGGAGGAGGGGCGGCGCGATCAGGTGCTCGCCCGGGTGCGCGAGGCGTTCCTCCCCGCGCCGGCGCCGCAGCGGCCGTAAAAAGTTTTCCGCCGGTTAGCGAATCCCATACAACTCGGGCTTAGATTCTCGCTCGTGCGCAGGATCGCGATCGGAGTCTCGGTCTTTCTCGCCTTCGTGGCTGCGGCCTCGGCCGCCGGCCGGGTCACGTCGCAGAAGGCGATCGAGGCTCCGCGACCGTCGGGAGCCGGGAAGAAGACGGTGGGCCTGGTCGAGCAGGTCGCGTGCACGTCGGCGCAGAGCTGTGCGGCCTACGGAGGCTGGCTGTACACGGAGCTCGCCGGCAAGTGGAAGGCTGCCGAGACGCCGGTGGTTGCAGGCACCGGCGCCACGACCGTGCGCTCGCTCGCCTGCCCGGCGCCGGGTCGGTGCGAGGCTGTCGGCAGGGGCGGCGAGCACCACCTCGTGCACCTGACCGAGAACGGCCGGCAGTGGAGCAGCGGAGAGCTCGCGCTGCCCGCCAACGCCGCGCCGATCGATCCGCCGAGCGGCCCCTTCCCGGACGTGAGCCTGACGTGCCCCGGTGCGGGCGACTGCACCGCGGTCGGCCACTACGACGCCTCGGATCACACCACGCATGCTCTGCTGCTCGCCGAGAGCGCCGGAACCTGGGGCGCACCCACCGACGTCCCCTTGCCGCCGGACGCATCGACGACGTTCCCGCCGCCCGACGGCGTGTCCTTCGCCGGCGGATTCCTGAGCTTCGCGTCCTGCCCCTCGGCCGGCAACTGCTCGACGCTCGGGAGCTACACGAGGATCCCCACCGGCGGAGCGTACCCGTGGGTCTTCGACGAGACCGGCGGGCTCTGGGCGCCGGCCGGAGTCGGCCTGCAGCTTCCCGCCGGGGCCGCGACGGCGGTGGATTCCCGCGGTGGCGGCGGCTCGCCGTTCATGGGCTTCAGCGGGCTCTCCTGCCCGTCGGCCGGCAACTGCACCGCGGTCGGCGGCTACGTCGACGGCCGGGGCGACTTCCAGGGCGCGATCTTCGCGGAGCACGACGGGCTCTGGTCGGATGGGGTCAAGGCCCCGGTTCCGGTCGGCGCAGGCCCCGCCACCGATCCGATGGAGCTCCTGAATCCTCTGACCTCGGTCTCGTGCGCGACGGCGAGCGATTGCGCCGCGGTCGGCTGGTTCACGAAGGGCCGCTCCAGGACGCAGCACGGGCTGCTCCTGGCCGAGCAGCAGGGGAGGTGGAAGGCGAGCGGGATCTCGCTGCCGCGCGGGGCCAACGCCGCCGGCGGCGTGTTCCTGACCTCCGTGTCGTGCCCGTCCCGCGGGAGCTGCGTTGCGGTCGGGTACTACGCCGCACACGGGAAGACGCACGGGCTCGTGGTCCGCGAGCGCGGCGGCAAGTGGCAGCGCGCGGTCAATGCCGCACTGCCGAAAGGCGCAGCACCGGCGAGCAGGTCGCACACCTTCCTCAACACCGTGACGTGCCCGTCGAAGAGCGCGTGCGAGGCGGGCGGCTCCTATGCGGACCGCTCGGGCAGGACGCAGGGCCTGCTGCTCGGTCTTCGGCTCCGCTAGCGCGCGGCGGCCCGCGCCGGCTCGAGCAGGAGCTCGGCGATCTGGAGCGCGTTGAGCGCGGCGCCTTTGACGAGGTTGTCGCAGGCGAGGAAGAGGACGAGGCCGTTGCGCTCGGCTGCGCGGTCCGGGCGAATCCGGCCGACGAGCACGTCTTCCGTCTGCGCCGCTGCGCGCGGGCTCGGGGTCGCGACGAGACGCACGCCCTCCGCGCTGCCGAGCACCGCCTCCGCCTGGTCGGGCGCGAGCTGGTCCTCGGTCTCGACCCAGATCGACTGGGCATGGCCGACGAGGACGGGAACGCGCACGGTGGTCGCGCTGATGGCCAGCTCGGGCAGCTCGAGGATCTTGCGCGCCTCCGCGCGGATCTTCGACTCTTCTTCCGTCTCGTCCCCCTCCCACGTCCAGTCGAACTCGAGATCGTGATCCTCGACCGGCTCCGCCCGGAGGCGTTCCATCCGCTGGGCGCCGGCTCCGGAGACGGCCTGGTAGGTCGAGAGCCGGACGCGACGCAGCCCCGCGGCGTCGTGCAGCGGCTTGAGGATGCAGGTGAGCGGAATCGTGGAGCAGTTCGGGTTCGCCACGACCCGCGTCGTCTCGACCGCCTCGAGCGCCCGGTCGCCGTTCACCTCAGGCACGACGAGCGGATAGCCGTCCTCGAGCCGGTAGGCGCTCGACTTGTCCACGACGAGCGCGCCGCCTTCGACCGCGTGCGGGACGAGCTCGCGGGAAGCACTCGTGCCGCAGGAGAAGAGGACGAGGTCGAGATCGCCGGCCGCGAGCGCCGCGGGCGTGGCCTCCTCGACGGTGGGGCCGCCGTCGAGGACCCGTCCGGCCGAGCGGGCGGAGGCGAAGGCGCACACATTCCCGTAGCCGCGCTCGCGCAGGAGCCGCAGCGTCACGGTGCCGACGGCGCCGGTCGCGCCGACGACGCCGATCCGGGCGCCGCTGCTCACGCCGCTCCGAGCTCGAAGGCGTCGTGGAGCGCCGCGACCGCCTTCGGCACGTCCTCGGTGCGGACGTGACAGGCGATCTTGATCGGCGACGTGGAGATGACCTCGGCTGCGACTCCGATTCCGCCGAGCGTCGCGAACGCCTGTGCCGCGATCCCGGGATGGCTCTTCATACCGGCGCCGACGAGGCTCACCTTGCCGAGGTCGTCGCGCATCGACCACTCGACCTCGAGCCCGCCGAGCAGCTCCTCGCAGGCGCCTCGATCCTCGACGGGAGCGCTGAACACGATCTCGTCGCTCGACACCTGGAGGATCGTGTCGACGTTGACGTTCGCCGCGGCGAGCCGCTCGAACAGCCGCGCCGCGTCGATCCGGCGGACGCGGTACAGGGGCTCGCAGTCGGTGTGCGCGACGCCGCTGATGATCGCCTTCTCGAGCACGGGATCCTCCTCGTCGACGATCCACGTTCCCTCTGCGTCCGAGAACGTCGACCGCACCTGCAGCCGCACGTCGTGGTTGCGCGCGAACTCGACCGAGCGTAGCTGGAGCACCTTCGCACCGCTCGCCGACAGCTCGAGCATCTCCTCGTACGTGACCGCCGGCAGCCGGCGCGCGTGGGGGACGAGCCGCGGGTCGGCGGTGAAGACGCCCTCGACGTCCGTGTACATCTCGCACGCTCCCGCGCCGAGCGCGGCCGCGAGCGCGACGGCGGTCAGGTTGGAGCCGCCGCGGCCGAGCGTGGTCACGTCGTGGGAGTCCGCCGAAACGCCCTGAAACCCGGCCACGAGCACGATCTTCCCGGCGTCGAGCGCGTCGTTGATCCGCGTCGCGCGCACCTCGGCGATCTTCGCCTTGCCGTGGACGGTGTCGGTGACGATGCCCGCCTGCGAGCCGGTGAGCGAGATCGCCTCGTGGCCGAGGTCGTGGACGGCCATTGCGCAGAGCGAGTTCGAGATGCGCTCGCCGACCGAGATCAACATGTCGTACTCGCGGGGATGCGGCCGCGGCGAGATCTCGTGGGCGAGGCGGATCAGCTCGTCCGTCGTGTCGCCCATCGCCGAGAGGACGCCCACGACACGCCGCCCTTCCTCTCGCGCTCGCACGAGCCGGCGCGCGACGTCCTTGATCTTCTCCGTGTCGGCGACCGACGTGCCGCCGAACTTCATCACCACGATGTCCGGCCCGCCGGGCGCGGCGTCGCCGGCGACCTCGGGAACCGTCTCGTAGTTCGTCGCCGCCACGGTCACATCTCCCGCCGTCCGGCGAGCGCGCGGCCGAGCGTGACCTCGTCGGCGTACTCGAGATCGCCGCCGACCGGCAGCCCGCTCGCGAGCCGCGTCACGCGCACCCGGTCGCGCAGGCGGCCGGCGAGATACGACGCGGTCGCCTCGCCTGTCGCATTCGGGTTCGTGGCGAGGACGACCTCGACCACGCCGTCGCTCCGGACGCGGTGCATGAGCTCGTCGATCCGCAGGTGCTCGGGCTCGACGCCGTCGAGCGGGGAGAGCGCGCCGCCGAGCACGTGGTAGAGGCCGCGGAACTCGGCGGTCCGCTCGAGCGAGACGACGTCGACCGGCTGCTCGACGACGCAGATCGTCGTCCGGTCGCGTCGCGCGTCGAGGCAGATGGCGCACAGCTCCTCCTCGGTGAGGTGGCCGCACTCGCGGCAGAAGCGCACGCGCTCCTTCACCTCCTCGATCGCGCCGGCGAGCGCGAGCGCCTCCTCTTTCTGTGTCTGCAGGAGGTGAAACGCCAGCCGTTGCGCCGTGCGGCTCCCGATCCCGGGCAGCCGCGTCAGCTGCGCCACGAGGTTCTCGACAGAGGGGCTGAGCATGCGCCCGCAGGGTACTCGTCCACTTCGGACAGGCCTTTCCTTGTAACAACTTGTTACTTGCGATTCAGCGGGGGCTGAAATCGAAGGCCCAGCCCCAGATTACGACGCCGATCAGGGCGAGGACGATGATCGCCCAGAGCCAGTTCGAGAAGAGGTACCGGCCGCGCACGCGCCGCCGCGGCGGGGGTGTGCTCACTCTCCGAGCCCGGGGAGCCCCAGGCCGCCCAGGCCCATGTCTCCGAGCATCTGCTGCGCCTTCGCCTCGACGCCCGCCCGCGCCGAGCGGAGCGCCTCGTTCACTCCGGCGAGCACGAGGTCGCCGAGCGCCTCGGGATCGGCCGGGTCGATCGCGTCGGGCGAGATCTCGATCGCGAGCACCTCCCCGGCACCGTTCGCGGTCACCTTGACGAGCCCGCCGCCGACCGACGACTGCGCGGTCTCCTGCGTCGCCTCGTCCTGCATCCGCTGCATCTGGTCCTGCATCTGCGCGGCCTGCTGCATCAGCTTGTCCATGTCGAAGGAAGACATGGGCCTAGCTTTCCCGCTCACGCGCGTCGAATGTCTCCTTCAGGAGTTCCAGAATCCGCTCCTCACCCGCAGGCTCGGTGTCTGCCGCCGCGGCTTCGCGCGCCTCGCCGAGCTCGAAGACGAACTCGAGCCGGCGGCCCGTGACGTCGTAGAGAGCGTCTGCGAGCAGATTCGCGTTCTTCGGGTCGCGGACGAGATCGAGGTGAAACTGCGCGGTCGGCGGAAACTCCAGCGTGAGCGTGTCCCCGCTCAGGTCCGCCGGATGCGCCTCGCGCAGGAGCGACGCCGTCGGGATGCCGCCTCGCTCCTCGACGGCAGGCAGGATCGTGCGCACCCAGGCCTCCTGGAGCTGTGAGAGCTCGAGGGCCGGAGCCCCCACGGGGACGGGCACCGAAACGGGCTCGACGACGGCCTCCGGCTCGGCGCTCGGCTCCGCCTCCGCTTGTAACAACTTGTTACTTGGTAGCTCTTTCGTGACCTGAACCGGCGCCGCTCCCTGCTCGAGCCGCTCGAGCCGGAACGCGATCGACTCGCGCGAGAGGTCGCTGGCGGGCCGCGTCACCTTGACGAGCGCCAGCTCGAGCGGGAGGCGCGGATCGCCGCCCTGGCGCATGTCGTCGACCGCCACCGCGAGCAGGTCGACGAGGCGCAGGACGGTCGCCTCCTCGAGCTGACTCGCCTGTGCGCGAAGCCGCTCCCGCGCTTCCTCGCTCGTCGCGGCCGCCTCGGGCATGTCGCCGAGGTGCTGGGCGAGCATGAGCTGTCGCAGGTGCTCGATCAGGTCGAGAACGAGCCGGCCGAGGTCGTGGCCGCGCTCCGACAGCTCCTCCACGTACGTGAGCGCCCCGGCCGTGTCGCGGTCGATCACGAGGTCGCAGAGCCGGAAAAGCGCCTCCTCCTCGACGGTGCCGAGCAGCTCGAGCACCGACTGCACCGTGACCTTGTTCCCGGTTGCGGAGGCGAGCTGGTCGAGCGTCGACTCGGCGTCGCGATAGGCGCCGCGGCCTCCGCGCGCGACGAGCGCGAGCGCCGTGTCTGGGACGTCGATGCCCTCGGCGTCGGCGACCCGGCGCAGCTTCACGACGAGCTCCTGCAGCCGCGGCCGCTGGAAGACGAACGTCTGGCAGCGGGAGCGGACGGTCGGCAGCACCTTCGAGAGGTCGGTCGTGCAGAAGACGAAGACGAGGTGCGGCGGCGGCTCCTCGATCAGCTTCAGGAGCGCGTTCCAGGCCGCGTCGGTGAGCTGATGCGCCTCGTCGAGGATGTAGACCTTGTAGCGGCCCTCGACCGGCTGGAGGACGACGCGGTCGCGGATCTCACGGATGTCGTCGATGCCGCGCTGCGACGCGGCGTCCATCTCGATCACGTCGAGCGACGTTCCGGCGGCGATCGCGCGGCACGCGTGGCACGTGCCGTCGGGCGTCGTCGTGGGCCCCTCCGCGCAGTTCAGGCACTTGGCGAGGATGCGCGCCATCGAGGTCTTCCCCGTACCGCGCGGGCCGGCGAAGAGGTAGGCCTGGCGCACCGAGTCGGCCCCGATCGCGTTGCTCAGCGTCCGGACGACCGCCTCCTGACCCACGACGTCCTCGAAGCTCTGCGGGCGGTACTTCCGGTAAAGCGCAGCCACGAGACGATTCAAGCAGACCGAAGCCCGCGCGTCGCCGCGTCCGACATGCGCGGACGCGGCTCTCCGCCGCTTGCCGTCAGCAGGCGAAGCGGGGATAGGGGCCAGGCACACCGTGCACCTGGGAGGGACTACTTAGCGCTGCTTCCTCCCGGATCTGACGCGGTTCGCAGGCTCCCACTGCTCGAGGCCCGGCCCGCCGGCCAGTGTAGCCTCGGGCCTCATGCCCGACGATGCGCGCCGCGCGCTCCTGACGAGGTTCTTCGACCACGCGCCGACCTTCCCGCCGGCGAGCCTGCCGCCTGTCGAGGCGCTCGCCGAGGATCGCCGAGCGCGCCAGAGCGAGCATGCGTGGCTGCTCGGCCGGCTCGTCTGGCCGGCGTCGCAGCTAGCCGAGCTCTCGCAGGACGAGGGTCGGGCGCTCGCCGTCGTCGACAGCGGCGGCGAGCGTCAGGACGACGCCGTCTACCTCGAGGGCGCGCCGCTCGACGAGGTCGCGGCGCGCGGGCTACGCGCCAAGGTCCGCTGCGGCGGCGAGCGCGTCCCGGCCGTCGAGGAGCTCGCCGACTTCATCCGCGGCTGCCGCTCCCGCGGGCTCGTCTTCAAGGCGACGGCCGGGCTGCACCACGCGTACCCCACGGACTCGGGC
Source organism: Gaiellaceae bacterium (assembly GCA_035279325.1). GTDB lineage: Bacteria > Actinomycetota > Thermoleophilia > Gaiellales > Gaiellaceae > Palsa-739. The sequence goes on from DATEHY010000119.1 coordinate 19,580, forward strand.
GAGCACGGCTTCCTCAACGTCCTCGCTGCGGCCGTCTTCGGAGACGAGGAAGAGGCGCTGCGCGAGCGCGCTCCGGCGTTCGCGCTCGACGCGGCCTCGTTCCGCTGGCGCGACCAGGAGGCTCCGCCCAGCCGGCTCGCGGACGTCCGCGCCTCGCTCTTCCACTCGATCGGGACCTGCTCGTTCTTCGAGCCGGTCGACGAGCTCGCCCGGCTGGGGATCCTCGCGTGACCGGTTTCGGCGCCGGCGAGCACGGGCTGCTCTGGCGGGAGGGAGGCGAGGTCGTCGATCTCTCGGGCCTCGGCGACGTCTTCGCGCAGCGCACGCTGAACGCGCTCATGGCCGAAGGGCGCGCCGCCTGGCGGGACGCAGTCGAGGCCGCGCGCTCCCACGACGGGCCGCGCTTCCCGGCCGGCGGCGTTCCGCCACGGCTTCCCTTCGACGTCGCCGACTACGTCGACTTCTACTCCTCGCTCGAGCACGCCACGAATCTCGGCCGTATGTTCCGGCCCGACCAGGAGCCGTTGCTGCCGAACTGGCGCTGGCTTCCGGTCGCGTACCACGGCCGTGCGGGCAGCGTCGTCGTCAGCGGCACGGACGTCGTCCGTCCGCAGGGACAGCGGAAGGCGCCCGACGCGGACGCGCCGACGTTCGGCCCGAGCCGGCGCCTCGACTTCGAGCTCGAGCTCGGGTTCGTCGTCGGCGTCCCGACCGAGCTCGGCGAGGCCGTGCCGATCGAGGCGTTCGCCGACCACGTCTTCGGCGTCGTGCTCGTGAACGACTGGAGCGCGCGCGACATCCAGGCCTGGGAGTACGTGCCGCTCGGCCCGAATCTCGGCAAGTCGTTCCAGACCTCGATCTCGGCGTGGGTGACGCCTCTGGAGCTCCTCGAAGACGCGCGGGCCGAGGCGCCGCCGCAGGAGCCGCCGCCGCTCGAGCATCTCGCGGGCGGGCGCGACTGGGCGCTCGACATCGCCCTCGAGGTGGAGCTGGACGGCGAGGCGCTCTCGCGCGGCAACGCGCGGGCGCTCTACTGGACGTTCCCGCAGCAGCTCGCGCACGCGACGTCGAACGGCGCGCGGCTGCGCACGGGAGACCTGATGGCGTCGGGGACGATCTCCGGCGCCGAGCCCGGCTCCGAGGGGTCGATGATCGAGCTCTTCCGCGGCGAGCGCTTCCTCGAGGACGGCGACGAGATCGTCCTGCGCGGCCGAGCCGCAAACGGGGTCGAGCTCGGCGAGGTGCGCGGGTGCGTTCTTCCGGCCCGCTCACCGTGAGCCTCGCGACGAGGGCTGCGGGTTGCGCCCGATGTCGAGCGTGACGCCCTGACCCGACCACGGCTGGCCGCAAGAGGATCGCGCTGTCGATGACGCAACCCGCGCCGCGGCCATGTTTGCATCGGAACCCGCTTCTTGCCTAGTCCCGCAGGCGCAATGGGGCGCTCGGGCTTCGCAGCGCTTCCCGCGACGCCTGGATCTCCCGCGTCAGGATCTCGTACATCGTCGGCTCGATGATCTCGAGCGCCGCCCGGAACGCCGCCTCGGCGCCGTCGGCTCGGTTCTGCGCGGCGAGCACGAGCCCGCGGGCGTGGAGGAGCGAGGCTCGGGTCCAGACGTCGCCACGGCCGACGCGGCGCTCCGCTTCGTCGATGAGCTTGTCCGCCTCGTCGACCTTGCCCACCCCGACCAGGACCTCGGCGAGCCCGCGCTCGGCCTCGACGAGGAAGCCCTGCTCGTGCGTCGCCCGCAGCCGTCGCACGGCTTCCCGGAACGTCTTCTCCGCGGTGGCGAGGTCGCCGCGCTGCTGGTAGACCGACGCGAGGTTGGACAGTGTCCAGCCGTACCGGCCGGCGGCGCCGATCTCGTCGAAGATCTCGAGGGCCCGGCGGAGGTAGCGCTCGGCCTCGTCCGACTCCGCTTCGGCGAAGCGCCGTCCGTGGACGGCGAGCGCGTAGCCCATCGCCTCCCGGCTGCCGCTCGCCTCGGCGAGCGACTCGGCCTCGTCCAGCAGCGCGATCGAGCCGGCGACGTCGCCGCGAACGCCCGCGATGGCCGAGAGCTGCGTGCGGGCGAGGCTCTCTAGATCGGGCCGCGCGGCCTTGTTCGCGAGCTCGAGCATCGCTTCGGCGTGTTCCGTCGCGCCGTCGCCGTTGCCGAGCCACCAGTAGATCGTCGTGATCAGCGAGTGAGCGTCGTAGAGGCCGACCAGCTCGTCGGCGGGGAGGATCGCGAGCGCTTCGTCGGCGAGGTCGTGCGCGCGGGTGACGTCGCCGTCCGTGTGGAGCGCCAGATCCGCGAGCAGGACGAGTGCGCGGCCCTCGATGTCGGGCAGGCCCTCGGCACGTGCCTCGGCGAGCGCTTCCTCGGCTTCGTCGCCGACCGTGGGGACGTCGGCCAGCCGCCAGGCGGCGTGCGCGGCGTAGTAGCGCCGGATCGCGTTCGGCTCGAGCTCGACGGCGCGCAGCAGCATCCGGCGCGCGGCCCGCCAGGCGCCACGACGCAGCGCCCGGCGGCCGGCCCCGTTGAGCGCTTCCGCGGCGGAGCGGCGGAGCTCCTCCGGGATGGCCCCGTTCAGCTCGGCGAGCAGTGCGGTCGCCTGGTCGAGGTGGTGGGCGCGGATGTCGGCGAGCTCGTCGGGAGCCCGCTCCTCGACCCAGGCGGCGAAGGCCTGGTGCTCGCGGGCGCGCCGCTGCTTGGTCATGCCGCCGTACGCGACGTCGCGGATCAGGACGTGCTTGAACCGGAAGGCGCGATCGCCCGAGATGGTCGCGTGCTCCTCGGGCGCGACGAACTCCCGCTCGAGCAGGCACTCGAGGAGCTCGCCCACGGCAAGGTCCGGTGCGAGCCGCTCGAGCGCGCCCTGCCAGAAGACGCGGCCCGCGAGCGCGGCGCTCTGCAGGAGGTGCTTCTCGTCGGCGGCGAGCGCGTCGATCCGGGCTGCGATCAGGGCCTGCAGCGAGTCCGGGACCGCCTGCAGGCCGCCGCCGTCGCGAAGCGCCCGTGCGATCTCCTCGAGGAAGAGCGGGTTTCCCTCCGCCCGCTCCAGCACGAGCGCGAGCTGAGCGGGCGGCACCTCGCCGCTGCTGAGGAGCGCCGCCACGAGCTCCTCGCTGTCTGCTCCCCCGAGCGGGGCGAGGTCGATCGCGCTCGCGCTGCGGATGCCGCCGCCCCAGGACGGACGCGCGTCGAGCAGCTCCGGCCTCGCGAGCGCGACGATCAGCACCGGGACGTCGCGGAGCGTGCGCGCGAGGTGCTCGATCACGTCGAGCAGCGGGTCCTCGGCCCAGTGGATGTCCTCGAAGACGAGGACGAGCGGCTGCGCGTCGGCGAGTTGCTCGGCCCAGCGCAGGGCCGCCCAGCTCAGCTCGCCCGGCGTCCGTTCCCCCTCGGCCGCACCGAGCACGCCGAGCGCGGCGCCGAGCAGGTCGGCCACGGCCTCGCTCTCGCAACAGGCGCGCAGCTTCTCGAACGCGTCGCCGATGGGATCGTCGTCCTTGATCCCCGCGCTCGCCTTGATCATCGAGGCGAGCGGCCAGTACGTGACGCCCTCGCCGTAGGGCAGCGTGCGCCCGGAGAGCGTCGTCACGCGCTCGGCTCCCTCGAGGAACTCGTTGACGAGCCGAGTCTTGCCGAGGCCCGGATCGCCGAAGATGGTCACGAGCTGCGGACGGCGGTCTCGCACCGCGCGCGCGAGCGAGTTCTCGAGGAGCTCCAGCTCGGCCTCGCGGCCGACGAACGGCGTCGCGACGAGGCGGCTCGAAGCGTGGACGCGGACCGCCCGCCACGTCCACAGCGGCTCGGTCCGCCCCTTGACCTCGACGGGGCCCGCGTCGTCGACCTCGACGCCGCTCGCGGCCAGCCGGCGCGCCGCTGGGCCGAGCAGGATCTCGCCGGGTTGCGCGGCCTGCTGCAGGCGGGCGGCGAGGTTCACCGCCTCGCCCGTCGCGAAGGTCGAGTCGCGCTCGTCGATCAGGAGCTCGCCCGACTCGACGCCGATCCGCACCGTCAGCCCGAGCTCGTCGACCCTGGAGACGATCTCGAGCGCGGCGCGCGCCGCGCGCTCGGCGTCGTCCTCATGCGCGACCGGCACGCCGAAGGCGGCCATCACCGCGTCACCGACGAACTTCTCGACCGTCCCGCCGTGTGCCTCGATCCGCCCGGACACGACCTCGAAGTAGCGGTTCACCCGCTGGCGGACAACCTCGGGATCGGCGCTCGCAACGAGGCCCGTCGAGTCCACGAGATCGGCAAAGAGAACGGTCGCGACCTTGCGCTCCATGCCCGAATCGTACGGACCGGCCAGGGGTCGACGAATCTCGTTCCGGCTAGTAGACGCGCTCGACGACGAGGATGTTGAAGGGCGAGCGCGGCACCTCGGGTACGCGCTCGAGCAGGGTCACGCGCCACGGGCCGGAGCCGTTGGACAGGTATAGCTCCTGGCCCTCCACCGGCTCCTTGTCGGGAACGTCATAGACGTAGTCCCTCAGGACCACGGGGCCGTCGAGCGATCCTTCACGGACGGTCCAGACGTAGGGCGCCACGCGCGGATTCTTGCAGTCCGTAGTTCAGTTGCAGTCTGCCGGGCCTTGTGCCACGAGCGCGACGAGCTGCCCGTTCGCGTCGTAGATCACGCTCAGGACTTCGTGGAAGCTCAGCGGCGCACCCCCGCCGGACGGGAGCAAGAGCCAGGTCTGGACGAAGCGGGACACACTTGCCGTGCCAAGGCCGGCGAACGAAAAGCTGAACCCGGTCGAGGTCACCCCTTCCACCCGATATTGGGTGCCGGTCGTCTCGCCGGTAGCGGTGACGCCTCGGAGGTTGAACAGAAACGTCCCGGTTGTCTGGTATCCCGTCGTCAGCTGCTTGAGGGTCGAGGTCTCCTGATAGGAGCCGGCGCGGCTGAAGACGACGTTCTCGGCCGGACAGGTCAGGACGTCGCCGGTGAAGTCGATCGTCCCGGACGAGTGCGATTGCGTGATGGACGCTGCAGCCACCGAGGTGAGGGAGAGTGCTCCAATAAACACGGCGGCGGCGAGGATCGCTCGGCGCATGAAGGCTCCTTCGCAGGGGTCGCCGGCAAGCATGAGCGCATGACGGCGCGCCTGTCAACGAACCAAGCGCTCCTGGAACCCAGCGCAGAAGCATGGCCGGCGCGGCGAGCAGAACGACCAGCGGGAGGAGGATGGGCGCGGCTGGGATCGAA
>DATEHY010000120.1:0-12540 GCA_035279325.1 Gaiellaceae bacterium
CGACGTCGTCGAGGGACGCGCGATGCTTGCCCGCCCACGTCACGCGCTCCTGGTCGCGGATCGCGAGCAGCAGCTCGAGCTTCTCCTCGAACAACTCGTCGTAGTCGTGCAGGTCGTAGCCGAAGAGCGGGAACGACTCGACGAACGACCCGCGCCCGGCCATGATCTCCGCGCGCCCGCCCGAGATCAGGTCGACGTGCGCGAACTGCTGGAAGACCCGCACCGGGTCGTCGGACGAGAGCACCGTCACCGCGCTCGAGAGCCTGATCCGCTCCGTCCGGGCGGCGATCGCCGCCAGGGCGGTCGCCGGCGACGAGACGAGGTAGTCGGGGCGATGGTGCTCCCCGATCGCGAACACGCTCAGGCCGAGCTCGTCGGCGAGCGTCGCCTCCTCGAGCAGGTTCCGCATCCGCTCCTCCGCCGACATGTGCGGCGGCAGGTCGGCGAAGGTGACGAGCCCGAGCTCCATCCGGGTGACGCTAGCTGGACGGCGGCGACTGCCCGCCCTCCTCGACCAGCACGGCCTGCAACCGGGTACGGATGATCTCTTCGGCGTCACGCACGATCTCGCGCACCACGTCCGCGGCGGGGACGACCGCGTCGATCAATCCAGCCGACTGCCCGCTCCAGAGCAGAGCGTGATCGGGGTCGTTCTCCTCCTCGGCCCGCTCGAGCCTCTCCCAGATCTCGCCACGCCGTCTGCGGAGCTCCGGCTCTCGGCCGAGCCACTCGTCGACGAAGCGCGTCCGCAGCAGGCGGTTCCAGGCGCCCGGCCAGTCGCGCCCGCTCAAGCTGTCGGCAAGTGTCGTGAGGACGGTGTCGTCGCCGTCGCTGCCGAGGATTGCCTCCTTGTAGAAGGTGGGCACCGGTGCCTCGTCCGTGGCGAGAAAGCGCGTCCCGAGGAGGAGTCCGTCAGCGCCGAGCGCGAGCGCCGCGGCGAGCCCCGCGCCGTTTGCGAAACCGCCGGCGGCGAGAACCGGGACGGGCGCCACCGCCTTCGCCACCTGCGGGACGATGACCGTCGATGCGATGAGACCGACGTGGCCGCCGCCCTCGGTCCCCTGCGCGACGATCACGTCCGCGCCGGCTTCGGCGGCCCGGGTCGCGTCCGCCACTGTCGGAGCCATGTGCATGACGGAGGCACCGCGGTCGTGCGCTCGCGCGAAGATCGTCTCGAGGTCCTGGTCGTCGCGTGCCCAGGCCGTGGAGAACACCGCCGGCTCGAAAGCAACGACTTCGTCGACACGCGCTTCGGTCGCGTGGAGCAAGAGGTTGATGCCGATCGGCCTCGAGGTGATCTCCCGCGCGCGCAGCACCATCGCCCCGACCTCCTCGGGCGGAAGGAACGACGCTCCGATGACCCCGAGACCGCCTGCCTCCGAAACGCGTCCGCCGAGATCGCCGCCCGTGAACCCCGCGCCCATGCCCGCGCACACGACCGGGTGTTCGATTCCGATCAGCTCGGTGAACCGGGTCCGCATCGACCTCGGCGGCACCATATCCCCGCGTTCCGCCGCGAGTCCACAGCCCGCCCTCGATCACGAGAGGCGTGATCGGAACCGAATGTCTTCTGACCCCCGAAGAGACGCGGACTTGCAGGGACGAAGATCGACGTGACGATGATGGGCGGAACCAGACATTGCGCAAACCCCTGCACGATCGCGGGCGGACCGCTCTCAGTCGCGTGAACCGGCAAGGCGACGCCGCGAACTGTCAGATACGGCCTGGCGCGAACCCGAGGGTTCCAAGCCTGGCGGCCGTCGCCGGCCGCTGCCCCAGGATCCTGCACGAGGCGGACGTTGTAAAGCGACTGCGGGCTCCTTGACAATGGGCATCGGTCGGCCATAGGCTGAGGACGGTTCCAAGCCGTATCTGGGGGTCTTGATGGAGTGGGTTCGCACCGACTCCTGCGGCGATGATCTCGGCCACCGAGGCCGGGGCCTGGTAATGAGTGGCGCGGCCGCGGCGAGTCCTGAAGGACGCGAACGCAACCTTCTCCCGCTGAACCTCCCTTCGGCTGAGCACCGGGTCCCGGAGCGACGTGTCGTCCTCATCCGACGGCTCGCGCGGAAGGAGGTGGCGCCGTCGGAATTCTAATGCGCTCTTGAGCACGCATGCTCTGCGGCTTGGCAAGGCTCTTGTTCTTCGCGCAAGAGCTGCAAATGCTCGACGAACGCGGGAGTTGCAATGAGAACGCTTACAAGAGCAATGAGACCAGCTTCAGGTTCGGCGACGGGCGCGACCGTTCGTCGCCTGCTCGCTGTCGTCGTCGTCGTATCTGTCGCGTTGCTCGTGCAGGCAGGGGCAGCACTGGCAGTGCCGACGAAGCCGCCGACTGACACCACCTACTACGTCCAGTACCCGTACAACGGAGGCACGACGCCCGACACAGGCAGCAACGGCTACGCCGCCGGCTGCGCGCAGGGGACGTTCGACTCAAGCCACAACAACGCCGACAGCTTGGTCGTACTCGACTTTGGCGCGCAGAAGTCGACGAACGACGGCACCTATCTTCCGCTCTCCAACACTCCTGTTACCTATGCGAACGACGAGCACTATGCCGAGAACTTCGCCTATGGGTACTGGGTCTGCACTGGATCGGATACGACCTCGACGCTGATCCTTGGAATCGCGACGAACAACAGCGGTTCGCTCGTGACCTCCACGGGTGGCTCCAGCTGGGCGAATGTCGTCAACACGGTCGTCAACTGGACGTCGACAGGCACCTACTCGTATCTCGCAAGCCAGGTGACGATCTTCGGCGGTGCCGACCTCGAGCCGGCCTTTAAGACACAGTCCGCGACGATCAGCTGGACGGACGGCTACGACGGCGTGATCACAGCGCCGTTCTACGTGAACATCGGCTCGTGCGACGCGTGTCCGACGACCGCCACGGGCGGAAACGGCTACAGCTTCAACCCAGGCGGAAACGGCGGCACGTGGAATCAGTACGGCGTCTGGGATATCTCTTACGGTGAGAACGACGCGATGACCGCCCCGGAGATCTACGTGTCGCCGCAGCAGAACCAGTGGGCGGCGATCTCCGACTACGGCTATATCGCGCACGGCGGTGCCGTCTACTACGAGGGGCCACTCGACGAGTACCCGCGCGACCACAGCACCTATACATCAAGCCAGGCGTGGACAAACTTCTGGAACGCGCTGCAAGGGTTCGGCGGTGTGACTGCACAGACACCCCCGTTCTCCCTCGAGATCACCGCGACGAGCTCATAGAAGAGAAGGCGAGGGGAGCCATGATCACGAACATCATCAGAACCTGGCAGGGCCGGCTCGTCACGACCGCCGCCGTCGCTTCTATCGCTGGGGCGGTGGCCGTCGCTGCGGTCGCCGGCGCAGGGAACAGCAACGGCCCCGGCCTGACCATCAACCCGAACTGGCCAGCTGCTAAGCAGCAGAAGATGCAGCAGATCCTTGATCGGCAGGCCGCCGCGCGGGCGAGGCATGTGCCGAAGCCGTCCAACGGCGCGCCGAGCAACGCCGAAGCGATTCCCGTCAGAGTCGGCGGGCTGATCACCGGGCTCGAGCAAAGTCCGTTCTCGCCGACCGAGTTCCTTTCGAATTCGACCTGGTCGGGCGTCGTCGATGGCCTCTGGGTGCAGATTTACGCCGGAGCCGACGAGACCGGCCCCGCGCCGGTGGGCGAACTGCGCGGCATCTCGATGCCTGTGAATCCTAACGACAACCCAACCGAGAGCGATCCTCTCGGAACGTTCATGCCGCCCAGCGCGGAGTCAGGCTTGTCGCTGACGGACGTCCACGGCGACGTGCTCACCGTGACCGCACCGTCCGGCGACACTTACAGCTTCGACGTCGCGACGAAGACGTGGACGAAGCAGTAGCGAGGAGTGAAAGGCCGAGCCGGGACGGGTACGACACGGGCAGTGGATGACCGGCTCTCAATTATGAAGACGGTCGCCGTCACGGTCGCGGTCGCGCTCGTGGCGGCGGCCGCCACCGCGTCGCTTGTAGCGGCGACCAGGAGCTCGCCGCCGCCAGTTGCTTTCCGCGAGCTCGCGAAGGTGCCGGCGGTGGACATCCCGACCGGGTTCGCCGCCGCCGGCGGGCTTGTCTGGGTGACGGTACGCGGCGACCGCCAAGACCGTGCGGGGACGGCGTTCGGCTTCGACCGCTCAGGAACGCTGCGACAGAAGCTCGCCGTCGGGTCGGTGCCCGTCGCCGTGGCCGCGTCCAGCGGGGGGCTGTGGGTGGGGAACGGGACGGTGCCCGGCTACCGACGGACGCTCGGAAACGGAACCGTCGAGGAGTTCACGGGCTTGCGCACCGGGCCGGTTGGTAAGCGGTCTTTCCCCCTTGCCGGGCCCGAGGCGCTTGCCGTGTCGGCGCCGGGAGCGGTTGTGCTGACTTCTGCCGAGAAGACCGGCTTTCCCGTGAGCCTCCGCCGTCTGCCCCGCCTCGGCCAGCCACTGACCCTACGGATGTCGGTTGCCGATGAGACGACCGGCGTAGGCCCTGTGATTGTCGCCTGCGTCGGCAACCTATACGCCGTCGGGACCACGGCGGCCGGCACAGTAGAGGTGGCAACGATGACGCAGTCAGTACAGCTCCGATCGCTCAGTTCAGCGCACACCACCGGAGTCGCGTCGCTCGCGTGCGCCCGCACGAAGCAAGGACGCGCGGTGCCGCTGTTGGTGATCTCGGGCAGGCACGGCGGGATCCGCTGCCTGCTCGTCTCCGACGGTTGCGCGGCTGGGGTTCACGGCGATCCGAATGTCGACGCTGCCGTTGGCGCGGGCAACGGGGTCTTGCTGGCCGTCGACCCGGCAGCGTTCGGTCCGTCCGCCGGGATTGAACGCATCGACCTGACCTCCGGCAAGCTGCTAACGGTGACGAAAGCTCCCTCGCCGGGTCCAGTACGCCTGGCCGCCTCTTCCACCAACGTTTTCCTGTTCGACAGCGGTGCTGTCTACGCTGTGACGGCGCGCTGAGCGGCGCCTGGGGCGCGAAGCGACCGCCTACCGGCCCTGGGCGGCGCTGCTATCGACCACCGGTGCCCAAGCGGCAGCCTCGGCGGCTCTCGCCCGAGCTCAAAGAGCGGATCCTTGCGGCAAGCGAGTACGCGAAGGCTAGGCCCTGATCATGGCTGCGCCGCTCGGTCTGCCTGCCTCCACGGTCTGGAAGGTGCTTCGCGGCGTAAGCCTGCTCGGTAGCTAACCGCTTGCTGACACGGCCGACACGAGGCCAGGCACAGGTCTGTCGAGTGCTCGGGTTCTGTAAATCCTGTGCCACGGCCTGTGAGTTATCAGGGGTCAAAAGCGCCTGTCTATGTAGGGACCGTTTCGGCGGCCTGTCACTTCGCAGGCGTCGGAAGGGCTTCTCTCTAATGGGAGGGTCCGGGAAAGCCGGACCGGCCCAGCAGCTCGTTTCAACTGGCTCCTCTGCCGGCCCGACGATGATTGGCGAAGAACAACTCGAGGGGTGAGATCCGGCTGTTGCCGCCGCGGCGTGTGCCGCTGTCGGCGGCACAGTACGAGGAGGCAGCGTCGTTGCTGGCGGAGCTGCTGCTCGACGTGGCAGCGAAGCGACGGGCCGTCGATTCCGGCGACGCTACTGGCAGCACTTCGGACGGCGCAATCGGCAGCGTCATCTCCTTGCCGCGGAAGCCACGAAATGGGCGTGACACTGCGTGATCCGGCGCACTCACGAACTCCGACAAAGAAGGGCAAGCGTTCAAGGTGAGTCGAATGCGGCGCTGTCGCGCGCTCGGCGCATCGGCGCCGACCGCGTGTTCGAGCTGGCTCGTCATCTGACCGAGCGCGACCGAGAGGTCGCGCTCTGCCTCTACGAGCAGCAGGTGCTGACGACCGACCAGCTGGCGGTGATGTTCTTCTCGTCGAAGCGTCGGACGCAGGACCGGCTGTTGTTCCTCTATCGGCAGCGCGTGCTCGACCGCTTCTATCCCGTCTCGATCCGTGGTGCCGGTAAGCCGCAGGCGCACTGGCTGCTCGATGAGGCTGGCGCCCATCTGGTGGCCGCCAGCCTCGACCTCGACCGTCGCCATCTGGACTGGCAGCGCCGCGACGACTGGGCCTCGCACCCGCAGCTCGCCCACCGGCTGGAGGTCAACCGCTTCGTCACCGACCTGATCGCCGCGACGCTTGCGGACCGCGCGCTCGGCGTCGTCGCCTGGTGCGGGCCGCGGCAGGCCGCGGCCCGCCTCGGCGAGCGGATGCGCGGCACCGTCCGCCCCGACGCGGAACTGATCCTCGCAACGGCTCACGGCCCGGTGGATCTGCTGTTGGAGTGGGACCGCGGCAACGAGACGCTCGACCGGCTGGACGAGAAGCTGCGCCGCTACCGCATAGCCGAGCACAAGCTGCACTACGAAGACGACGAGCCGCGCAACGTCCTCTTTGTCGTCCCCGGGCGACGACGGCTCGACAATCTGCGCAAGCTCTGCCGCGCGCTCGACCGCGACGGCACCTGGCCGATCCTCGGCACGACCGGCAGCGAGCTGCATGTCGACGGCGCGCTGGAACGGATCTGGCATCGCCTCGATGCAGACGAGCCGTCGCAGCGGCTGATCGACCTGCCGCTCCGTCGTGACGTCGGCCACCTCGATGCCGCCGGCGCGCTCGGCCGCCGTTGGCGCCAAGACACGCCGGGCTTCTGGGAGCGGCTGTCGCCGCTCGGCCGCGTTCCGGCGGCCGCGGCCAAGGCGGACTTGCGTCTGCCCGGGATCAACGGCTTCATGGACGTCCCAGAGCCCGACGAGGAGGGATCATGGCGCTAACCAAGGTCTGCATCTACACGCGCATCTCCACCGACGAGGAGAACCAGCCGACGTCGCTCCACTCGCAACGCGAACGCCTCGAAGCGTTCTGCAAGGCGCAGGAGGGCTGGCGCATCGTCGCCCACAAGCAGGACCAAGCAACGGGCACCAAGCTCGACCGGCCCGGCCTTCGAGCCGCACTCGACCTCGCACGAAGCGGCGCGATCGACATGCTGCTCGTCTACCGCGTCGATCGGCTCTCCAGGAAGGTGCGCCAGCTCGCGCAGCTCGCCGAAGAGCTGGACATGCTCGATGTCGTGCTGCGCTCGGCGACGGAGCCGTTCGACACCGGCTCCGCAGCCGGAAGGATGATGCTGCAGATGCTCGCGGTGTTCGCCGAGTTCGAGCACGCGACAATCGTCGACCGCATCAGTGCCGGCATCGAACGGCGCGCGAAGGAAGGCCGCTGGTTCGGCGGCCGACCGCCATTCGGCTACACGTTCTCAAGCGAAGACCGGGCGCTCGTCCCGGACCCTGTGAAGGCACCGGTCGTCCAACGCGTCTTCGACCTGTACGCCCGCAAGCGGCTCGGTACGAGAACGATCGCTCAGCAGCTCCGCGAGGAAGGCGCACCCGCACCCTCCGCTGGCTGGGGGCACCCGGCGGTGCACTGGATCATCAACAACCCGACCTACGTCGGCAAGATCCGCTGGCGCGACAAGGTCTTCGACGGTGTCCACGAGCCGCTCGTCGACGAGTTCACCTTCGCGAAAGCGCAGGCGATCATGCGCGAGCGCGGCGAGCACGCAAAGCGGCGCGGCAACGCCTCCGACTTTCTTCTCTCCGGCCTCCTGCGCTGCGGGAAGTGCGGCAAGGCGTACATCGGCATGTCGGCCAATGGCAACGGCGGGCGCTACCACTACTACGCCTGCTCAGGCCGCCAGAAGTACGGACCAAGAGCCTGCGACGGCGAACGCCTTCCGCGCGAGAAGACCGAGCAAGCGGTAATCGGCCAGCTCGCCTCGCTCTATCGCAACGAGCAAGTGATCGGCGACGCGCTCGCTACGGCGTTTGCCGAGGCCACGGCGCGACGGCCTGAGCTCGAGCAGCGGCTCGCGTCGATCACCGCCGAGATCACCCGCGCCGAGCGAGGCCTGGAGCGCTACTACGAGGCCTTCGAGCAAGGCAAGCTCACCGCCGAGCGCTGCGAAGACCGGCTCGTCCGCCTGCAATCCCGCCTCGACGACCTCCGCTCCCAAGAGGCCGAGCTATCGCTCGCCGCGCCGCACGAGGCGGCAGAAGCGGCCACAGCCGCCGACGTGGCCGATCTCGCCAACGTCCTCGAAGCCGCCGCCAACGAAGGCGACCCGCGCAAAGCGAAGGCGCTCCTCCAACTGCTCATCGAAGAGCTGCGCGTGAACAGCCGAGCGGAGATCCTGCCGACCTACCGGCTCGTCACGCCCGAGGTTTGCGCAATGTCCGAAAAAGTGGAGGCGGCGGGAATCGAACCCGCGGAGGATGCCTCTCAGTCAGCTGATTGCCGCTGAATGAGCTTCACTCGACCGCTGATCGGAGTCCATGATTCGTCGCCGGTGAGGAGGCTGGCCGCTCCGAGCTCGTCGGCTGTTGCGAGAACGAGGGCGTCCGGTAGCCGGAGGCTTCGGACCCTGCCGCGAAGTTGCGCCGCGGTTCGCGCAATTGCCGGAGTCATCGCCTCCGTGCGGATACCGAAGTCCGCGAGGAATGCTTCGACTTCGGCGACTGCGTCGGCACCTCGGCGATACGGCGCGACGAGGATCTCGGCGTAGACCGATACCGGGATGACGAGCTCGTCGTGCTGGTGCTCGGTGAGGGCATCCACCGCCTCGTCGTGCAGGGCATCGTCGGGATCGAGGAACGCGATGACGACTGACGCGTCGAGGAGGACTAGCGCCACTCGTCACGCAGGCGGTCGAGCTCGCCGGGCTCATAGACACCGCGAAGCTTCCCTGCATGCCGCTCGACGACATTGAGGTCGCGCTCGAGGACGAGACGTCCCCGGCCGGCCGCCACGACGCGAACCTCGTCCCCGGCCTTCAACCCGGCCTCCTTGAGCGCCTGCACAGGCAGCGTCGCCTGATGCTTCGCGCTGATCCGAGTGAAGCCTCGATGCCTTTTCTTTACTTCCTTCACGGGAAGTAAGGGTATCGCGCGACCGTCTACTCGTCAACGCCGTGCGCGCCCGGAGGGGCGGTCGAAGGATTCCGTTCCCGTCGCGAACAGCGCGATTAGCAGGGAGAATGGAGGCGGCGGGAATCGAACCCGCGTCCGCGGACGCACCGGTGAGAGCGTCTACAAGCTTAGGTCGCACTTGCGGTTCGCCCGGCGGCCGGTGTGCGACCGACCAACCGACGGACTAGCCCTCCTTCGGTGTCGCGCCTCGAGGCGAGTGGCTCTCCCTTGGCGCCGAGCCCGCTCGTTGATGCCGCCACCGGGATGCGGGCTCGCCCGGGGCGACACGCTGATCTAGTCCGCTAGTGACTAGGCAGCGAGTGCGAGGTTGTTCTCCGCACTTGCGTTTGGTTCCGGTTGTTTTAGGAGGCCGACCGGAGACCTCCGCTTGCAGCTCACCCGGAGAACCGACCACGTCGAAGCCATGGCGCCCCCGTATGTTCCGTACGCCCCAATTGTAGCCCGCTCAGGCGGCGAGCGGGCTCTGCGCGTCGAGCGAGCGCCACGAGGCGGCGATGCCGGACCCTGTGTCCGGCCGCACCAGCTCGTCGCCGAAGGTGCGGTTGATGCTCGAACCGTGGAGGCCGATGTCGTCGCCGTACAGGTGGATCGAGATCGCGAGCTCGTCGCCGCAGTTCGAGACGCGGTGCACGTCCTCGTCGGGCGGGACGAGCACGGAGACCGTGCCGGGGCTCGAGCACGCGGACGCGCGCTCGACGAGGTACGGGCCGGAGCCGTCGCGGTAGAGGTCGTAGGTCGTCTCCTGCTCCCGGCCGCGCCAGACGCCGACGACGCACCAGCAGCGGTGGTCGTGGATCGGCGTCGCCTGGCCGGGCTGCCACACGAGCGCGACGATCGAGTAGAGCCCCTGCGGGTGCACGTGCACGAGGTGCGGTCGGTAGCGGTCGGCCCACGGCTCCCGGTGACGCGACTCGAGCAGGCCGGGATCTGCGAGCGCCGAGCGCAGGACGAGGCCCGCCCGCGCGGCGACGACGGACGGATGATCGCCCGACGCGACGACCTCGTCGAGCGCCCGCGTGAGCAGGCGCAGGCCGCGCGTGCGACCGACCGGCTTCGGCGAAGGTGCTCCCGGCGCTGCATGGCTCATGGAGCCCAGTGTCCGGGAGCGTGCCCATTACGGCGTCGGCCGCGAGTGCCATCGGCGTCGTCCACACGGAGGAGATCGCCGCCGTCCGCACGGACGAGCGTTTCGAGTCGTCAGCCGCGACGGCTCTTCATCGCCCGCTCCATCTGCCGCTTGGCGTCGCGCTCGGCGACGTCGCGGCGCTTGTCGCGCTGCTCCTTGCCGCGCGCGACGGCGAGCTCGACCTTCACGCGCCCATCCTTGAAGTACAGCCGCGTCGGGACGATCGTCAGCCCCTTCTCCCGCACCTTCCCGTACAGCGAGTCGATCTCGCGCCGATGGAGCAGCAGCTTCCGGGCGCGCACCGGCTCGTGGTTCGCCCGGTTCCCCTGCTCGTAGACGGCGATCTCGAGGCCGTTCAGCCACGCCTCGCCCTCGCGGATGTCCGCATACGCCTGCCCCATCGTCGTCCGCCCGGCCCGGAGCGACTTCACCTCGGTCCCGGTCAGGACGAGGCCGGCCTCCACCCGCTCGAGCAGCTGGTAGTCGTGCCGCGCGCGGCGGTTCTCGGCGATCGTCTTCTCGGCCACTTCCGGCACGAGAGTAGCGTTGAGGGTCGGACCAGGGTGATACCGGATAGCCGTTCGCGTCCGCAGGCGGCACCCTCGAGGCATGAGCGAACACACACTCCATACACCGATCGTCAAGCGTCTCGAGCGCAGCCGGAGCGAGAAGATCCTCGCCGGCGTCTGCGGGGGCCTCGGCCGCTACTTCGACATCGCCCCCGCCGTCTTCCGTCTCGGCTTCGTCGTGCTGACCGTGCTCGGCGGCGCCGGGATCCTCGTCTACCTCGCGGCCGTCCTCGTCATGCCGAAGGAGGGCGACGAGGCGTCGATCGCGGAGGAGATCCTCCGCAAGCGCCGCGACCACCCGGTGCGCCTCGTCGCGCTCGGCCTCGTGGCGGTCGCGATCCTCTCCCTGCTCGCCCGGGCCGACACGTGGCCGAGCGCGGGCGCGGCGTGGTTCCTGGTCGTCGTCGCGGGCCTCGTGCTGCTCTGGTCGAGCACCCGGCGGCGTGGCCTGTTCGTCGCGCTGACGAGCGTGGTCGTGCTGATCGCGGTCGCCGCGGCTGCAGCCGTCGTCGCCGCCTTCGCCTGGTTCGACGTGAGCCTCGGCGACGGCGTCGGCCGCCACACCTACACGCCGACGAGCGTCGCGGCGGCCGAGCGCGGCTACGACCTCGGCATCGGGAGGCTCGACCTCGACCTGACGCAGCTGCCCGCCGGCGCGCCGGCGAGCATCCAGGCGCACGTCGGCCTCGGCGAGCTCCGCATCGTCGTCCCGCGCAACGAGGACGTGTTCGTCGCGGCTCACGTCAAGGCGGGCTCGATCGACTCCCTCGGCCACCACAGCGACGGACGGAACGCGCGGCTCGAGACCGGCAACGGGAGCACGCTGACCGTGATCGCGAACGTGGGCGCCGGGCACGTGGAGGTCGTGCGGGCGTCGTGACCCAGATCCCCGTCCTTCGCTTCGAGCGGAGCGAGCGCGGCCGTGTGATCGCCGGCGTCTGTGCCGGGCTCGCGGCCGCGCTCGACGTCGACCCGACGCTCGTGCGCCTCGTCTTCGCGCTGCTCGCGCTCGCCGGCGGAGCCGGGATCCTCCTCTACTTCGCCCTCTGGGCCTGGACGGGCGGCCGCCACTCGTTCCTCGCCGTCCTGATCCTCGCCGTCGCCACGATGGCGCTGCTCGGCGCGCTCGGCTTCTCGGACGCCGTCGTCCTCGGCGCCGGCCTGATGGTCGGCGGCCTCGTCCTGCTCGCCCGCCGCGGCGCGACGCTGCGGCCCGGCGGCTCCTTCTTCATCCCCGGCGTCGCGCTCGCCATGGCCGGCGCCGTCGTGATGCTCGCGCACCTCGGCTCCTCGCGCGCGTTCGTCGGGCCCGGCGCCCTGATCGGCGCCTTCGTGCTCGTGCTCGCGCCCTGGGTATGGCGACTGACCTCCGAGCGCGGCGAGCGCATCCGGCTCGCCGAGCGCGCCGCGATCGCCGCGCGGATCCACGACTCCGTGCTCCAGACGCTCGCGCTCGTGCAGCGCGACGCGGACGACGCACCCCGCGTTCGTGCGCTCGCGCGCCGGCAGGAGCGAGAGCTCCGCCGCTGGCTCTACGGCAGCGGCTACGGCAGCGCCGCGACCTTCGCCGACGCCCTCGCCGAGGCGGTGGCCGACGTCGAGGAGGCGCAGCTCGCACGGATCGAGCTCGCGACCTCCGGAGACGCGCCGCTCGACGACGCGCTCGGAGAGCTCGTGCTGGCGGTGCGCGAGGCGATGGTCAACGCCGCCAAGCACGCCCGCAGCGACGACATCTCCGTCTACGCGGAGGTCGAGCCGGCGACGGTCGCCGTCTTCGTGCGCGACCGCGGCGTCGGGTTCGATCGCGCGGCGGTGACCGGCGACCGGCGCGGGATCGCCGACTCGATCGAGTCGCGCCTGCG
>DATEHY010000121.1:0-5476 GCA_035279325.1 Gaiellaceae bacterium
AAACGGCCCGACGAGCTGTTCGTCGTCGAGCACGCGCACCTGCAACCGCGCTTCGTCGAGGACTCGGTCCGCGTCGCGCTCAAGAGCGTCCTCGACGAGCTGCCGCAGCTCGAAGACGGCGACTTCGTCCTCTCGCGCCAGGTCAACTTCGAGACGATCCACGCCCACGAGGTCGTCGCCGAGCGGCACGGCACGATCGGGGAGCTGAGGTCGGAGCTGGACGTCGGCGGCCACGGCCCGACGGCCCACACCGTTCTCGGCGACTGGCTGCGCGCCGGCTAGAAGCGATTTCGCGAAGCAGTGTTATGACAGAGCCGTGATCTCGACTCGGCGAATCATCATCGGACTGAGCGGTGTCCTCATCGCTATCAACGTCGCGATCGCTGCGACCGGAAACATGCATCGCGGTGGTCATCACCCAGCATGGGTGAACGCACTCTCGTGGCTCTTCGCGGCGATCGTGTGGCCGCTGCTCGTGTGGGGAGTAATCGCCTTTGTGCGCCACTTCAGGCGGCGAACAGCGCGAAGCGCAGTCGACGGCTGAGCGACCACACCGTCACATGGCCCAAGGGGGTCAGGAGCCGGCCGGGCTCGTCGGCTTCCACCAGCGGCGCCAGAGCGTCGAGCGGTTCTCCTCGCCGCGCCAGAGCCGGCCGAGGTTGGCGCGATGGAGGACGACGACGCCGGCCCAGGCAGCCACGCCGAACGCGATCACCGGCCAGGGGTAGCCGAACAACCAGGCCCAGAGCGGCAGCGAGCCCGCCGCGACGATCGAGGCGACCGACGGGTAGCGCGCGAGCACGAAGACGACGACCCAGACGCCCGCGCCCGCCGCCCCCACGAGCGGCGCGACGCCGAGGAACGCTCCGCCCGCGGTCGCGACCATCTTCCCGCCCTTCTCGAAGCGGAGATAGAGCGGCCGCCAGTGCCCGAGCATCGCCGCCGCGCCGGCGAGGACGCCGCTGCCGTGCCCCACGACGATCGTCGCGACGAGCGCGGGTGCGAAGCCCTTCGCCGTGTCGAGGATCGCGGCCGGCAGCCCAAGCCGCGACCCGTAGACCCGCCAGACGTTCGTCGCGCCGACGTTGCCGCTCCCCTTCGTCCGCACGTCCTCGCCGCGGAAGAGCCGGACGAGCCAGTAGCCGAAGGTCAGCGAGCCCGACAGGTAGCCCGCGACGACGAGCGCGGCGGTGATCACGACGGAAGCTTAGGAGGGAATGCCGTACTGCTCGACCCAGCCGTTCACGACGTCCCAGTCGAGATTCGTGAAGAACGCGTCGATGTACGAGGCGCGGTCGGTCTGGAAGTCGAGGAAGTACGCATGCTCGTAGACGTCGAGCGCGACGAGCGGCGTCGCGTTCCAGACCGGGAAGGTGTTCTGCGCGTCGCCGACGTAGTTGAAGAGGCGGCCCTCGTCCCAGTCGTACGCCGTCCACGCCCAGCCGCGGCCGGCCATGCCCGTCGCCTTGAGGTCGGCGCGCCACGCGGCGGCCGAGCCGAAGTGGCGGGCGACGAGGTCGCCGAACGCGCCCTCGGGGTTGCCGCCTTCGCCGCCGAGGTGGCCGAAGTAGAGCTCGTGGTTCTTGATCCCGCCGATCGCGAAGCTCAGGTCGACCTTCAGCGCGCGGAGCTCGGAATAGACCTGGTTCGCAGCGGCGGGGTCGACGTCGGCGAGCTTCCGGAGGATCTCGTTCCGCTTCGCGACGTAGCCCTCGTAGAGCTTGTAGTGGGCCTCCACCGACGCCCGCGAGATGCCTTCGAGCTCGTACACCTCGGGGCGCAGCGGGCGCGGGGCGATCTCCTCGAACCTGTAGGCGAGCGTGGACACGAGCGCGGAGCATATCCTCGGAAACGAAGAGAGCCCGAAAGGAGCCGACGAGATGGCCTTCGAAGTGCCCGACCTGCCGTATGCGTACGACGCGCTCGAGCCCCACATCGACGCGGAGACGATGCGCATCCACCACGATCTCCACCACGGGGCGTACGTGACGAACGCGAACGCCGCGCTCGAGGGGACGCAGCTCGCCGACGCATCGGTGGAGAGCGTGCTGACGAACCTCGACTCCCTGCCCGAGGACAAGCAGACAGCCGTGCGGAACAACGCCGGCGGCCACGCGAACCACTCGCTGTTCTGGCAGATCATGAGCCCGAACGGCGGCGGCGAGCCCGGTGGCGCCCTGCGCTCGGCGATCGAGGATGCGTTCGGATCCTTCGAGGAGCTCCGCACCGCGGTCAACGACGGCGGCGTCAAGCGCTTCGGCAGCGGCTGGACGTGGCTCGTCTGGGACGGCACGGGCCTCGCGGTCTACTCGACGCCGAACCAGGACTCGCCGATCCTCCAGAGCCACGTCCCCCTGCTCGGGATCGACGTCTGGGAGCACGCGTACTACCTCGCCTACCAGAACAAGCGCCCCGCGTATCTCGAAGCCTGGTGGAACGTCGTCAACTGGCCCGAGGTCGAGCGGCGTTTCGCCGAGGCGCAGACCTAAATCCGGCGCAGGCCCCGATGCGTAAGAACGGCGGAGACATGGAAATCGCGATCGAGGTTCCCCAGCCCCGCCTGCGCGCCGTTCCCGCGGAGTCCGCGACGGCTCCTTCCCCGGAATCCGCGCCTGCTCCCGACCCGTCGGACGCGGAGCTGCTGCTGCGGGTGGGGGAACGCGACCGTGAGGCCTTCGAGATCCTGTACGGCCGCTACGTCCGGCCGGTCTTCAGCCTTGCCCTCAGACGGCTGGGAGACCGCGGCCACGCCGAAGACGCCGTCCAGGAGGCGTTCGCAGCGGTTTGGCGCTCGGCTTCGACGTACCGTCCGGAGCGCGGCGCCGCCGGCGGCTGGCTGTACACCGTCGCCCGGAACGCGATCGTCGACCGGCTGCGCCGGAACGGGCCGTCCTTCGACGCGGAGCTCCCCGAGCTCGCGTCGGGCGAGGCCGGCCCGGCGCAGCAGGCCGAGGACTCCTTCGTCTCCTGGCGCGTGCACCGCGCCCTCGAGGAGCTCCAGCCGCGCGAGCGCGAGGTGATCGAGCTCGCGTACTGGAGCGGGATGTCGCAGAGCGAGGTGGCCGAATACCTCGGGCTCCCGCTGGGAACCGTGAAGACCCGGACGCGAAGCGCGCTCGCGCGGCTCGCGACCGTGCTGGAAGGAGAGCTGTCGTGAACCGCGAGCCGAGCCTGGAAGAACTGATCGGCTCCGAGGACTCCGGTGCCGAGCGGCAGCGGCTGCAACATGTGCACGAGCTCATCCTCCAGGCAGGGCCGCCGGCGGAGCTGACTCCGGAGCTCGAGGCGGGACCGACGCTCGCGACCACGCTCCAGCGGCGCCGGAGAGTCAAGCCGCGGGCGATGCTTCTCCTCGCCGCGGCGCTCGTGCTGGCCCTGGTCTTCTTCGCCGGCTACATCTCGAACGGGGGCAGCTCGTCCACTTCCTCCGCCCTCGTGAGCATGAAGCTGAAGGGCACGTCTGCGGTCCCGAACGCGCAGGCGAGGCTCGAGGTCTGGCAGCCCAGAGCCGGCAACTGGCCGATGACGCTCAACGTCTCCGGTCTGCAGAAGCTAGCGCCGCGGCGCTACTACGAGGTCTACCTCGTCCGCAACGGGAAGCTCGGCCCCTCGTGCGGCGTCTTCCGCGTCAAGGACGCCGGCCAGGTCCAGTCGGTCACGCTCAACTCCCCGTACCCGCTGAAGAAGGGCGACACCTGGGTCGTGACCCGTCCGGGTCCCGGCGGTGCCGAGCCGGGCACGACGGTGCTCCGGCCCGTCACTGCGTAGGCGTCCAGGTCACTCGATCGACGCCCCGAGCGAGCGGGCGAGCTGCACGGCGCCGCCGAGGTCGATGCGGGCCCGCGCGATTCGGGCCGCCGCGAGATCGACCCCGTCGACTTCCGCCTCGCGCAGGTCGGCGCCCGCGAGAATCGCGTTGTGGAGGCGCGCGCGTGTCAGGTCGGCGCCGCGCAGGTCGGCGTCCGTGAGGTTCGCCTCGGAGAGGTCGGCCTCCCGCAGCCGCAGCCGCTGCAGGTCGAGGCCGGTGAGGTCCTGGCCCCGCAGCAGGACGTAGGACCAGTCGCCGCCCGCGAGGGTGAGGCCGGTCAGAGTCGCGCCGGCGAAGCTCGCCCCGACGAGCCTGCACTCCGCAAAGTGCGCGCCGAAGAGGTTCGCGGCCTCGAAGATCGAGTTCGCGAAGTCGGTGCCGACGTGCTCCGACGCGTTGAGCTGCGCGAGCGTGAAGTCGCAGGCCCGGAACGTGCACCGCGTCGTGCGGAGGCCGGAGAGATCCCGGCCGCGGAAGCTCTCGTTCTCGAAGACCTCGCCCTCTAGCTCAGCGTCCCGCTCGGGCTTCATTGCGCATCTCGGACAGCAGCCTCTCCAGCCGGGGCTCGGTCGAATCGTCGACGAAGGCCATCGCCGCCGCGACGCTGGGGTGGACGGCCGCGATCGCGTCGCGCATCTGCAGCGCGACGGCGCGGTAGGAGGGATGGCCCTCGCGCCCCGAGCGAAGCTCGATCAGGTGCAGCGCCTCGCGTGCGTCGAGCTCGAGCACGTAGCGGATCCGGTACGCGAGGCACAGGGCGTACGGCGCCTCCTCGGCGAGCCCCTCGCCGCCCAGCCGCTCGTACTCGATGCGCGAGGTCTCGAGCGCGCGCGCATAGTCCGGCCCGAGACCTGCTTCTTCGACCTCGTGCGGGACGTCGGCGCCGAGGTCCGGCGAGAGCCGCTGCCACTGGCACGTGAGCAGGCGATGCCGCTGCAGGTCGCGGAACGCGCCGTAGTCGGAGACGATCTCGAAGCGGTACGTCAGGGTCTCGAAGCCGCGCCCCGGCCTGTGCCGCCGGTTCTCGCGCGTCGCGACGAGGCCGCGGACCAGCTCGGCGCGCTCCGCCGGCGAGAGGTCTGCAACTCTCGCGAGCGCCTGCTCCTCGCCGACCGCCGAGGCCTCGTACACCAGCGCCGCGAGCAGCTCCTCCTCGCTGCCGTGTGCCCGGATCAGCCGGACGGAGGGAGCCGTCGCCTCTTCGGCCGCGTCGGCGAGCCCGAGCCGGGCGGCGACCGCGGCGGCGGCGTCGTTCCGCTCGCGGAGGTACTCGATCCAGCGGCCGCCGCGGTCCGGCCGCGGCACGCGTGCGACGAAGCTCGGCATCACGGCCTGTAGCTCCTCGAGCAGCAGTTCGCCGTAGGCGCGGGCCTCGGCGAGCGGATGCGCGAGCAGGTGAAGGACGAGCTGCTCGTACGTCTGGCCGGTCGCGTAGATCCCGACGTGCGAGAGCGATGCCGCCGGGAGGATGCCGCGGACGAGGTCGAGCGCCTTCGCCCGCACGGCCCGGCGGTGCGCAGCCGGCGACTCACCCTGCGCCGCCGGAAACTGCCCGTCCACCCAGGCCGACACGCCCGCGAGCAGCTCCGAATACGCGGCGAACAGCTCGTTCATCGCCGTCTCGTACGCGGGGCCGAAGCGCGGATCGCGGTGGTAGCGGTAGCCGAA
>DATEHY010000122.1:0-5514 GCA_035279325.1 Gaiellaceae bacterium
GACGCGCTCGCTGAGGAGCCTCGATCCGCCGCAGGAGTCGCCGCGCCTGCGCGCCGCGATGGCCGCGGAGGCGGTTGGGATCGCGCAGCGCGCCCTCGACCTCGGCGTCGAGCACGCCAGGACGCGCGAGCAGTTCGGCAAGCCGATCGGCACGTACCAGGCGGTTTCCCACCCGCTCGCGCAGACGTACACCGACGTCGAGCTCGCCCGCTCCCTCGTCTACCGGGCCGCATGGTGCGTGGCGGAAGAGGACCGGCAGGCGGAGCTCGCCGCCGCCGCCGCGAAGGCGTTCGCCACCGAGGCGGCGGTCGCGGCGTGCGAGCGCTCGATCCAGGTGCACGGCGGCATCGGCTTCACGTGGGAGCACCCGCTGCACCGCTTCTACAAGCGGGCGATCTGGCTCGAGGGCTTCGGCCTCCGCCCCGCCGAGCTGCGGCTCGAGGTCGCAGAAGCCCTGCTCGCGTAGGAGAATGAGCCGGATGGAAGGCCTGATGATGGACTTCCCGCTCACCCTCACGCACCTGCTGCGCAGGGCGGAGGCGTTCTTCGGCGACGGCGAGATCGTGACGCGCCTTCCCGACAGGAGCTTCCACCGCACGAACCACCGCGAGACGCTGGGCCGCGCGCGTCAGCTCGCCGTCGCGCTCCAGCGGGCCGGCCTCGAGCGCGGCGACCGCGTCGCGACGCTCTGCTGGAACCACCACCAGCACCACGAGGCGTACTTCGGCATCCCGTGCGGCGGCTTCGTCCTCCACACGCTCAACCTCCGCCTGCACCCGGGCGACCTCGACTACATCGCGAAGCACGCCGGCGACCGCGCGGTGATCGTCGACCGCGCGCTCCTGCCGCTGCTCGAGCAGTTCCGGGAGGGAACGCCGATCGAGCACGTCTGGGTGGTCGAGGACTCCTACGAGGAGCTGCTCGCCACGGCCGAGCCCGACGAGTGGGTCGATCCGGAGCTCGACGAGCGCGAGGCGGCTGCGATGTGTTACACGAGCGGCACGACCGGCCGGCCGCGCGGCGTCGTCTACTCGCACCGCTCCTCCGTGTTGCATGCGCTCGGCGTCGGCGCGAACAACCCACTCGGGCTCGGCTTCGGCATCGACGACGCCGTGATGCCGGTCGTGCCGATGTTCCACGCGAACGCCTGGGGCTACCCGTATCTCGCAACGATGCAGGGCGCGAAGCTCGTCTATCCCGGGCCGCACCTTGACCCCGAGAGCCTCCTCGACAACATGGAGCAGGAGCACGTCTCCTGGGCGGCCGGCGTGCCGACGATCTGGATGGGGATCCTCGAGCGGCTCGACGCGGAGCCCGGCCGCTGGGACCTGTCCGCGATGAAGGCGATGCTCGTCGGCGGGGCGGCGGTGCCACGCGCGATGATCGCGGCCTTCGAGGGACGCCACGGCCTGCGCATCTGCCAGGGCTGGGGCATGACCGAGACGTCGCCGGTCGCCTCGACGGTCGTGCTCCCGTACGACCTCGCGGAGGCGGACGCCGAGACGCGCTGGGACTACCAGGCGATGGTCGGCTTCCCGCTGCCCTTCGTCGAAGTCCGGGCACGGGCGGGGGACGCGGACGTGCCGTGGGACGGCGAGGCCATGGGCGAGCTCGAGGTGCGCGGCCCGTGGGTCGCCGCCGAGTACTTCGACGCGCCCGACTGCGCCGACCGGTGGACAAAGGACGGCTGGTTCCGCACCGGCGACATCGTCTCGATCCACCCACGCGGCTTCATCCAGATCAAGGACCGCTCGAAGGACGTGATCAAGTCGGGCGGCGAGTGGATCTCGTCGGTCGAGCTCGAGAACGCGCTCATGGCGCACCCCGCGGTCGCGGAAGCCGCCGTGATCGCCGTGCCCGACGACAAGTGGGGAGAGCGGCCGCTCGCGGCGGTCGTCCTGCGCGAAGGCGCGTCCGCCTCGGCGGACGAGCTGCGGGAGCTCCTCACGGGCCAGTTCGCGAAGTGGTGGGTGCCCGACCGGATCGAGTTCGTGGCCGAGATCCCGAAGACGAGCGTCGGCAAGTTCCGCAAGACCGAGCTGCGCGAGCAGTTCGCCGGCGCACCGGCCCAGGCCAGTTGAGAGCCGTCGTCCTCCCGGCGGTCGACGCGCCGTTCGAGCTCCGCGACGTCCCCGACCCGGAACCGCAGGACGGCGAGGCGCTCGTGCGAGTGCGAGCGGCGGGAATCAACTTCCTCGACGTCCTGATCCGCCGCGGCCGGTATCCGCAGATGCCCGAGCTGCCGGCCGTGCTCGGCTACGAGCTCTCGGGCGAGCTCGAGGACGGGTCGCGGGTGATGGCGCTGATCACGACCGGCGCCTACGCCGAGCTCGCCGCCGTCGCCCGTGCCGCGCTCGTGCCGATGCCGGACGACGCGACGTTCGCCGAGGGCGCCGGCTTCATCCTCACGTTTCTCACCGCGTACGTCCCGCTCACGCGCCAGGTGCGGCTCGACGCCGGGCAGACGGTGCTCGTGTACGCGGCCGCCGGCGGCGTCGGCACCGCGACGATCCAGGTGGCACGGGCGCTGGGCGCCCGGGTGGTCGCGGCCGCGGGATCGCAGGAGAAGCTCGAGCTCTGCCGCGAGCTCGGCGCCGAGGAGGCGTACCTCTACGACGAGCTCCCCGACGACCTGCGCGCCGACGTCGTCGTCGATCCCGTCGGCGGCGAGCTGTTCGAGTCCTCGATCCCGCGCCTGCGGCCGCTGGGCGCGGTCGTGGCGATCGGCTACGCGGGCGGGCTCTGGCCGGAGCTGCAGCCGGCGCAGCTCGTGGGCCGGAACGTCGGCGTCCAGGGCGTCTACATCGGCCGCCTGCTGCGTCATGCGCCCGACGTCGTCGCGGCCTGCACGCGCGAGCTGCTCGAGCTGTGGAGGGCCGGGTCGATCCGCCCGCGGGTCGGCGCGGAGTTCCCGCTCGCCGAGGTCGAGCAGGCGCACGAGCTCGTCGAGTCGCGTCGCAGCGTCGGAAAGGTCGTGCTCGTCCCGTGAGGGCGCTCGTGACGGGCGGCCGCGGCGCGATCGGCTCGGCGATCTGCGCACGCCTCGAGCATCCCCTGGTGCTCGACCTGCCGGAGTTCGACGTCTCCGATCCCGACGCTTGGGCTCGCATTCCCGGCGCATTCGATGCCGCGTTCCTCAATGCCGGAATCGGTATCGGCCGGCCGGATGTCGCGGAGCTGCCCGAGGCCGACTATCGGTGCATCGTCCGCACCAATCTCGACGGGATCGTCTTCGGCGTCCGCGCGTGCGCGAAGCGGCTCATGCCGAACGGGGGGTCGATCGTCGCGACGGCTTCGATCGCGGGCCTCACCCCGATGCCGCACGACCCGGCGTACACGGCGACGAAGCACGCCGTCGTCGGCTGGGTCCGCGCGGCGGCCCCCGCCCTCGCAGCCCGCGGGATCCGCCTCAACGCCATCTGCCCCGGCTTCGTCGACACCCCTCTCGTGACCGAGGAGCTGCGCGCGCAGCTCGACGTTCCGCTGCTGGAGCCGTCCTTCGTGGCCGAGGCGGCTCTGCGCGTGCTCGAGGACGACGAGACCGGCCGCGCCTGGGTCGTGCAGCCGAATCGCGTCGAGCCGTTCCGCTTCCCGGGAATCCCGGGGCCCAGATGAGGCTGCACGGTTGAGCCCGCGCTCGAGGAAGCCGTGGGGCGAGCATCCGCCGCCCGACCCGCACGTGTGGAACACGCTCGCGTACCGCGGCCTCGCGCAGGCGGACGGTCACGCGGTGATCGAGTGGGACGCGCCGGCGGAGTACTGCTTCCACTCGCCGTCCGGGCCGATCGTCCACGGCGGCATGGTGGCGGCGCTCCTCGACACCGCGATGGGCGGCGCGTGCTGGACGCTGATGAGCGAGGACGAGGACTTCCTCACCGCGGACCTGCGCACCGAGTTCCACCGGTCCGCGCGGCCGGGCATCCTGCGGGCGGAAGGCCGCGTCGTGCAGCGGAATCGGCGCGTCGTCTTCTGCGCCGCCGAGCTGTTCCAGGACGACCAGCTGATCGCGAGCGCCCGCTGCACCCAGATCGTGCGGAGCGAGCAGAGCGTCTAATCCGCCGAGCTTACGACTATAGTGGCGCCGAGGAGGTAGCTATGAAAAAGCCATTGAGCGTCGCAACGGCACTGATAATTGCGGCAGTGTTTGCAGGGATCGCCCTTGCCGGCACATTCGAGAAGTTGGGATCGCTGAAGAACGGAACGACCTCGTACACCGTGACCGTCAAGCACCCGAAGAAGATCATCCTCTATCCGGAGTCGTCTCAGGTCAAAACCTCGTACAGCATTGTCTGCCTCAAGGGAACGAAGGTGAGCCAGCTCAGTCGTTCGTTTACGACTCCCTTTACGCGCGACCTCTTGTGGCACATTCCTGCGAAGCAGGACGTCTGTTACGTCGCCGTAGCCGGTGCAACGCAGAAGGATTCCGGCCAGATCGTCGTTCAGGTCACGAACTGAGCCGGCGTTCGAGGCTCGCTTTGACCCGAGGCCAGTCGTCGTCGATCACGGCGTACCAGGCCGAATCGCGGCGCTCGCCGCCCCGGACGAGCTGATGCTTGCGCGCCACGCCCTCAAAGGTCGCGCCGACCTTCTCGAGCGCCGGCCGTGACCGCTCGTTCGCCGCGTCGGTCTTGAACTCGACGCGCAGGTAGCCCTCGTCCTCGAACGCGTGCCGCATGAGGAGGTACTTGGCCTCGGTGTTCGCGTCCGTCCCCCACGCGCGCGGATGGAGCCAGGTGTTTCCGACCTCGACGACGCGATCCTCGGGCCGGTCGTTGAGGAAGCTCGTGTGGCCGACGAGCTCCCCGTCGAGGTAGTGCAGAAAGCCCATGTCCACCGAGTCGAAGAAGCGGCGGAACTCGTCGCGCTCGTAGCCGTCGAAGCGCATCCAGCGCCAGGTGCGGGGATCCTGCGCGACGGCCCAGAGCTCCCCCTCGTGCCGCGGCTCGAGCGGCTCCAGCCGGACGCGCCGGCCCTCGAGCGTCACGTGAAGCGCCAACCGTCCCCCTCCTCGAACGAACGCAGGATGCGGCGCGCGACGACGGCCTTGTGCACCTCGTCGGGTCCGTCGTAGATCCGCCCCGCGCGGGCCATCCGCCACATGAGCGCGAGCGGCGTGTCCTCGGTGAGCCCGAGCCCGCCGTGCACCTGGATCGCGCGATCGATCACCTCTCCGAGCACCCGCGCCGCGAAGAACTTGATCAGCGAGATCTCGATGCGGGCCTCGTCTCCCTCGTCGAGCCGGTCCGCGGCCTGCAAGGTCATCAGCCGGCACGCCTGGATGTCGGCCGCGGACTCCGCGATCCAGCTCTGCACGGTCTGCTTCTCGGCGAGCGGGCCGCCGAACGCCTCGCGCTCGAGCGCTCGTGCGCACATCAGCTCGAAGGCGCGCTCCATCTGGCCTAGCCAGCGCATCACGTGATGGATCCGGCCGGGCCCGAGGCGCTTCTGCGCGATCCGGAAGCCGTCGCCCGGCTCGCCGAGCGTGTTCGCGAGCGGCACGCGGACGCCGGTGAA
>DATEHY010000123.1:0-10907 GCA_035279325.1 Gaiellaceae bacterium
CGTGACGGGCGCCAAGTCCGGCAACAACGACGGCGTCACGTTCGACCTGAGCCTGCACAGCCCGACGAACACGTCACAGACGCTCGACGTGACCGGCCACGGCGCCGCCATCCTCGGGATCGGCATCAAGGGCGGGACGCAAACCACGGCCTATGACTACTTCAACAGCACCGTCGCGGGCCCCTTCGTCAAGAGCGACACCGCTCTGCACGCACCCCTGCAGAACAACGCCTACACCGTGTCAGGGGGCGTCGAGACAGGGAGCTCCTTCTACTCGATCAGCCTGCTGAACGTGTGCTACGCGTCCCTGAGCTACATCCAGGGCACCGTCTACCAGGACGTGAACCAGAACGGCACGAACGACGACAACTCGCCGCGCGTGGGCTGGACGGTCGATCTGTACGCAGGAGTGACGTCCGGCACCGCCGGCGGTGGAACCCTCGTCGCGCATCAGGTCACTGGGGCGGACGGCACGTATCACTTCGACGTCGCCGCGACCGGGACGACCTACCGGGTGTGCGAGGTTCCGAACTCGAGCGATTCGCCGTCGAACGGCGGGTCCGACTGGGTGCAGGACGAGCCGCTGCCGTCGACCGGCAAGATCTGCACCGGCACAGGCGAGCTGCCGAAGGGCTGGGAGTTCACTCCGACCTCCACCACGGGCGCGACCGACAACTTCGGCAACGTCGGCGGCGTCCCGTGCTCGAGCGCCGGCTCGCAGGTCAGCAGCTCCGGCGGCGCGTACACGGTGGGCACCTGCAAAGACGGACAGGAGTACGTCTTCAACGCGGGGACGAACAACGGCGCGCCGTTCGTCGACTACTGGGTGGGCGACCCGTCGCAGGCCAACATCCCGACGGTGGAGCAGATCAACTTCGACGACCCGATCGTGAACGGCTCTCCGAAGTACACGAAGCTGCTCTACGCCGACGGCGGCGGCTTCCCGCCCAACCTCAACAACCTCCTGACGATGCCGTACTGCACGCTGGATCCGCGTAGCCCGGCGAACACCGACACCTACGACCTGGCCACCGCGTATCAGGACGTGAGCAACGCGGGCGACGTGATCCCGAACTTCAGCGTGGCGAACAACCGGACGTCGTGCGTGATCTCGATCAAGGTGACGGCTCCACAGGGAGCCGGCCAGTCCGGCAAGCTGCAGGCGTACGTGTATGCGCTCGGCGACCCGGTCCGCGGCGCCGGCTGAGTCAGCCCGGAATCCCGAGGAGATGCGCGAGACGCTCGATCTCGCGCATCTCCTCCGGCTCTGCCTCCCCGGGGCCGGTGAGCGCGACGCGCGCACGCCTGACCAGGAGCTGCTCGTAGAGGAGCCCCTGCTCGAGCGCGGACGCAAGTGCCCGCTCGAGCGCAGCGAGTGCGTCCTCCGGCCGGCCGAGCGCCACGAGGCAGCCGGCGCGTGCGCGCTCGATCGCGGCGCCGTACATCGCCGCCTCGCTCCCGGCGGCGGTCACCGCGGCAGCGAGCGCATCCAGCCCCTTCTGGGGTGAGCCCTCGCGCGCGAGCGCGTGCGCGACGTATGTACCGGCCTCGAGAGTGATCGCGGCGTAGCCGACGCGCGTCGCCTCCTCGATGATTGCCTCGAGTGCCGGCCGCGCAGCCCCGGCGTCCCCCCGGTCTAGGGCACAGCGAGCGAGCTGGATCTCGGCGAAGAGCGCGAAGACCGCAAAGCCGGACGAGCGCAACACACGCCGCGCGCCGACCAGAAGCTCCTCGGCCTCGGCGAGCTCGCCGCGACCGATCAGCAGCTCGGCGACGCAGACCGAGGCGTAGGCGGCGTTGTTGCGGTCGCCCGCGCGCAGGCAGTCCTCACGAGCCTGCAC
Organism: Gaiellaceae bacterium; assembly: GCA_035279325.1. Lineage (GTDB taxonomy): Bacteria > Actinomycetota > Thermoleophilia > Gaiellales > Gaiellaceae > Palsa-739. Next base: position 1,842 of record DATEHY010000123.1, read on the forward strand.
GTACAGCTGCAGCGCCTCGTCCCAGTCGCCGTTGTAGTAGGCCTGCCCGCCCACGTTGAAGCCGTAGATCCCGGCAAGGCGCGCGTTCCCGACCTCGCGGTACATCTCGAGCGCGAGCCTCTCGTGTACCGCCTTCTCGGGCCGGCCGAGGAGGGCATACGACCCGTCGAGCGCCGTGTACGCGTGCGCGAGGGCATCGAACTCGCCGACCGCCTTGCCCTCCTCGACCGCCGCCTCGGCGAGGGGAATCGACTCGCGCGCATGCCCCTGAAACATGAGGATCTCCGCCCGCCAGGCGCGAAGGAGCGCCCGGGCGGCGACAGCGTCACGCTCCCGGCGCGCCTCGACGAGGCGCAGCCCGGCTGCCGTCTCGCGCAGAGCGAGCGAGTGCGCCCCCTTGCGCTGCCGGGCACGCGTGCGTTGCGCATAGATCCGCGCCTGCTCGACCGGGTCGTCCTCGAGCAACCGCGTCGCGCGCCGCAGAGCCTCGTACGAGTCGTCGAAGAGGCCGGCCGTCTCGCGGACCGTGCCCAGCGCCACCAACACCTCCGCTCGATCTCTGCGGCCCACGGAGCGCACGTGCCGTGCCGCGGTCAGCGCCAGCTCGTAGAGACGCGCAGCCTCGACGTGCGCCGCGATCGCGCGTGCCCGGTCACCGCCGGCGCGGGCGTACCGCCAGGTCGGCTCGAGGCGGCCGGCGGCGGAGAAGTGGAGCGCGAGCGTCGCCGCCTCGTCCTCGAGCGACGGCGCCGCCGCTTCGATCGCCTCCGCAACGCGGCCGTGCAGCTCGCGCCGCCGCCGGAACGGGAGGCCCTCGTAGGCCGTGTCCCGAACGAGCGAGTTCCGGAAGCGCAGACGCCCGTCGGCGGCACGGTCCACAAGACCGCGCGCCCGTGCCCAGACCTCCTCGTCGAGCGACGTCTCTCCCTCGAGCACCGCCCGCAGCAGATCCTCGTCGAAGGTCACGCCGAGCACCGAGGCGTAGCGAAGCGCGATGCGGTCGGACGCCGAAAGCCGGTCGATGTCGGCCGTGACGACGGCCTCGATCGAATCGGGAAGAGCCTCCGTCGTCCCGGCCGCGCGAGCGAGGTTGAGCAACTCGACGAGAAACAGCGGGCTGCCGCCGGAGCGAAGAGCGAGCTCCTCGACCTCATGGGGCCGCAGCGGCTGTTCGTCGGTCGCGATCGTGATGAGCGCCTCCGCCGCCGCGTTCGGGAGCGGCAGCAGCTCGAAGACGAGGGAGCGAAGCTCGTCGTCGGCGATCTCGGTCCAGAAGCGCTCGCTGTCCGTCCAGGCAATGACGAACAGGCAGGGAAGGGGGCTCTCCAGCCGCGAGAGGCTCTGCAGAAGGTCGGCGCTCGAGTCGTCGATGAACTGCGCGTCCTCGACGACCACCGCCAGCGCCGACTCGCCGACCATCGCCGCGAAGAAACGCAGCGTCACGTCGGCCAGCACCTCGCGCAGGAACCGCTCGTCGATCGCCTCGCTCTCGGGCGTCGGCGGCAGAGCGAGGCCGAGGAGGATGCCGAGCAGCGGTATCCACGGCACGAGGTCCGGCTCCGCCGCCGCGACGACCTCGCGCAGGCGCCGTTCGGCTTCGGCCGGAGTGACCTCGCGGGCGAGGCCGAGGAGCTCCCGCACCGGTTCGCGCAGCGCGAAATACGCCGTGGCCGCCTCGTACTCCTCGCACGTCGCATGCACCACGCGGACGCCCGGCGCGTCGGAGAAGATCTCCTGCAGGAGGCGCGACTTCCCGATCCCGGACGGGCCGCCCACCTCGACCACCCAGTTGTTGCCGGCCTCGACGTCGGCGAGCACCGCGCGGAGCGCGGCGAGCTCGCGCTCCCGGCCCACGAATGGAGTGTCGGCGATCCGCTCTTCGCGTCGTCCGGCGACGGCGCCGACCAGTGAGGCGCGGAGCGGCTCGGCCTTTCCCTTCACCTGGAACGGCTCGAGCGGCGTCGTCTCGAACGTCGTCCGCGAGCGGCTCAGCACCTCGTCCGTGGCCAGAACCTCTCCCGCCCGGGCGCGCGCCATCACCCGCGCGGCGGTGTTGATCGCGTCTCCGAGCACCGCGTACGTGCGGCGGTAGGGCGGCCCGAAGTCGCCGGTGAAGACGCGGCCGCTGTGGACGCCCACGCGCATCGGGATCGCTCCGCGCTCGTCCATCACCTCCCGCACGAGCCGCAGGGTCTGCTCCTCGTCGTGACCGGTGCTCGAGGGCGCGCCGGCGGTCAGCAGGACCTTGACGGCCCCCTTCGAGACGTCGCTGACGTTGAACGGCACCTGGTAGCGCGCGGCCGCCTCCTCGATGGAACGGATCCGCTCGTCCAGCGCCGCGGCGAAGCGGGTCGGCCCGAGGCGCGCGAGGATCTCGTCGGTCTGCATCAGCTCGAAGAACGCGGCCGTGATGATCCGGTGCTCCGGCTCGCTCCGCGCGAGGAGCACGTGCTCGCGTGCGGCGACTGGAATGCACGATGCGACGTCCGCCGCCGCGATCTCGCCGACGTCCGGTGCGCGTCCGGCCGGCGCATCCGGCGGGCCGGACAGGAGTCGTGCCGCACCCTTCTCGCGGCCGACGCACGTCGGATCGAGTAACGCGACGAGCGTCGGGCTGAGCGCGATCTCGCGCGCGTCCGCGATCCCCTCCATCACGACCGTCTCGGTCGCCACCGGCCCGGCGACGAGCAGCTCCCGGTGCCGGCTGCCGGCGGTGAAGAAGTCGATCCTGCCGCTCGCGATGCCGACCGACATGCCGAGTGTCACGACCCCGCCGTCGACGCGAATGCGGCCGACGCGCTCGATCGTCTGCTGCATCTCCCAGGCGGCCCGCGCCGCCCGTTCGGGGTGCGCCTCGCCGTCGAAGAGCAGCAGCAGCGCGTCGCCGCCCCACTTGAGCAGGCCGGCCCCCCAGGCGTACGCCTCGTCGAGGAGCGCCTTGAAGATCCTGTCGAGGGTGTCGCGGAGGACCTCGGCGCCGATCTTGCCCCGGCTCTCCAGCCGCTCGGTGAGCGCCGTGAATCCGGAGATGTCCACGAACGCGAGCGTGCCCTCGCGGGCCTGATCGTGCGTCTCGGGCGACGTCCGCACCCACTCGATCAGAAGCCGCGGCACATACGGCTTGAGGAGCTCGGCCCGACCCGCGAAGACGCTGTCCGTGGTCGCAGCCCCCATGCGAGCAGTATGGACTTCGGCGCCCGGCCGTCACAGCTTCATGAGGGCCTGCGGCCAACGCTCCGGCGGCGATACGCTGGGCCGTCTCGGAGAGGTGTCCGAGCGGTCGAAGGAGCGCGACTGGAAATCGCGTGGGTGCTGAAAGGTGCCTCGAGGGTTCAAATCCCTCCCTCTCCGTTTCAGACACGTCCGGTACCTGGTACCGGACGTGTCCGCTTCAGTCGAGGATGCGGGCGATGAGGTCTTCGCGCTTCAGCACTCGCTGCGCGGTACCGGCGAGGCGGACGTCGTAGCCGGTGTCCTTCGGAAAGAGCACCTTGTCGCCGGGTGCGATGCCGTCGGCCTCCGGCCCGACCGCGATCACGATGCCGCTGCGGCAGTGGGCCTCGAGGCTCGCGGGAAGGATGAGCCCGGCGCGCGTCTCGGCCTCTTCCTCGGCGTACTCGACGACCACGAAGTCGTCGAGCGGCTCGAGCGCGAGCCGGGTGGGGCGTGGATCTTCCAACACGCCGTCCACGATACTCCCTGGAAATGCCGGAATCGCCGTTTGTGGAGCTGGAGGTCGGGGCGCGCACCGTCAAGGTGACGAACCCGGACAAGGTCTTCTTCGGCGCGCGCGGCGAGACGAAGCTCGATCTCGTCGAGTACTACCTCGCCGTCGGAGACGGCATCGTGCGCGCGCTGTGCGAGCGTCCGACGCAGCTCAAGCGGCATCCCGACGGCGCGGAGGGCGAGGCGATCTACCAGAAGCGCGTGCCGAAGCACCGGCCCGACTGGATCGAGACGGCGACGGTCACCTTCCCCTCGGGCCGCACCGCCGACGAGCTGTGCGTCACCGAGCTCGCGCAGGTCGCCTGGGCCGCGAATCTCGCGACGATCGACTTCCATCCCTGGCCGTCGCGGCGGCGGGACGTCGAGCATCCGGACGAGCTCCGCATCGACGTCGACCCCCAGCCGGGCACGGGATTCGCCGAGGCGAAGCAGGTTGCAGCCGTCGTCGAGGAGACGCTCGACGAGCTCGGCTTCGTCGGCTGGCCGAAGACGTCGGGCAACCGCGGCATCCACGTCGCCTGCCGGATCGAGCCGAGATGGGGGTTCCGCGAGGTGCGTCGCTGCGCGCTCGCATTCGCGCGCGAGGTCGAGCGCCGCGCGCCGAGGCTCGTCACGACCGCCTGGTGGAAGGAGGAGCGCGGCGAGCGCGTCTTCATCGATTACAACCAGAACGCGCGCGACCGGACGATTGCCTCGGCGTACTCCGTCCGCGCCCGGCCGGACGCGACCGTCTCGGCGCCGTTCCGCTGGGAGGAGCTCGACGATCTCGAGACCGAGGACTTCACGCTGGCGACGATGCCGGCGCGCTTCGCCGAGCTCGGCGACGTCCAGGCGGGCATCGACGACGCCGTCTGCGACCTGCGGAAGCTCCATGAGTGGGTCGAGCGCGAGGAGGCGGAGGGCGTGGGCGAGGCGCCGTATCCCCCCAACTTCCCGAAGATGCCGGGTGAGCCGAAGCGCGTCCAGCCCTCGCGCGCGAAGAAGGGAGGCGCATGAGCGAGATCGACGTCGTGACGGCGAGGTCGTCTACCGGGCGTGTGCCGAAGCCGGCTCGCCCGCGTCGAGCGCCGACGTCATGACGCCGAGCGCGAGGGCGCCCGCCGACAGCAATGCGGCGATCACCGCGTATGTCGCGTGGAAGCCGAAGTGGGCGATCGCATAGCCCGCGCCGGCCGCTCCGAGCGGGCTGCCGAGTGAGCTCAGGGCGAGGAACGCCCCCACCACGTGCGGCCGAAGCGACGCGTCCACCCGCATGGTCAGCGCTGCGGAGATGGGCGCGACCGCGAGCGGGCCGCCGAGCCCGAAGACGAACAGCACGGCCAGCGCGAGCGGGAGAGGATTCGCGACTGTCAATAGCCAGACCGGTGCGGCCATCACGGCGAACCCGAGCACCGACAGCCGCACCGGCGCGACGCGCTTCGTCAGCCACATCGTCGCGAGTCCGCCGACGATCGAGCCGACCGCGTCGGCGGAGAAGAGCGCGCCGGCCGTGCGCGCGTCGTCGAACGCACGGAAGGCGAGCGCCGGCAAGGTGCCGAACAGCGCGACGAGGCCGACGTGGGCGAGGAAGGCGGCGACGACGATTGCGGTGAGGAACGGGTTCGCGAACAGGGCCCGTACGCCGACGAGGATCCCGCGCGCGCGCTCCTCGCGCGGGCGCACGCCGCCCGCGCGCACGAACGCGAAGACGATCGCCGCGCAGACGAGGTAGCTCGCTCCGTCGAACAGCAGCAGGCTCGGCGCGCCGCTGAACGGGATGAGGACGCCCGCAAGCACCGGGCCGACGACGCCGGTCGTCTGGATCGCGACCTGGAGCGCCGACACCGCCTGGGCGACGAGACCCTCCTCTTCGCCGACGATCTCGGGCAGCATCGACTGCGCCGCAGTCGCATAGGGCACGGCGAAGAGGCCGATCACGGCGACGAGCCCGAGCAACAGCGGGAACGAGAGGAGGCCGAGCCAGTGGAGCACGGGCACGGACGCCAGGAGCGGTGCCCGCAGAGCGTCGCTCGAGATCAGCGTGCGCCGTGAGCCGACCGCCGCGACCGCCGTTCCCGAGAAGGTGCCGAGTATCGCGGCGGGGAGGAGCTGGACCGCGAGCACCAGGCCCATGCGCACAGTCGAGCCGGTCGTCGCGAGTACGAACCACGGGAGCGCGACCGTCGTCATGTTCGTGCCGGTCAGCGAGACGAACCTCGCCACGACGAGCGCAGCGAGCTGGCGGTTTCTGAGCACAGCGCACAGAATAATAAGATGGACATCCTTCTTTGTAAAGTGGGACCATGCCGAAGGTCACGCCGGAGCACGTCGAGGCCCGCAGGGCCCAGATCCTCGAAGGAGCGCGGCGCTGTTTCGCGCGCTGGGGCTACGACGGCGCGACCGTTCCGCGCCTCGAGCGCGAGATCGGCCTCTCGCACGGCGCGATCTTCAACTATTACCGCTCGAAGCTCGACCTCTTCATCGCGCTCGCCCAGGAGGACCACGATCGCTTCCACGAGCTCTGGCGGACGGACGGCTTCGAGGGGCTCGCCCACCACATCGCTCATGCCGACCCCGCCTGGCTCGCGGTGTACCTCGAGCTCCACCGGCGCCTGCGCACGGACGCCGAGCTGCGGCGCAAGTGGCACGCCGAGCCGCTGCGGCCGCTGACCGAACGGGAGGCGTTCGCGCACACGATCCTCAACGGGCTCGTGTTCGCGCGGGCGGCCGGCGTCGAAATCGACGTCGAGCCGATCGTGCGTCTCGCGCAGAAGACCCTCGGCAGAGACGGCAGGAACTAAGGTTGGCCGCGTGACGGACTGGGACTGGAACCGGGTCGTGTTCGACCACGTCAAGCTCACCGTCCGGGACCCGGAGGCAAGCAAGGCGTTCTACCGCACGGTGCTCGGGGCCCTCGAGATCCCGCCGCTCTGGGAGGACGAGCGTGGCGGCCAGTATGCGAACCTCGTCGTGATCGGGCCGGGAGAGTCGAGCAACCCCATCCACATCGGCTTCGTCGCGCGTACGCCCGAGGAGGTCGACGCCTTCCACGCCGCAGGGCTCTCGGCGGGCTACGAGGACAACGGCGAACCGGGAGTGCGCGACCGCTACAGCTCCGAGGCCGCCGGCCTCTACTACGCGGCGTTCCTGCTCGACCCCGACGGCAACAACATCGAGGCCGTCCACCGCGGCGAGTTTCCCGCGGCGGCGTAGAGCTCAGCGCAGCAGATCCTCGACTGCGACGTCGTCGGGGCTGCGCGGCGGGCGCACCTCGCGCCACGTGCAGTCCTTCGCGTCCTTGTCCTCGCGAAAGCGGAGCAGGCGCGTGCCGTGGCGGAAGCGGTGCTTCTCGAGCTTGTCGAACCGCACCTCGACGATGAGCTCGGGACGCAGCGCCGTCTCCTCGAGCTCGCCCGTGCCCCAGCGGTTCGGCTCGCTGAAGCGCCGCTCGCTCTTCTCGTCGACGAGCGGCAGCACCTTGGCCGCGACCTCGGCCTGGTTCCTCACGCCGACCGCGGCCGAGCCGACGTAGTCGAGGTGCCCGTCGTCGGCGTAGAGACCGAGCAGGAGCGTAGCGATCGTCTCGCGGCCGCCCTTCTTCCAGCGGACCCCGGCGACGACGCAGTCCGCCGTCTTGTGCGGCTTCACCTTGACGACGCCGTCGCGGGAGCCCGGGAGGTACGGGAGGCCGAGCCGCTTCGCGATCACCCCGTCGAAGCCCGCCGCCTGCAGGGTCTGCAGCCATTCGCGTCCCTGCTCGACGTCCTCGGACACCGGGGACAGCTCGAGCCCCGCGCCGACCTTCTCGAGCTCGGCGCGCCGCTTCTCGATCGGCTGCTCGAACATCTTCTTCCCCTTCCACAGCAGGAGGTCGAAGGCGACGAACGTGGCGGGGATCTCGGCCGAGAGCCTGCGCACGCGGCTTTCCGCAGGATGGAGCCGCATCTGCATCGCGTCGAAGTCGAGCCCGCCGTCGCGTGCGATCACGATCTCGCCGTCGAGTGCCGAGTGCGGCGGCATGAGCTCGCCGATCGCCCGCAGCTCGGGGAAGTAGCGGAGCAGCGGGCGCCCCTTTCGCGACCAGAGCGCCAGCTCGCCGCCGTCGTTCTCGAGCACGCCGCGGAAGCCGTCCCACTTCGGCTCGTAGCGCCAGCCGCCGCCGGACGGGAGCTCCGAGACGAGCTCGGCCTCCATCGGCGGGAAGGGGACGTTGGCGCCGGGCGCGTCGGCCATCTCCCTCGCAAACTAGACGAGCCGGTCGTTCCGCGCGATACTCGACGTCAGTGGCCGGCGTCGAGGAAGAACGGGCGCGGCCCGCCCGCGTACAGGATGCGCTCTACCGCATCGCCGAGCTGGCGAGCGCTGCTCAGGACATGCCCGAGTTCTACGCGGCGACCCACGCGATCGTCGGCGAGCTCATGGACGCGCGGAACTTCTATATCGCCCTCTACGACGAGGCGCGTCAGTCGATCAATTGGCCGTATCACGTCGACGAGAGCGGCCGCCATCCCGACCCGGACAGATGGTTTCCGCTCAGCGAGGAGATGGGGCGGGGAACCACGGCGTACGTCCTCCGCACCGGCGCGCCGCAGCTCATTTCGTGGGAGCGGTTCGAGGAGCTCGTGCGGCAGGGTGAGCTCGAGCTCAGGGGGGCTGCGGGCGAGGGCGGGGACTGGCTGGGCGTGCCGCTCAAGACCGAAGGAGCGACGGTCGGCGTGCTCGTGGTGCAGTCCTACACGAGCGACGTTCGCTACACCGAGCAGGACAGGGATCTGCTCGCGTTCGTCGGCCAGCACGTCGGCGCCGCGCTTTCGCGGGCGCGCGCGATCGAGGAGACGCGGCAGCGCAACGCCGAGCTCGCGCTGATCAACAGCGTCCAGTCGGCGCTCGCCGGTGAGCTCGAGATGCAGGCGATCTACGACGTGGTGGGCGACAAGATCCAGGAGATCTTCGACACCCAGGGCGTCGCGATCGCGGTTTTCGACGAGTCGGCCGGACTCGTGAGCTTCCCGTACCTGATCGAGCGCGGCGAACGGCTGTGGCCCGAGCCGCAGGCCCTGGGTGCCGGCTTCACGATGCACGTGCTCGAGACCCGCGAGCCGCTGATGATCAATGAAGACCTCGCGGCAGAGGCCGAGCGGCACGGCAGCTTCGTCGTGGCCGGGGAGGAGCCGAAGTCCATCCTGTTCGTCCCGCTCCACGCGGGCGACCGGGCGGTCGGTGTCATCTCGCTCGAGAACTTCGACCGCGAGCACGCGTACGACGAGGGAGACCAGCGCCTGTTGAGCACGCTGGCTAGCAGCCTGAGCGTCGCGCTCGAGAACGCGCGGCTGGTGCACGAGACGCGGCAGCGGAACGCCG
>DATEHY010000124.1:0-22940 GCA_035279325.1 Gaiellaceae bacterium
GCGCACTCGCGGCAGCGCTCGACCGGCCACGCCGTCGGCGCTCCGCAGCGCGCGCAGAGCGGCGGCTCGATTCGCGGCAGCTCCTCGCGGCAACCCGCGCAGAGCTGCCTCCCGCCGCAGCCGCAGACGACGCAGCGCTGCGGCAGGAGCAGGTCGAGCATGCCACGACGCTAGACCCGCAACCGTGACGGCTTCGTGTCAGAAGAGCGGCGTCGCAAGCAACTCGCGCAGCAGAGGCCGCGACCGTTCGAGATCCTCCGGCGTCTTCACCGGCACGAACCGGCTGCGCCGCCCGTGCCGCGGCACGAGGAGGTACGTCGTCGGCAGGAACGCGGAGAGCTCGTTGACGAGCCGCTCGAGCTGCACCGCCGTCCGCCCCTCGACCTCCTTCTCGACGTAGAACCACGTCAGCGGGTGCCGCTCCGCGAGCGCGTCGACCTCGACGACGAGGCTGTTCGTGTTGAACACGGACAGCGTGCGCGGGTCGACGCTGGCCGGGAAGCGAAAGCCCTCGACGATCTGCGGGCGCCCGTCCACGCGCACCGGCGCTCCGCCGGGATCCCCCTCGGCCGGGGCGACCTCGATCGTGAGCGGATTGCCGGCGGCCCGGTGCGCGGCGAGCACGCGCGGGTCGACCCGCGCGCCGAGGTTGTCGACGTTCGAGAGCATCAGCGTGCGGATGCCGGCCAGGCGGAGCTCGTCGACCGGCACGTGGACGGCGAAGTCCCCGTGGCCCGGGCTGTACGGGGACGGCCCCGGGAAGACGCTTCCGTCCGGATCGAGGCGAAGCAGGACCGACTGGGTGAAGACGAACACGTCGTTGCGGCCGCCGACGTGCGCGCGCGTCTCCTCGTCGGTCGCGAAGCTGTTCATGATCACGACGGGCAGCCCTGCCCGCTCGGCGTCGTACAGCTTCCAGTCGAGGAACGACACGCCGTCGACCGCGTGGACGAGCCCCTTCACCTCGCCGCCGAAGCGCGTGGCCATCCCGCCGTTGAGCACCGCGACCGCGACGCCGTCGAAGTCCGCCTCGGCCTCCTCCGGAAGCTGCGTGAGCTCCTCGTCGGCGAGCGGCTCCAGCTCTCCGTGAACGACGTTGGACTCCCTGGAGAGCTGCCCGCTCGCAACCTGCGCCCGCAGCTCCTCGAACAGCGCTTCGTCGAAGCCGTAGAGCTCGAGGATCTCGTCGACGCTCAAAACGAATACGGCGGCCTGTGGACGCCGTCCTCGGTCACGACGGCCGCGACGAGCGCGGCGGGCGTCACGTCGAAGGCGGGGTTGCGCGCGGGGAAGCGGCTCGTCAGCTCGGCCGGGTCGCGCTCCTCGATCGGGATCCCCGAGCCGTCGGGCGTCGTGCGGTCGAGCGTCGAGCTGGGCGCGACGACGTAGAACGGGATCTCGTGGTACGCAGCGAGCACGGCCAGGGAGTATGTCCCGATCTTGTTCGCCGTATCCCCGTTCGCGGCGATCCGGTCGGCGCCCGTGACGACGAGATCGACCTCACCGCGGGCCATGAGCGAGCCGGCCGCGGAGTCGGCGATGACGGCGTGCGCGATCCCGGCTCGCTCGAGCTCCCAGGCGGTGAGCCTGGCACCCTGCAGCAGCGGCCGGGTCTCGTCGACGAGAACGCGCTCGAGCAGCCCACGCTCTGATGCGGCGCGCAGCGCACCCACCGCGGATCCGTAGCCGCCCGTCGCTAAGCCGCCAGCGTTGCAGTGGGTCAGCGCGCGCGTGCCCGGCCGGAAGAGCTCGGCGGCGTGCGACGCCATGCGGCGGCAGCGCTCGACCTCCTCCTCGTGGAGGGCGCGAGCCCGCGCGGGTGTCGGCTCGCCGCGCATCCTGGCGAGCGCCCAGGGGAGATTGACCGCCGTGGGCCGCGAGCCTGCCATGAGCCGCTCCGCCTCCGCGAGGTCGTCGCCGCGCAGCGCGGCGAGCGCGAGCCCGTACGCCGCGGCGATGCCGATCGCCGGAGCGCCGCGCACGACCATGCTGCGGATCGCGTCGGCCACGTCGGCGGCCGTCGCGCAGCGCATCTCGACGACGTCGTCGGGCAAGCGGCGCTGGTCGAGGAGGACGACGGCCGGGCCGTTCTCCTCGAGGCGCACGATCTGCTCGGGCTCGAGCTCCCGCATCACGTCCGGAAGAGCCACGGCCGGAACCAGGTTCCGGCCATGTCCGAAAAGGCCGTACGGCTGGGGACGAAACCGCTTTCCGATCCCACGCCTGCCTCTTTCGGAGGTGTCCGGAAGAGACGCGGCCGGTACCAGGTACCGGCCGCGTCCGAGTTGGCCGTGTCCCGCTGGCTCAGGTGCCTTCGTCCCAGGACGCGAGGTAGCGCGCCTGCTCCTCCGTGAGCCGGTCGATCTCGACGCCCATCGTCTCGAGCTTGAGGCGGGCGATCTCGAGATCGATCTCCGGCGGCACGGGATAGACCTTGCGGTCGAGCTCGCTCGCGTGCCGCGTGGCGTACTCGAGGGCAAGCGCCTGGTTCGCGAAGGACATGTCCATCACGAGCGCGGGATGGCCCTCCGCCGCCGAGAGGTTGACGAGCCGTCCGTCGGCGACGAGGTAGAGCCGCCGCCCGTCGGCGAGCGTGAACTCCTCCACGAACTCGCGTGCCTTCCGCGTCTCGACGGCCATGTCACGCAGCGCCGGAATCTCGATCTCGACGTTGAAGTGGCCGGTGTTCGCGAGGATCGCGCCGTCCTTCATCCGCTCCATGTGCCCGCGGGCGATCACGTGCTTGTCGCCCGTCGCCGTGCAGAACATGTCGCCGACCTCGGCCGCCCGCTCGAGCGGCAACACCTCGAAGCCGTCCATCGACGCCTCGAGCGCGCGCAGGGGGTCGACCTCGGTGACGATCACGTGCGCACCCATGCCGCGCGCCCGCGACGCGACGCCGCGACCGACCCAGCCGTAGCCGCAGACGACGAACCGCTTGCCCGCGATCAGGACGTTCGTCGCGCGGATGATCCCGTCGATCGTCGACTGGCCGGTGCCGTAGCGGTTGTCGAACATATGCTTCGTCTGCGCCTCGTTGACGGCGATGATCGGAAAGCCGAGCTTGCCGTCCGCCTCGAGGGCCTTGAGCCGGATCACGCCGGTCGTCGTCTCCTCGGTGCCCGCGATGATCTCGCCGAGCTGCTCCCGCCGCGCCGAGTGGAGAACGCCGATCACGTCGGCGCCGTCGTCCATCGTGAAGTGCGGCTTGTGGTCGACGGCCGCCTCGATGTGGGAGTAGTACGTGTCGTTGTCCTCGCCCTTGATGGCGAAGACGGATACGTCGTACTCGGACACGAGCGCCGCGGCGACGTCGTCCTGGGTCGAGAGCGGGTTCGACGCGCAGAGGACGACGTCGGCACCGCCCGCCTGCAGCGTGCGCATCAGGTTCGCCGTCTCGGTCGTGACGTGGAGGCACGCGGAGATGCGGTGGCCGGCCAGCGGCTGCTCGCGCTCGAATCGCTCCCGGATCGCGGCGAGCACCGGCATCTGCCGATCGGCCCACTCGATCCGCCGCTTGCCCTCTTCGGCGAGGGCGAGGTCTTTCACGTCGTAGCGCTGCGTTGCTGCCATCTGTTCCTTTCGTTATGCGGCGAGAAGTCGTTCGTGCTTGCGCTGTTCCCACTCGACCCAGGACTGGTCCTCGACATCGGCGAGCCAGCCGTCGATCGCGGTGCGCAGCTCGGGCTCCCGGCGGAGCCGCGCCGCGAAGGCGATGTCCCCGATCCCGAGGCCGAACCGGCGTCGCAGCTCCGCGAGCGAGCGGAGCTGGTTCAGCTCGCGCAGCCCGTAGAGCCGATAGCCGGCGGGCGTCCGCGACGGGACGACGAGCCCGGCCTGCTCGAGATAGCGGAGCATGCGGGCCGACCAGCCGGTGCGGGCCGCGGCGGGCCCGACGTGGAGCGAATCCATCTGCCCAACCCTAACAGTGATGTGTCAAGGCTTGCGGGCGCGGACGCGCGCAATCGCCTTGCCCACGTGGAACGAACCGCGGGTCGCGATCTCGTCCTCGGCCGCGCGTCGCAGCGGTTCGAGCTCGTCCTCCTCCACGTCACCGCGCGACCGGACGAAGTCGAGCAGCGGCTCGAGCTCGGTGACCTCGAGCGAGTCCTCGTACGGCTCGAGCTCGACGTCGACGAGGAACGGCGCGAGCTCTACGGGAACCTGCTCGGTCGAGAAACGGTCGCGTGTCTTCTCCCATTGGCCTCCCTCGCGCGGCGGGACGAGCTCGCGCAGCCGGCGCAGGTGGTCGAGACCGATCGCAGTCGCGTGAAAGGCTCCGCCGGATCGCAGAACGCGTGCGATCTCGCTCAGCGCCCGAGCGCGGTCCGGAACGTGGAACAGCATGTGATTCGCGATCACCGCGTCGAACGACGCATCGCCGAAGGGCAGCTCCTGCACGTCCGCGACGGCGTACTCGGCGCGGTCGCCGAGGAGGTTCCTCACCGTCTCGACCATTCCCGGCGAGAGATCTGTCAGGGTGAGGTGCCAGCCGTCCGGGATGCGGTCGAGATTCTCTCTCCACATCAGGCCGTTTCCGCAGCCGACCTCGAGAACCACGGCCTCGGCGCCGAGGTCGTAGCCGTCGAACACCCACCGCGGATACGAGAGGCTGCTGGTGGAGAAGCGCTCGTGCAACTCGATCCGGGCGCGGAGGTTCCCGTCGCCGGCGTACTGCTCGCGCGCGAGCTCCTGCTCGCTCAAGCCTCGCCCCGGAGCCGCGCGACAAGCCGGTCGAGGGCGCTCTCGTCGGCGCCCGCCGCAAGAAGGCGATTGCGGATGCCCTCCTGCTTCTCGATCTCCTCGAGCACCTCGGCGAGAGTGCGGCCGGCCGGCTCGGAGATGCGGCGCCGGCGGGCGCGCTCCTCGTCGTCCGGTGCCGACGCGAGCCACTCCTCGTTGTGCGGTGCCCAGCTCTCGTCGCTCAGCGCGTGGTCCGCGGCGATCGCGTCGGGCTCGACGCCCGCGAGCCAGAGCGCCATGCCGCACGCGATTCCCGTGCGGTCGCGGCCGCCCGCGCAGTGGATCGCGGCCGGCGGCTCGGCGTCGCCGAGCAGCGTGAGCGCCTGCGCGAGCTGGGCGCGGTAGTGGTCGGCGAGCTCGAGATACGCCTCGCGCATCGACGGCCAGTTCCACGCAGCCGGCAGCGGGCGCGGATCCATTCCGTGCCGCACGACGGGAACCGGCAACGGGTCGATCCCGTCGTCCTCGTGCTCTCGATCCGGTCTGAGGTCGACGACGAGCGAGACGCCGTAGTCCACGAGCGCGCGGCGGCCCTCGTCGCGCAGGCCGGGGAGCCAGTCGCCGCGCACGACGACGCGGAACGCGGTCTCGCCGCCGCCGGAGAGCGGCAGCCCGCCGAGATCGCGGACGTTGACGCAACCGTCCCAGCGGAGAACGCGCTCTATTTCCGCTCCCGACGCCGGCAAAGCGGGCGCCTCCGCTCTTTGTTGAGCTCCGTCGAGCCTACGCTCATGCGTCGCTCGTGCCCTCGCGCCCGTAGCGGTCCTCGAGCCGCACGACGTCTTCGAGGTGCGGCGTCGAGACCTCGAGGATCGTCGTGTCCTCGAGCGCGGTCACGCGGTGCACCGTGCCCGGCCGGAAATGGAAGCACGCTCCGGCGGTGATCACCTCCTCGTCGAGCACCTCCTGACCCGCGTCGCCGAGCTCGAGCCGCGCCCGCCCGCTCTGCACGTGCCAGCTCTCGTCCTTCTCGCGGTGGAACTGGAGCGAGAGCGACTCGCCCGCGCGCACGAACAGGATCTTCCCGACGTAGTCGTCCGCGTACGCCCAGATCAGCTCCCAGCCCCAGGGCTTCTCGACCCGGCGAGGCTCGAATGCGAAGCGATCGAGCGACCCGTAGTTCGGCGAGTCGATGCTCACGAGCCCTGCCGCCGCGGTCGCCAGTCGGGATGCGCCTCCATGAACTCGGCCGCCCGGCGCAGGTCCTTGGGCGTGTTCACCGTGAGCCAGACGCCCTCGTGCCGGTGGGCGTGAAGCCTCCGCTCCCGCGCGAGCCGCGGGAAGGTCGACTGCTCGTGGTCGCCCTTCTCGGGCAGGAGCGCGAGCGCGTCCTCGCCGAGGACGTAGACGCCCGAGTTGACCCAGTGCTCGAGCAGCGGCGCCTCGCGGAAGCCGTTGATCGTGCCGCCCTCCTCGACCTCGACGACGCCGAACGGCGACCGCACCTGGGCGACCACGATCGTGCCCGCGGCGCCGCTCGACTCGTGCTCGGCGAGGAGCGCGCGGAAGTCGACGTCGAGCAGCTCGTCGCCGTTGAGCGCGAGCACCGGCCCGTCCTCCCGCCGCCGGGAAGCCGCAAGCCGGAGACCGCCGCCGCGGCCGAGCGGCTCGTCCTCCCCCACGGCGTCGACCTCGGCGCCCAGCCCGGCGAGCGCATTGACGAACGCGTCCTCGTCGCCCGCGCGGCAGGCGACGATCACCCGTGTGACACCGCTCTCGACGAGCCGGGCGACGCCGTATTCGGCGAGCGGGAAGCCGGCGACCGGGACGAGCGGCTTCGGCAGTCCCTGCGCCGCGTCCCCCAGACGCTCCGCCTTCCCGCCCGCGAGGAGGAGTGCCTCCATCAGTCCTGCAGCTCCCGCTCCTGCGCCGACCGCGGGCTGCCGTTCACGCCGCCGGGCGTGGCGCGAGTCGGGCGGCCGATCGCCTCGTACTCGAAGCCCGCGGCGGCGACGGCGGCCGGATCGAGGAGGTTGCGGCCGTCGACGATGAGCGGCCGCTGCATCGCGTCGCGCACCTCGGCGGTCGCGACCTCGCGTAGCTCGGGCCACTCGGTCACGATCACCGCCGCGTCGGCGCCGCTCACCGCTTCGAGCACGGAGTCGCAGATCTCGACCCCCTGGAGATCGTCGGGGCGCGCCACCGGGTCCCAGGCCCGCACCTCCGCCCCTTCGGCGAGCAACCGGTACGCGATGATCCGGCTCGGCGCCTCGCGCATGTCGTCGGTGTTCGGCTTGAACGCGAGCCCGAGCAGCGCGACGGTTCGGCCGCGCAGGCCCCCAAGCCGCTGCTGCAGCTTCTGGACGACGCGGCGCTTCTGGAGCTCGTTCACCTCCCACACCGCCTGCAGCAGCAGGAACGGATAGCCCGAGTTGCCGGCCAGCTGCTTGAGGGCCGTGACGTCCTTGGGGAAGCAGCTGCCGCCGAAGCCGATCCCCGCGCGGAAGAAGTGCGGCCCGAGGCGGTGGTCCATGCCGACCCCGCGCGCGACCTCCACCACGTCGGCGCCGACCAGCTCGCAGACGTTCGCGATTTCGTTGATGAAGCTGATGCGGGTCGAGAGGAAGGCGTTCGAGGCGAGCTTGACGAGCTCGGCCGACGCGACGTCCATGCGCAGGAGCTCGGTTGCGATTCCCTCGTGGAGCTCGACGACGCGCTCGGCGTCGCCCGGCTCGAACGCACCGACGACGACGCGGTCGGGGTGCATGAAGTCGGCGACGGCCGTGCCCTCGGCGGTGAACTCGGGGTTCGAGACGTAGCCGACGTTCTCGAGCCCGCGGGCGACGAGCCGCGCGCGCACCTTCTCCCCCGTGCCGACGGGAACGGTGCTCTTCATCACGAGCAGCGGCCGGCCCTCGACCCCTTCCGGGATCTCGTCCACGACCGTCCAGACGGCGCCGAGATCGGCGTCTCCCGAATACGTCGGCGGGGTGCCGACCGCGACGTAGAGGAAGTCGGCGCCGGTGACCGCCTCCCGCACGTCGAGCGTGAACGAGATGCGGTCGCGGTTGCGCTCGAGCACCTCGTCGAGGCCCGGCTCGTAGATCGGCACCTCCCTCGCCCGCAGCCGCTCGATGCGGTCGGGGAGGACGTCGCGCACGACGACCTCGTGGCCGAGATCCGCGAAGCACGCGCCCGTGACGAGGCCGACGTAGCCGGCCCCGAAGATCGCGATCCGCGACACGGCCCTAGGGTAGTCCGCCGCTCAGCGGCGCAGGGGACGGAAGCTCTCGGCGATCGCGAGCATCGTCTTGTTCGACAGCTCGTTGAGGATCGTGTTCACGACCCAGTACGTCGCCCGCGGCGTGCGGAGAGCGACCATCTGGACGGCGCCGCCCGTGGTGTAGACCTGGAACTTCTGCCCGCGTTTGGTGAAGGTGTAGGACGGGTTCTGCAGGATCGGCGCCGAGTTCCACGTGCTCTCCTCGATCTGCCAGTACTTGTACGTCCCCGCCACATTGAAGGTGAGCACGACCTCGTGCTGGTGCCCGACCGGCTTGAAGCCGCGGACGCCTTCGCTGTCGGAGAGCACTGAGCCCGCCGCGATCTCGTGCGGCACCATCAGCGGGAAGTGCACCTCGTCGTAGACGTGGCGCAGTCCCGGCACGGTGGCGCCGGCGCCGGGGATCACCTGGGCCGGCTGCTGGGGCTGGGTCGGGAGCTTGACGTGATGCGGGATGACGAGCTTGCCACCGAAGCTCGTCCCGACGGCGACGACGGTGAGCGGGTTGCCGGCCCGCTGCGCGAGTCCCCCGATGGCCGGGGTCATCGCCACGACCTGGGTGTGCGAGCCGAACAGCGGCGCGAGCTGTTCCGCAGCCTGTTTCGCGTTCGGCTGGACCGGGTCGAAGTAGATGGTCGTGTCGCGCGTCACCTTCGGCGCGTTCGCCTGGTCGCTCGCCGGCAGGTGCTTCGTCGTGTAGCCGTGCGTCGCCAGGAGGTACGACGTGTTCGAGGCCTCGCCGGCGACCGTGCCCGCGTTGAGGACGAGCGTCGAGATGTCCGACTTCGGCAGCTTGTGCACCTTCTTCTTCGGCCCGGTCTTCTTCTTGTTCCCGCTCGCCGACGGCGGCACGACCGGGTGCGTGAACCGGTAGACCGCGGCCGCGACGGCGCTCGCCGGCGCGTCTTCGACGTCGGCGCCGCCGGGGGTGACGAAGTAGTGGAAGGCGTTGAGCGGGATCTGGTTCCGGATGAGGTGGCCGGGCGGCAGGTTGTAGAGGAGCCCGAGATACGACTTCAGCGTCCCCAGCCCCACCTTGTGCCCGCTCGCCGACGCGATCTCGATGTTGTGCTTGAGCACCCCGATGATGCCCGGCAGCTTGTAGAAGAAGTTCGAGAGGCTGAGGCTCGTCCGCAGACGGCTCTTGAGGGCCTCGATGAACAGCTGCTGCCGACCGGTGCGGTAGATGTCGCTGTCGGTGTGCCGGAAGCGGACGTACGAGAGCGCGGCGCCGCCGGAGAGCTTCTGGTAGCCGGGCTGGAGGTTGATCGCCGAGTAGCCGGTGTGCAGCGGGTTGTAGTAGCGGCGGTCGACGTTGATGTAGACGCCGTGGAGCTGGTTCACCAGCTGCTTGAAGGCGTGGAAGTCGAGCGTGATGAAGTAGTTGATCTGGAGATGCGTCAGCCTCTCCATCGTGTCGAGCGTCCCGGCGGGGCCGTTGCTGCAGTGGGACCACGCTGAGTTGATCCGGTCGGTCGTGTACTGCGTGGCCCCGTTGCAGTAGATCGGCACGTAGAAGTCGCGCGGGAACGAGAGCAGCGAGAGCGTGTTGTTCCTCGGGTCCGCGCGCAGCAGCATCAGCGTGTCGGAGTTCGAGCCGGCGTACGGATTCGCGCCGGTGCTCTTGCCGCGGACGTCGTAGCCGGCGACGAGTGCGATCGCAGGTTGGCCGGGCTTTGCGTACGGCAGGAGATTTGAAACATGTTTGAGCTGCGGAGACTTCTCCTGGATCGAGTTGAGGGTCTCGTGCCCGTAGAGGTAGAAGCCGCCGGCCGCGCCGGAGCCGATCACGGCGGCAGCGAGCACGAGCCAGCCGAACGCGCGCAGGATCAGCCCGCTCACCGACCGCCGCGGCGCGCCCGGCTGGCGGTACAGCACCGTCGGGCCGAACAGCGGCGGTGCCGCCGAGTGGCCGTTGCCGTTCTGGCCGCCGACCTGCCCGATTCCGCGCTTCAGCGTCGTCCGCATACGAGATCGGCGCCTCCACGGCGCCGGCACCGAGGATAGCTCAGCTTCCGGGAGAAGCTGCGACTCTTACCCCAGCCTCATCTTCCGCCGGCTCGTAGCCGAGATTCGGCCGCAACCAGCCTTCGACCTCGGCCGGCGAGACCCTCTTGCGAGCCGCGTAGTCCTCGGCCTGGTCGCGGCCGATGCGGCCGACGGAGAAGTAGCGCGCATCGGGGTGCGCGAGGTAGATGCCGCTCACGCTCGCCGCCGGGATCATCGCGAAGGTCTCCGTGAGCGCGATCCCCGCCTCCTCGGCGCGCAGCAGCGAGAAGAGCTTCGACTTCTCGCTGTGGTCCGGGCAGGCCGGGTAGCCGAACGCCGGCCGGATGCCGCGGAAGCGCTCGGCGATCAGCTCCTCGTTCGGGAGCTGCGGGCCGGTCTCGTACCAGGCGCGCCGCGCGACCTCGTGCAGGTACTCGGCGAACGCCTCGGCGAGGCGGTCGGCGAGCGCCTTGACCATGATGGCGCGGTAGTCGTCGTGCTCGGCCGCGAACCGGGCTGCGAGCTCGTCGGCGCCGATTCCCGCGGTGACTGCGAACGCCCCGATGTGGTCGCCCGCGGGCGCGACGTAGTCGGCGAGGCAGCGGTTCGGGCGCGAGTCGCCGTAGTCCGACTGCCCGCGGAGGAAGCAGAACCGCGTCCCCTCGCCTAGGACGACGTCGTCGCCCTCCGCGTGCGCGGGCCAGAACCCGAACACACCCCGAGCTTGTAACAACTTGTTACTTGCGATCTCGTCGAGGAGCTGCTGGGCGTCGTCGAAGAGCTCGCGCGCGGCGGGCTGCTCGAGGATCGCCGGGAACTTGCCCTTCAGCTCCCAGGCATGGAAGAAGAACTGCCAGTCGACGTATTCGCGCAGCGTGGCGAGCTCGGCCTCGACGATTCGCCGGCCGGTGAACTCCGGCACGGGCAGGTCGGCGAAGTCGACGCGATGACGGTTCTCGCGCGCCTGCGCCAGCGGCAACAGCGGCTTGCGCTCCTTCTCGGCGTGCAGGTCGCGCAGCCGGTCCTGGTCCGCGCGGTTCTCGGCGTCGAGCCGCAGGCGTCGCTCCTCGTCGAGCAGAGCCGAGACGACGCCGACGACGCGCGAGGCGTCGAGGACGTGCACCACCGGCTGCGAGTACGTCGGCGCGATCCGCACCGCGGTGTGCTGGCGCGACGTCGTCGCGCCGCCGATCAGCAACGGCAGGTCCATCCCGCGCCGCTCCATCTCCCGCGCGACGTCGACCATCTGGTCGAGCGACGGCGTGATCAGGCCCGACAACCCGACGACATCCGCTTCCTCCTCGACCGCGACTTCCAGGATCCGCTCGGCCGGGACCATGACCCCGAGGTCGACGACGTCGTAGTCGTTGCAGCCGAGCACGACGCCGACGATGTTCTTGCCGATGTCGTGGACGTCGCCCTTCACGGTCGCGAGCACGGCCTTGCCGCGGGCGCGCGGCGCACCGCCGGCCGCCTGCTCCGCCTCCATGTAGGGCTCGAGATAGGCGACGGCACGCTTCATCGCGCGTGCGCTCTTCACGACCTGCGGCAGGAACATCTTCCCGTCTCCGAAGAGGTCGCCGACGACCTGCATGCCGCTCATGAGCGGGCCCTCGATCACGTCGAGCGGCCGGTCGGCGCGCTGCCGCGCCTCCTCGGTGTCCTCCTCGATGAAGTCGACGATGCCGTGGACGAGCGCGTGCTCGAGCCGCTTCTCGACCGGCGCCTCGCGCCACGAGAGGTCGACCTCCCGCCGCGTCGCCTCGCCGCGAACTCGCCCGGCGTACTCGACGAGCCGCTCGGTCGCGTCGGGATGCCGGTCGAAGATCACGTCCTCGACCCGTTCGAGCAGCTCCGGCTCGATGTCCTCGTAGACGACGAGCTGGCCCGCGTTGACGATGCCCATGTCGAGGCCGGCGCGAATCGCGTGGTAGAGGAACGCCGAGTGCATCGCCTCGCGCACCGCGTCGTTGCCGCGGAAGGCGAAGCTGAGGTTCGAGATCCCGCCGCTCGTCCTCGCGCCGGAGCAGCGCTCCTTGATCAGCGGCAGCGCGTCGAGGAACGCCTTCGCGAAGCCGCGATGCTCCTCGATGCCCGTGGCGACGGCGAGGACGTTCGAGTCGAAGATCAGATCCTCGGCCGCGAAGCCCACGTCGTCGACGAGGAGCCGGTAGGCGCGCTCGCAGATCGCAACCTTGCGCTCGGCCGTCTCGGCCTGGCCCTCCTCGTCGAAGGCCATCACGACGACGCCCGCCCCGTAGCGCCGCACCGCGCGCGCCTGCTCGAGGAACGCCTCCTCGCCCTCTTTCAGCGAGAGCGAGTTGACGACCCCCTTCCCCTGGACGCACTTGAGCCCCGCCTCGAGCACCGACCAGCGCGAGCTGTCGATCACGATCGGGATCCGTGCGACCTCCGGCTCGGTTGCGACGAGGTTGAGGAAGGTGGTCATGGCCCGCTCGCCGTCGAGCAGGTCGGCGTCCATGTTCACATCGAGGAGGTTCGCCCCGCCGCGCACCTGCTCGAGCGCGACGTCGAGCGCCGCCTGGAAGTCGCCGCGCTCGACGAGTCGCCGGAAACGGGCGGAGCCGGTGATGTTCGTCCGCTCGCCGATCATCGTGAAGTTGGAGTCCTCTCGCAGCTCGAGCGGATCGAGCCCGCTGAACCGCGTGGCGGGACGCCTCTCGGGAACGCGGCGCGGCGCGACCCCCTCGACCGCGGCGGCGATCTGGCGGACGTGCTCCGGCGTCGTCCCGCAGCAGCCGCCGACGACGTTCACGAGGCCGTCCCGGGCGAACTCCCCGAGGAAGCGGCTCGTGTCCTCGGGCAGCTCGTCGTGCTCGCCGAGGGCGTTCGGCAGGCCGGCGTTCGGGTGGCATGCGACCCAGGTCGGCGCGATCTCGGCGAGATCCTCGACGAAGGGGCGCATCTCGGCTGCGCCGAGCGAGCAGTTGACGCCGACGACGAGCGGCTCGGCGTGCTCGACCGAGATCCAGAACGCCTCGACGGTCTGGCCCGAGAGGTTGCGCCCGCTCTTGTCGACCGCGGTGAAGGAGAGCCACAGCGGCAGCTCGGGCGCGGCGTCCTGCGCGGCGACGATCGCGGCCTTCGCGTTCAGCGTGTCGAAGACGGTCTCGATCAGGAGCAGGTCGACCCCGCCGTCGCGCAACGCGTGGATCTGCTCGGCGTACGCCTCCGCGACCTCGTCGAACGTCGCCGAGCGGTACGCGGGGTCGTCGACGCGCGGTGAGAGCGAGAGCGCGACGTTGAGCGGCCCTACCGAGCCCGCCACGAGCCCGCCGAACTCGTCCGCGACCTCCCGCGCCAGCCTCGCCCCCTCGAGCGCCATCTCGGCCGCGACGTCCTGGAGCCCGTAGTCGGCCTGCCCGATCCGCGTCGCGGTGAAGGTGTTCGTCGTGGCGATGTCCGCACCGGCCGCGAAGTACGAGCGGTGGATCTCGCGCACGATCTCGGGCTGCGTGAGGTTCAGCAGGTCGGGATCGCCGGCGACGTCGAGCGGATGGTCGCGGAAGCGCTCGCCCCGGTACTCCTCCTCGCCGCGCACGCGCTTCTGGATCAGCACGCCCCACGAGCCGTCGAGGACGGCGATGCGCTGCCGGAGGATGAATTCGAGCCGTTCCCGTGTGTCCTGCACCTACGCTCCTTACGAAAGGCCCGGGAGCGGCGCTCTCGGGCGCTTTAGGCGTTTGTTGACCCGGTCGCCAAGCTGCCTGTCAAAGCTCTCCGGGTACGGCAAACGCTAGCAGCCGTGCCACACGTCGATCCTCCGCGCGACGCCGGGAGCGGTCGTTAGGGTGCCCCCTCGTGGGTCAAGTACACGACGGCTCGACACTGCGATCGGCACTCGTCGAGATCGCAAACGACTTCTCGTTCACCTGGATCGCCGAGACGCGACTCCTCTTCAACGCACTCGACCAGCGGCGGTTCGCCGAGCTGCACCACAACCCGACCGCCCTGCTCTCCGAGCTGACGGACGACGACCTCGCGCGCGCGCTCACCACCGACTATCTCGAGCGGCTTGCGCGCGTGCAGGCGCGGCTCGAGCGCGACCGCGGCGAGGGGACGTGGTGGACGGAGCGGCACGCGCCTGACGACCTGCTCGTCGGCTACTTCTCCGCCGAGTTCGGGCTCGACGAGAGCCTCCCGATCTACTCGGGTGGGCTCGGCGTCCTCGCCGGCGACTACCTCAAGGCGGCGTCGGAGCTCGGGATCCCGCTCGTCGGGATCGGCCTCTTCTACCGCCGTGGCTACTTCCGGCAGCGGCTCGACGAGAACGACCGGCAGATCGAGCATTACCCGCTGACCGACACGAGCCGCCTTCCGCTCGAGCTCGTGCCGATGGCTCCCGTCGTCGAGCTCGCGGACGACGACGGGGAGCTCGTGCCGGTGCGGCTCGCTGTCTGGCGGGTCCGCGTCGGACGTGTCCCGCTCTACCTGATCGACACGTATCTGGAGGGCAATCCGGACTGGGCCGTCACGGACACGCTCTACGGCGGCAACCGGGCGAACCGGCTGCGCCAGGAGCTCATCCTCGGCGTCGGCGGCGTCCGCGTGCTGCGGCGGCTCGGGCTCCGGCCGACGGTCTTCCACCTGAACGAAGGGCACTCCGCGCTTCTCCAGCTCGAGCGGATGCGCGAGCTCGTCGAGGAGCAGGGCCTGTCGGCGGACGAGGCACTCGAGCGGCTGCGCGCCTCGACGGTCTTCACGACGCACACGCCCGTGCCGGCGGGGAACGAGGTCTTCGATCTCGAGCTCCTCCGGCAGAACGTGGAGGGGCTCGTCGAGCGCTGCGGCCTCGCCTGGAGCGACTTCACCGCGCTCGGCAAGGTCGATCCGAGCGACGCGGGCTTCGGCCTCACGCCGTTCGCCCTGCGCACGTCCGAGCACGCGAACGCCGTGTCGGAGCTCCACGGCTCCGTCTCGCGCGAGATGTGGCACGGCCTCTGGCCCGAGCGGCGCGTCGACCAGGTTCCGATCACGTCGGTCACGAACGGCGTGCACCAGCGGACGTGGATCTCCGGCGAGCTCGAGCAGCTGCTCGGCGACACGGACCCGCACTTCGAGCGCGCGCGCGAGCTCTCCGCCGAGCAGCTCTGGATGGCCCGCCGCGCCGGAAAGCAGCGCTTGCTCGACTTCGTCGCCACGACCCGCGGCGTCCTCGGGCTCGATCCCGAGGTCCTCACGATCGGCTTCGCACGGCGCTTCGCGACGTACAAGCGTGCGAGCCTCCTCTTCAGCGACCCGGCGCGGCTCGCGCGGCTCCTCGCCGACCGCGAGCGGCCGGTGCAGGTGCTCGTCGCCGGGAAGGCACATCCGGCCGACGAGGGCGGCAAGGACCTGATCCGGCTCGTCGTCGACTTCGCGCGGGATCCCGCCGCCGCCGGGCGCGTCGTGTTCCTCGAGGACTACGAGATGACGCTCGCGCGGCGACTCGTCCAGGGCGTCGACCTGTGGCTGAACACCCCCCGGCGGCCGTTCGAGGCGTCCGGCACGTCCGGAATGAAGGCCGCGCTCAACGGCGTGCTCAACTGCTCGATCCTCGACGGCTGGTGGGCCGAGGCGTACTCCCCCGAGCTCGGCTTCGCGATCGAGGGCGCGGCAACGGAGGATGCGACCGAGGCGGAGCGGGACGAAGCCGATGCCGAGGCGCTGTACGCGGTGCTCGAGGAACAGGTGCTCCCCACGTACTACGAGCGGGGCGCGGACGGACTGCCGCGACGCTGGGTCGCGCTGATGCGGGAGTCGATCGCCGAGCTCGGGCCCCGCTACGGAACCGCGCGGATGGCGGCGGAGTACGTCGAGCGGCTCTACCTGCCCGCGCACGAGAGCGCGACGCGCCCGGCGAGTCCGGTGGCCTAGCGAAAAGGGGGGCACGAGGCGCGCCGACCCCCGAGCGCGCCCCTCCCCTCGCTGGTCAGGCAGCCGCTGCGGCGGCCGTCCGCATCCGGGCGCGAGAACCGAGCAGCACGAAGACGCTCGTGCCGAGAGTCCAGAGCGGCAGGCCGAAGATCAGTCCGATCCAGCCGATCGGGCCGGCCACGAGCACGACCGCGACGAGGCCCGCGAACGCCGCCCACCAGCGCGGCAGCACGCGCGTGCGCCAGGCGGCGATCGCGACCGCCGCGAGCGGCAGGATCGCCGCCATCTCGGCACCGACGAAGAAGACGTCCGTGGAATGATGGAAGGTCGCCGCCGTCGCGGGGTCGATGTCGTTCTTGTCGATGCCGCCCGCGAGCTCGACCGCGGCGTCGAGGATCCCGAGCACGCCGGCCATCGAGGCGCCGACGAGGGCCAACGACGGAAGCTGGCTCGCCCGGCCGGCCGCCTCGGCGAGCCGCACGCGCAGGCCGGAGACGAAGGCGACGAAGCCGAGGCAGCCGAGCATGAACAGCCAGGCTCCCAGCACGATCGAGTCCGAGTGCGTCTTGTACCAGGCGAGGATCTGAGCACCGGTCGCGTGACTCGCCGGCGCATCGTGGTTGATCAAGGCGACTCCGGCGATCCAGAGGGCGACGGTGAGCGGGCCGAGAAGGGCCCAGCGGCGGTTGGCGGACGGGTTCATGCGGTTGTGCTCCTTTCGAGGGTGAGTGAGAGAGCCGAACGGACGAGCGAGATCGATGCGCCCACGCCGGCGAGCACGAGGACGGCGAAAACCAGGCCGGCGATGAAGACGTGGCGCCGCATCAGGCCGCGCTCGCGGCGGGCAGGCCGACCGGAGCCGACGAGGGGACGTAGACGGGCTGGTAGCCGAGCGCACGCCCGACCGGGCTGCCGAGCGCGAGCCCGATGCGCTGCACGATCGCCGGCGGGAAGGGCAGGCGAACCGTGTCGAAGTGAGCCTGCGCGATGACGGCGAGATGCAGCGGGTTCGGCATGCCCTTGCGGTTCGTCCGGCCGTCCTCCGCGAGCGCGAACATCGTCTCGAGCAGCGACTCGAACTGTAGGGCGGGACGGATCTCGCAGACGAAGTGCGCGACCTCGTCGCCCGCGTTCCAGAACCTGTGCGGCGTGCCCGCGGGCACGGTGAGACGCTTGCCCGGGCCGGCGACGAGCTTCTCGCGGCCGACGCGGAAGCCGACGGTGCCGCGGAGGACCTCGAAGCGCTCCTCCTGGCTCGGGTGGACGTGCGCCGCGGCGACGAAGCCGCTCGGCTGCACGAACGTCTCGATCACGACGGCTGCGCCGTTCGTCTCGCGGCTCGTCTGCCGGAAGACGATGCGCTCTCCGGTGACTGGGTTCTCGATCGTGTCTCCTGCGCGGATCATGCGCGCCTCCTTCTCTCGGTCGGCTGCGGTGCGGGGTTGCCTTGGCAGCGTCGGCGGCTCCGCTTAAGATCCGCTTCGGAGGGGCTTAAGGGGTATGGCAGGGGAGTTCCGTATCCTCGGACCGGTTGAGGCGTCGGTCGACCGGCAACCGGCTCCGTTGGGCGCGCCGAAGCAGCGCGCGCTGCTAGCGCTGCTCCTGGTGAACCGCGGACGGGTCGTCTCGGCCGAGCAGCTGGTCGACGGTCTCTGGGGTGAGGAGCCGCCGGCGTCGGCCCTGCAGTCGCTGCAGGTCTACGTCCACGGGCTCCGCCGAGCGCTCGGACCGGATCGCATCGAGACGGCCGGCCGGGGCTACCGCGTTGTGGTCGGCGAGGGAGAGCTCGACCTCGACCGTTTCGAGCGGGCGCTCGCGCGCGGTCGCGGGGCCCTCGTAGCCGGACGGCCGGACGACGCGGCGACCGACCTGCGGGAGGCACTCGCCCTGTGGCGCGGTCCGGCGCTCGCCGACCTGCCCGAGCCCGCGCGTCGGGCGGCGGAGGCCGACCGGCTCGAGGAGCTGCGGCTCACGGCTCTCGAGCTCCGCTTCGAGGCAGAGCTCGCGTGCGGCCGCCACGACGCCGTCGTCGCCGAGCTCGAGGCCCTGACGACGGAGCATCCCTATCGCGAACGATTCCTCGAGCAGCGGCTGCTCGCGCTCTACCGCGTCGGCCGGCAGGCGGAGGCGCTCGAGGTCTACCGCGCCGCGCGCCGCGTCATGGCCGAGGAGCTCGGCCTCGAGCCGGGCCCCGCCCTGCAGGAGCTCGAGCGCGCGATTCTACGGCAGGAGCCGGGTCTGGCAGCGCCCCAGGCGCCGCCTGCGCGCTCGACGAAGCCTCTGCCCGTCCCTCCCACGCCGCTCGTCGGTCGCCGGCTCGAGCTCGCGGCGGTGAGCGCGCTCTTCCGCGACGAAGGCGCGCGGCTCGTCACGCTCACCGGGCCGGGCGGCACGGGAAAGACCCGCCTCGGTCTGGCGGTCGCGCACGCGTTCGAGCCCGAGCTGCGAGACGGCGCGCTCTTCGTCAACCTCGCCCCGGTCGCGAGCCCGGACCTCGTCGTGCCGACGATCGCCGAGGCGCTCGACGTGCGCGAGGGCGGCGAGCGTCCCCTCTCGCAGGGAGTCACGGACCACCTCCGCGACCGGCGGATCCTCCTCGTGCTCGACAACTTCGAGCAGCTCCTTCCGGCCGCGCCCTTCGTGGGCGAGCTGCTCGCCGCGGCCCCGCACCTGCTCGTGCTCGCGACGAGCCGCGCGCCGCTACGGATCGCGGCCGAGCGCGAGTACCCGGTGCCGCCGTTCGACACGCCGGCCGCGAGCCTGCCGTTCGAAGAGCTCGTCCAGACCGACGTGCTGCGGCTCTTCGCGGCTCGAGCCCGTGCGGTCGATCCGGCCTTCGAGCTCGACACGGCCGGCGCGCAGGAAATCGCCCGGGTGTGCGCACGGCTCGACGGGCTGCCGCTCGCGATCGAGCTTGCTGCGGCGCGTTCGAAGTTCCTCACGCCCGGCGAGATCCTCGAGCGGCTGGAACGCGAGCCCCACCTGCTTCCGCCCGGTCCGCGCGACGCGCCCGCGCGGCAGCGCACCCTCGCCGCAACCGTCCGTTGGAGCTACGACCTGCTTGCCCCGGACGAGCGCCTGGCGTTCGCCCGGCTGGGCGTCTTCGCCGGCGGCTGCACGCTCGACGCGGCCGAGAGCGTGTGCGAGGTGACGCTCGAGAGCCTGGGGATGCTGGTCGACAACAACCTGCTGCGCCGTCGGGATGGACGCTTCACGATGCTCGAGACCGTCCGCCATTTCGCCGTCGAGCGTCTCGAGGAGACCGGCGCGCACGAGCTGCGGCGGCGACACGCCGAATGGCTGGCGCGGCTCGCCGAGACCATGGCCGCAAAGACGTTCGAGGGCGAGGACGTCAAGACCTGGCTCGACCGGATCCAGCCGGAGCACGACAACATCCGCGCCGCGCTCGCCTGGTCGCTCGAGCAAGAGCCGGAGATCGCGCTGCGGCTGGCGAGCTCGCTGCGCCTCTTCTGGGAGGTGCGCGGCCACTTCAGCGAGGGCTTCCGCTGGCTCGAGGCGGCCATGACGCACGCGGCCGACGCGCCGATCGGCTTGCGGCTGAGGGCGCTCTCGTCCAGCGGCGCCGTCGCCTTCCGGGTCGGCGACCACGACCTTGCACACGCTCGTTTCAGCGCCGCGCTCGAGCTCGCCCGGGAGCTCGAGGACGAGCTCTGGGTCGCCCGCCTGCTCAGCGACGTCGGAACCGTTGCGGCGGTTCGCGAGGAGTGGGACGCCGCGAGCGAGATGCTGGAGGAGAGCGCGGATCACTTCCGCAAGCTCGACGTGCCCTCGCGGCTCGGAACCGTGCTCGCCAACCTCGGCCACATCGCCGCGATGCGCGGCGACTATGCCCGCGCGATCGAGGTGACGCAGGAAGCGCTGACACTCGAAGCGAGCCACAAGCAGAACGCCGCGATCTCGACCTACAACCTCGGGAGCCACAACCTCCACGCGGGAAATCTCGAACAGGCGCGCGAGTGGCTCGAGCGCGCGATCGCCCTGACGCTCGAGCTCGGCTTCAAGGAGGTGATGGCGTATTCGCTCGCCGCGTACGTGCGCCTCTCCCTCCTCGACCGCGACCCCGTCCGCGCCGCGCACCTGGCGGGGATCGCGGACAAGCTGCTGGCCGATGCGGGGATCCAGCTCCAGCCGAGCGAGCAGGCCCTGTTCGACGAGGCCAAGGCCGCGGCGGAGCAGGAGCTCGGCGACGACTACACCGTGACGCACAATGCGGCCATGACCGAGCCGCTCGAAGACGCGCTGCGACACGGCGACGTGCTCGCGGCCACGCCGTGAGCGAAGACGGCACGGCGGCGTTCGACCGGCTCGTGAACGAGGCGCTCGACGAGCTCCCCGACGACATTCACGACCTGATGACGAACGTCGCCGTCACGGTCGAGGACGAGCCGCCGCCCGGGCGGAACCTGCTCGGCCTCTACGAGGGCGTCCCGTGGGGGAGTCGCGGAGCCGGCTACGCCGGCGCGCTGCCGGACAAGATCACGATCTATCGGCTCCCACTCGAACGCGCGTCGGCCGGCGACCCCGAGCGGCTCAGAAGCCTCGTGCGCCGCACGGTCTTCCACGAGATCGCCCACCACTTCGGCATCAGCGACGAGCGCCTGCTCGAGATCGACCGCTACTAGGGGCGGCCAGGCGAAGAGCTGCGCTCTTCGCCCGGTCTCGAGGGAACTGCGCGGGCCGGAGACGCGGTCTCCGGCCCGCTCCGTGCGCTAGAGCTTGTCTGGGCTTGGTCGGTCGGTGCGGATGGTTGCGTCGTCGCGGGCGAGCAGGCTTCGCGTGCTCGCCCGCTACTGCGCGGCGGCGTAACGCCTCGTTACGCCGCCGCCTCGACGCTACGGAGGATCGAAACGGCCGAACCAAAGAACCAGCAAAGGCCGGAGGCTAAGACAGCCGCGAAGCGGCGACTTGGCCGCAGGCCGAACCGCGCTCGCGCCGGCCTCCGCCGCGCGCGAGCGCAAAAGAGAACGGCCCGAGACCCCGTCTCGGGCGCGCGCAGTTCCTTCTTCTGGTGCGAGCTAGCTCGCCCCAGAGACGGTGAGCTGGTTCTCGGCGTGGCGGATTCGCTGCTCGAGTTGCCAGCGGTCTGCTGTGGAGTCGCCGGCTTCGACTCGTTCGAGCTCCTCCTGCGCCTCTTCGAGCTGCTTGCGGGCGCGCTCCTCGTCGATGTCGCCGGCCGCGACCGCGTCGTCGACGAGCGCGATCGCGCGGCTCTCGAGCACCTGGAAGAAGCCCGGCCCGGTCGCGAACTCGCGCACCTCGCCGTCGCCGAGATGGACTCGCGTCGAGCCCGCCTGCAGCATCGCCACGAGAGGCGCGTGCCGGGCGAGGACGCCGATCTCGCCGGCCCCCCCGGGAACGATCAGCATCTCGGCCTCGCCTTCGAACGCCGGCCCCTCCGGCGTCACCACCGAGACCGGGAAAAGCGGATGGTCCGGCACGCCGCGCCCTACGCCGGCGCGCCGGCCGTCTCGGTCTCGGCTTCGGCCTCGGCCTCCGCCTCGGCCTGCTCGTCCGCCTCGGGCTCCTCGCCGGCGAGCTGCTTGCCGCGCTCGACCGCCTGCTCGATCGCACCGACCATGTAGAAGGCCTGCTCGGGCAGATCGTCGTGCTTGCCGTCGAGGATCTCGGTGAAGCCGCGGATCGTGTCCTCGAGCTTCACGAACTCGCCCGGCGTGCCCGTGAACTGCGCGGCCGTGAAGAACGGCTGCGAGAGGAACCGCTCGATCTTCCGGGCCCGCTGGACGACGAGCTTGTCCTCGTCCGAGAGCTCGTCGATGCCGAGGATCGCGATGATGTCCTGCAGGTCGGCGTAGCGCTGCAGCACCTCCTGCACGCGGGTCGCCGTCCGGTAGTGGTCGTCGGAGACGATTCCCGGCTGGAGCGCGCGCGACGTCGAGCGCAGCGGGTGCACCGCCGGATAGATCCCCTTCTCGACGATGCCGCGGTCGAGCACGGTCGTCGAGTCGAGATGGGCGAAGGTGTTCGCCGGCGCCGGGTCGGTGAGGTCGTCGGCCGGCACGTAGATCGCCTGCACCGACGTGACCGCCCCCTTGTTCGTCGAGGTGATGCGCTCCTGCAGCACGCCCATCTCGTCGGCAAGGTTCGGCTGGTAACCAACGGCCGACGGCATCCGGCCGAGCAGCGTGGAGACCTCGGAACCGGCCTGCGTGAACCGGAAGATGTTGTCGATGAACAGCAGGACGTCCTGCCGCTGCACGTCGCGGAAGTACTCCGCCATGGTCAGGGCGGAGAGGGCGACGCGGAGACGGGTCCCCGGCGGCTCGTCCATCTGGCCGAACACGAGCGCGGCCTTGTCGAGCACGCCCGACTCCCCCATCTCGAGGAAGAGGTCCGTGCCCTCGCGGGTCCGCTCCCCGACGCCGGCGAACACCGACACCCCGCCGAACTGGCTGGCGACGCGGTTGATCATCTCGGTGATCAGCACCGTCTTGCCCACGCCGGCGCCACCGAACAGGCCGATCTTGCCGCCCTGCAGGTACGGCGTCAGCAGGTCGATGACCTTGATGCCGGTGGGGAACACGATCTTCTGCGGCTCGAGCGTGTCGAAGTTCGGCGCGTGCCGGTGGATGTCCCAGCGGTCCTCGATCTTGCTCTCGTCGAGGGAGTCGACGTCGAGGGGCTCGCCGATGACGTTGATCACGTGGCCGAGCACGGCGTCGCCCACCGGCATCGACAGGCCGTGGCCCGTGTTCACCACCGCCGTGCCCCGCACCAGGCCGTCGGTCGGCTTGAGGCAGATGGCCCGCACCCGGCTGTCGCCGATCTGCTGGGCGACCTCGGCCCGCACCTTGTTCGGCTTGCCGTCGACGGAGATGTCGAACTCGAGCATCGTGTTGATCTGCGGCACGGCGTCCGGGGGGAACTCGACGTCGATCACCGGCCCGGCGATGGCGACGACGCGCCCGTCCTTCAGGTTGGTCTCGTTCTCGGTGACGGTCATGGTGATCTCCCGGATCAGGTGCGGGTGCGGGCGCCGAGGACGTCGCTGACGTCCAGGGCAGAGTCGGCGAGCAGGTCGGCGCCACCGTCCTGGCCGGCGCGCAGGGCCTCGGCGCCACCGACGATC
>DATEHY010000125.1:0-30565 GCA_035279325.1 Gaiellaceae bacterium
CGCGTCCGCGTCTCGGCCGGAGTGGCGGACCTGCAGCCGAACGACAGTCCCACGAGCCTGTTCGAGCGCGGCGACGAGTCGTTGTACGCGGCGAAGCACACCGCGCACAACGGCGGGCTGGCGGCCGCCGAGTAGCTCGCGTAGCTCGCGAAGCTGGCGCTTCGCTCGCTGGGAGAAGGGACTGCGAGCGGCCGGGAGACGCGGTCTCCCGGCCGCTCCGTGCTGTTCTGCTTTTCATGTCCCTGGGCGGGTGTTTCTGTTGTGCGCTCGCGCGCGGCAGAGGCCGGCGCGAGCGCGGTCCGGTCTGCGGCTAAGTCCCAGCTTCGCTGGAGCCTTGGCCTCCGGCCTTGGTGGTCCTTCGGTTCGACCGTTTCGACCCTCTGTAGCGTCGAGGTGGCCGAGCACGGACAGCCTGCTCGCGACGAAACAACCAGTCGAGCTCAGACGAGCCCCGGTGTGCTTTCAGCACGGAGCCCACGGGAAACGGCGTCTCCCGTGGGCGCACTTCCTTTCGAACCGGGGCGAAGAGCGAAGCCCTTCGCCCCGCTAATTGACGTCGTCGGGCCCGAATTCGCGCACGACGCGTGCAGGGACGCCGGCGACCATCGTGTACGGCGCTACGTCGGCCGTGACGACGCTGCCCGCGGCGACGATCGCGTACTCCCCCACCGTCACGCCCGCGAGAACGGTGCTGCGGAGCCCGAGATACGCGCCGCGGCAGATCGTCGTCCGCAAGTCGGCCCGCGTCGCCTCGTCGCCGAGCAGCCGGTGGAAGTGGTGCGGGTAGTACGTGTGCCCGAGGATCGTCGTCTGCGCGATCACCGTCACGTCGTCCTCCAGCGTCACCGACGACGGGACGGCGTCGTCGATGAACACCTCCGTGCCGATGAAGACGCGGCGGCCGACGTGCACGCCGCGGCGGCGATGGAGTGACGCACGCACGGCCGGCGGCAGCGGCATGTAGCGGGCGGCGACGTGCAGCCAGCGCTTGGCGAGGGCGCCGGCGACTCGCATCCCGCGCGTCTCCGGGCTGACCGGGATGTTGCCCCACAGCTTCTCGAGCACGCCGCAAGGCTATGTCCTGCGGACGCTGTGCCTACTGGATCCGCAGGAAGGGGAGGTACTGCGTGAGGTCGATGGCGGCCGGCTGCGGCAACTGGTCGCGGAGGCAGATCGTCCGGTCGAGCGCGCGATCCTGCTGCAGGATCGTCCAGTGCTCGAACGACTGCGCGCGCTCGAAGCCGCGGAGGGCGGCAACGATCGCCGGCCGCGCCGCCGAGAGCGGCAGGGCGCCGAGAGGCTGCGCGGGGCCGAGCGGCTTGACCTTGTAGGTGCCCAGGAGGGTCGAGAGGCGTGACTTCCTCCCCGTCGGCAACGAGAACAGGCCCTCCGGGGCCGACTCGGCGAGCGCATAGCCCGTCTTGGCTGCGAGCCACGGCGGAGTCGGCGTGACGCGAACCGGCCGCACGAGCAGATCCGGATACGACGAGTAGAACGCGCTCACCTCGGCTCCCGTCGGCCTGGGCGCGTACCGGGGTAGCTCGAGCCGCGCCCGCCGCACCTCGTCCCCGAGCACCGCGCGCGCGAGCCCGAGCGTCGCGTGCGCCGCTCCGAGCGCGCCGAGATAGGCACTGCGGCTGCCGTGGAAGGAGCTCTGGATCACCTCTTGCTCCGCCGCAAGGACCGCGCGGCGCGAAACCGGGCGCTCCGACGCCTCGACGATCCGCTCGAACAGGGCGCTGAGAGCCGCGTCGCGATCACCGGTCAGCGTCTCCAGTGAGCCGACCGCCTGTGCGCCGATCGAGCCGATCCCCTCGACGCGGCAGACGGCGCCGTGCGTCAGCCTGATCTGTCCCTCGGTGAGCGAGCGGTCGAAGCTCTTGCCGAGCCTGCGCGGCGCGTTGCAGAGCGACCGCTGCCTCGCCCAGAGCCAGACACACGCCGCGTCGGGCTTGTCGGGGTCGACCTCCCTCGGGTTCCACTCCTGCCAGCCCCAGGAGAAGACGGAGCCGAGCCCGAGCTCGGCCGCGACCTGTTTCGCGGATAGCGCCTCCCACTTCACGACCTGGTACCACGCGGATGCGGGCTGGAGCGCGTTGCGGCCCCCGACCCCCCTGTGGCTGAGGAAGCTCAGCATGATGCCGGTCCGGTTCGCCGGGATCCCCATCGACGTGAGCGCCAGAACGGCGTTCCGATAGCTCTGGCGGAGGAACCGGTTGCCGAGGATCGGTCCGAGCGGCCAGACCTTCGTCGCCGGGATGTAGACCTCCCGAACGAGGTCGGCGACCTGCGCGACCGACCGCCACCATGCGACCGCGTCGGCCGAGCCGGCATACGGCGACTTGTTGATCAGGAGCACCGGGTGCGCTCCCTTCGCCGCCAGGTCCTGCAGGAACGCGAGCACGTTCGCGCGGTACTGGGCGGTCGAGGCCGTCCACGGGGTCGCCGTCGCCGCGCCGAAGAGCTCGTTCTCGACCATGAGCGGCGTCGCGCAGCCGCGGGTGCGCTCCACGGCTCTCGCGTACTCGTTCTCGGCGGTCGCCTCGAGGCTCGACGGATCCACGGGCGCGTTCGGCGTGCCGACCCGCTTGTTCATCTTCAGGTCGAACGCGTACGTCGTCGCGCCCCGGCGCCAGACCTGCACCGGATAGCCGTCGACGGGAGAGTGCGTGGTGACGGCGAGCAGCGTCCCGGGCTTCGCGAGGATCGGGAGCAGCGTCGGCCAGCCGTACTCGCCCCAGACGGTCGTCTGGGCCTTGATCCCGCACTCACCCGCAAACACGGGATCGGACCGCGCCTCGCCCGCGGCCAGCAGGCACGCGGCCGCAACGGCCCCGGCAAGTAGAGCGAGCTTCCCCACGATCCCGCCCCCTTGTCTAGCAAAGAGGGCGGCTCGTCGCCGCCCCTTTGCGAACCGATTACGCGGCCTTCGTCACTCGTCGAGCGGCGATTCGACCTCGGGCACTTCCTCGGCCTCGAGGTCGCTGCGCGGCTCGGCGTCGCCGCTCGCCTCGACTTCGCCTCCGAAGTCGAGCCCGAGCTCACCGATCCCCAGCCCGGCGAGGGCGTCGGAGCCGTCGCTGCCGATCTCCTCGAGCGCCGCGAGGAGCTGCTCCTCGGTCTGCGGCCGCGCGAGCGCGCCCGCGGGCACCTTGTCCGAGGGGCCGATCTCGATCGTCCGGTACCGCTTGAGGCCCGTCGCCGCCGGGATCAGCTTCCCGATGATGACGTTCTCCTTCAGCCCGAGCAGCCGGTCGACCTTGCCCTCGATCGCAGCGTCGGTCAGCACCTTCGTCGTCTCCTGGAACGACGCGGCCGAGAGGAAGGACTCCGTCGCGAGCGATGCTTTCGTGATCCCGAGGATCAGCGGCTCGGACGTCGCCTGCTCCTTCTTCTCCTTCTTGACGCGGGCGTTCTCGCGCTCGAGCACGACCTTGTCCACGAGCTGGCCGGGCAGGAGGTCGGTGTCGCCGTTGTTCTCGACCCGCACCTTCTTCAGCATCTGCCGGACGATCAGCTCGATGTGCTTGTCGTGGATCTCGACGCCCTGCGACTTGTAGACCTTCTGCACCTCGCCGACGAGGTACAGCTCGGTCTCGGTGTAGCCCTTCAGGCGCAGGAGGTCGGAGGGGTTGAGCGAGCCCTCGTGCAGCGGGTCGCCCGCCTCGACGTGCTCGCCCTGCGCGACGCTGAGGCGCGTGCGGCGCGGGACGAGGATCGAGAACTCGTCGTCCTCGTTGTCGCTGTCGGGCACGATCGTGATGCGGAGCTGGCGCTCGGTCTCCTCGAGCGCGACCGTGCCCGCCACCTCGGCAAGCGCCGCGGCGCCCTTCGGGTTGCGCGCCTCGAAGATCTCGACGACGCGCGGGAGGCCGTGCGTGATGTCCGCGCCGGCGATGCCGCCAGTGTGGAACGTCCGCATCGTGAGCTGCGTGCCCGGCTCGCCGATCGACTGCGCGGCGATGATCCCGACCGCGTCGCCGATCTCCGACAGCTCGCCCGTGGCGAGGAACGTGCCGTAGCACTGGCGGCACACGCCGGTCTCGGCCTTGCACTTCAGGACCGAGCGGACCGGGATCGAGAAGTCCTCGGCGATCTCGTCGCCGAGCTCCTCCACGATCTCCCGCAGCCGCGGCATCGTGATCTCCTCGCCTTTCGAGGCGACCACCGTCTTGCCCGGCTTGCCCGACGCGAGCGGCTTGTGCACGTCCTCCGCGACGATCCGGCCGGCGACGGACTTGTTGAGCCCGTCGGGCAGGAAGAGCGGCAGCTCGACGAACTCCTTCGTCTTGCAGTTCTCCTCGCGGATGATCACGTCCTGCGAGACGTCGACGAGACGCCGCGTCAGGTAGCCCGAGTCGGCCGTGCGGAGCGCCGTGTCGGCGAGTCCCTTGCGGGCGCCGTGGGTCGAGATGAAGTACTCGAGCACCGACAGGCCTTCCATGAAGTTCGCCTTGATCGGGCGCTCGATGATCTCGCCCTTCGGATTTGCCATCAGGCCGCGCATGCCGGCGAGCTGACGCAGCTGCGCGAACGAGCCGCGGGCGCCGGAGTTGGCCATCATGTAGATCGGGTTCAGCTCGTTGAGGTTGTCGACCATCGCGTTCGCGACGTCGTCGGTCGCCTCGGTCCAGATCGACGTGATCTGCTCGTGCCGCTCCGACTCGGTGATGAGCCCCTGGTCGTACGCGTCCTCGACGCGCGAGACCCGCTCCTCGAAGCCCGCGAGGATCTGCTCCTTGTTCGGCGGGATCACGATGTCGTTCTTCGAGATCGTCACGCCGGCTCGGGTGCCGTAGCGGAAGCCGAGATCCTTGATCGTGTCGAGGACGTGGGCGACCGCGTGGGCGCCGTGGCCGTCGACGAGGGCCGAGATGAAGTCCCCGAGCTCTCGCTTCGACAGCGTCCGGTTGATGTACTCGTGGTACGGGCCGCCGTCGCCGTTCTGCAACGACGCCTCCTGGAGGGAGCGGTCGATCTCCGCGTTGAAGATGACGCGACCCGGAGTCGTGACCACGAGCTCGTCCTTCCACAGGTACTCGATCGGCTGCTGGAGCCCGACCTGCTTCGCCTCGACCGCGAACTCGACCTCCTCCTCCGTGCGGAAGCGGGACGGCCGCGGATCGAGCTTCTCGGGTGCGACCCCGTTGAGGTCCTGATCCGAGTACGTGAGGTAGTAGGCGCCGAGCACCATGTCCTGCGTCGGCGTCGCGAGAGCGCTGCCGTGCGCCGGCGAGAGGATGTTGTTCGCCGACAGCATCAGGATGCGCGCCTCGGCCTGGGCCTCCGACGACAGCGGCACGTGCACCGCCATCTGGTCGCCGTCGAAGTCCGCGTTGAAGGCGTGGCAGACGAGCGGGTGCACCTGGATCGCCTTGCCCTCGACGAGCGTCGGCTCGAACGCCTGGATGCCGAGCCTGTGCAGCGTCGGAGCGCGGTTCAGCAGCACCGGGTGCTCCTGGATGACCTCCTCGAGGATGTCCCAGACCTCGGCGTGCATCTGGTCGACGTGACGCTTCGCCGCCTTGATGTTCTGGACGATCTTCCGCTCGACGAGGCGGCTCATGATGAACGGCTTGAAGAGCTCGAGCGCCATCAGCTTCGGCAGTCCGCACTGGTGCAGACGCAGGTGCGGGCCCGCGACGATGACCGAGCGGCCGGAGTAGTCGACGCGCTTGCCGAGCAGGTTCTGGCGGAAGCGGCCCTGCTTGCCCTTGAGCATGTCCGAGAGCGACTTGAGCGGGCGGTTGCCCGGGCCGGTCACGGCGCGGCCGCGGCGGCCGTTGTCGAACAGGGCGTCGACGGCCTCCTGCAGCATCCGCTTCTCGTTGTTGACGATGATCTCCGGCGCGCCGAGATCGAGCAGCCGCTTGAGCCGGTTGTTCCGGTTGATGACTCTGCGGTAGAGGTCGTTGAGGTCCGACGTGGCGAAGCGGCCGCCGTCGAGCTGCACCATCGGCCGCAGCTCCGGCGGGATCACCGGGACGGCCTCGAGGATCATCCACTCGGGCCGGTTCTCGCTCGTCGTGAACGCGCTCACGACCTTGAGCCGCTTGATCGCGCGCTGCTGCTTCTGCCCCTTCGAGGTGCGGATCGTCTCGCGCAGCATCGCGGCCTCGGCGTTGAGGTCGAGGTCCTTGAGCAGCTCGCGAATCGCCTCCGCGCCCATGCCGCCGCTGAAGTAGACGCCGAACCCGTACGGCGAGCCGAAGCGGTCCTTGAGCTCGCGGAAGATCTGCTCGTCGTTGACGATCAGCTTCGGCTCGAGCTCGCGGAACAGCCGCCAGGTCTCCTCGAGGCGGTTCACGGCGTCGACGGCGGCTTCCCGCGCGTCCTCGCGCCGCGACTCGATGTCGAGGTACATCTCGCGCACCTTCAGCGCCCACTGCACGATCGCGTCGAGATCCTCCTTCTGGATCCGGCCGTCCGTGCGCAGGCAGAGGTCGTTCGTGAGCTCGCGCAGGTCGGAGTCCGCATCGGCGGTCTCGAGCACCTCGCGCAGGAGGCCGTTGCCGAGGTCGCGGGCCTTCTCGACGTTCTTCTGGTCGACGCCGGAGACGATCCCGGCGTCCTCCTCGTTCAGCTCGCCGCCGGTGAGCAGCCCCTCGGTGATGCGATGGATGTGCTTGGTGACGGCGCCCTTCTTCGAGCCGGTCGCCTTCTCGGCCTCCTTCTCGAGCGGGGCGACGGCCGCCTTGATCTGCTCGGCGGACGCGGCGACCACCTCGAGCTCGCGCGGCGTCAGCCGCCGGTCGTCGCGGATCGCGGAGTTGCGGACGAGCTCGCGGATCTTCTTCGAGTCCTCGGTCGTGATCTTGGGGACGAGCTCGACGAAGAGCCCGCCGACGAGCGTGCGCGCCTCCTCGAGCGGCGGCAGCGCCTGCTCCTCGGCCCAGGTCGAGAGGCCGCGACCCCAGAAGTCGTCGTCCTCGTCGAAGTTCCGCTCCTTGCCCTTCGCGAAGTAGTCGCGCCGGCGCGCGAGCCGGTCTTCGAGCGCTGCGAGAGCCTCGTCGCGGTCGACGTCGATGCGCTCGGCCTCCGCCCGCACCTGGTCCTCGAGCCCGTTGAGGTCCGCGGCCCGCTTCTCGGTGTCTACCGCCGTGACGATCGAGGCGGCGAAGTAGAGCACCTTCTCGAGCTCGCGCGGGGCGATGTCGAGGAGGTAGCCGATCCGGCTCGGGACGCCCTTGAAGAACCAGATGTGCGAGACGGGCGCCGCGAGGTCGATGTGACCCATCCGCTCGCGCCGCACCTTCTGCCGCGTCACCTCGACGCCGCAGCGCTCGCAGATGATGCCCTTGTAGCGGACGCGCTTGTACTTGCCGCAGTAGCACTCCCAGTCGCGCGTCGGCCCGAAGATGCGCTCGCAGAACAGGCCGTCCCGCTCGGGCTTGAGCGTGCGGTAGTTGATCGTCTCCGGCTTCGTGACCTCGCCGGACGACCAGTCGCGGATCTGCTTCGACGAGGCGAGGCCGATCCGGATTGCGTCGAAATCGTTGATGTCGATCAAGTCTCTCCCTCGTCCCTAAGTCAACACTGCTATCAGTCTTCGATTTCCAAGTCAGCGACGGGCTCGCCGAGGGGCCCGACCTCTGCGTCGGCCTCCTCCTCGGAATCCTGCTCGTCGGATACCTCGACGTCCTCGAGGTCTCCGAGCGCCTCGTCGGCCGGCAGGGTCAGCTCTCCGTCCTGGTCGACGCGCTCCTGCCCTTCCTCCTGCTCCTCGGCGGTCGGCTCGCGGCCGACCGCGCGGAGCGAGCCGGGCGAGAGGTCGATGCCGAGCTCCTCCGCCGCGCGGAGCAGCTCGTCCTCCTCCTCCCGCACTTCGACCTCGCGCCCCTCGTCCGAGAGGACGTGGACGTCGAGGGCGAGCGACTGCATCTCCTTCAGGAGCACCTTGAAGGACTCGGGAATCGACGGCTCGGCGATGTTCTCGCCCTTGACGATCGCCTCGTAGGCCTTCACGCGCCCGACGGTGTCGTCGGACTTGATGGTGAGCATCTCCTGCAGCGTGTACGCGGCTCCGTAGGCCTCGAGCGCCCAGACCTCCATCTCGCCGAAGCGCTGGCCGCCGAACTGGGCCTTGCCGCCCAGCGGCTGCTGCGTGACGAGCGAGTACGGCCCCGTGCTCCGCGCGTGGATCTTGTCGTCCACGAGGTGGAGCAGCTTCAGGATGTACATGTAGCCGATCGTGACCTTCTGCTCGAACGGCTCGCCGGTGCGGCCGTTGAAGAGCTGGGCCTTGCCCGAGCACTGCCGTCCTGCCGGCCGCTTCGGGTCGACGAGGAACTTGATCGGCGAGTCGGGGTTCTGCTTCGTCCACTGGATCAGCGCCTCGTCGACGTCGTCGGGCGTGGCGCCGTCGAAGACGGGCGTCGCGACCGCGCTCGGGTTGCCGCCGTTGATGATCTGACGGCGGTGGCGCCAGTCGACGTCGCCGTTCCTCTCGCCGTTCGTCGCTCCGTCCCCACGGCCTTCCTGCCGGGCGCCGGCGGCTTTGCCGTCGGCGCTTCCAGCATTCGCGAAGACGCCGTGCGCCGCCGCCCAGCCGAGGTGCGTCTCGAGCACCTGGCCGATGTTCATCCGGCTCGGCACGCCGAGCGGGTTGAGGACGATGTCGACGGGCCGGCCGTCCTCGAGGAACGGCATGTCCTCCTCGGGGACGATCTTCGAGATGACGCCCTTGTTCCCGTGGCGTCCCGCGAGCTTGTCGCCCTCGGCGATCTTGCGTTTCGTCGCGACGTAGACGCGGACGAGCTCGTTCACGCCGGGCGACAGGTCGTCGCCGCCTTCGCGCGAAAACGTCTTCACGTCGATCACGACGCCGCCCTCGCCGTGCGGCACCTTGAGGCTCGTGTCGCGGACCTCGCGCGCCTT
This sequence comes from Gaiellaceae bacterium, assembly GCA_035279325.1. Lineage (GTDB taxonomy): Bacteria > Actinomycetota > Thermoleophilia > Gaiellales > Gaiellaceae > Palsa-739. The sequence goes on from DATEHY010000125.1 coordinate 8,878, forward strand.
CTCCTTGAAGATCGCGCGGATCAGCTTCTCCTCGGCCGTCAGCTCGGTCTCGCCCTTCGGCGTGACCTTGCCGACGAGCAGGTCTCCCGCGCCGACCTCCGCGCCGATCCGCACGACGCCGCGCTCGTCGAGCTGCGACAGCGATTCCTCCGAGCGGTTCGGGATGTCGCGCGTGATCTCCTCGTCGCCGAGCTTCGTCGAGCGCGCGTCGATCTCGTACTCGTGGATGTGGATCGAGGTGAGGATGTCGTCCTTCACGACCCGCTCCGAGATGACGATGGCGTCCTCGAAGTTGAAGCCCTCGAACGGCATGAACGCGACGAGCAGGTTCGCCCCGAGAGCGAGCTCGCCGTTGTCGGTCGAGCTGCCGTCGGCGAGCACGTCGCCGGCCTTGAGCTTGTCGCCGAGCTTCACGATCGGCTTGTGGTGGATGAGCGTACCCTGGTTCGAGCGCATGAACTTCGTGAGCGTGTAGTCGTCCTTGCCGTCCTTGGTCTCCACGACGACCCGGTCGGCGTCGACGTCGACGACGGTGCCGGGACGCGAGGTGACGACGACGTCGCCGGAGTCGACGGCCGCGCGGTACTCGAGGCCGGTGCCGACGAGCGGCGCCTGGCGCACGAGCAGCGGCACGGCCTGCCTCTGCATGTTCGCGCCCATCAGGGCGCGGTTCGCGTCGTTGTGCTCGAGGAACGGGATCAGCGCCGTCGAGACCGAGACGATCTGCGCCGGCGAGACGTCCATCAGGTCGACGTCCTTCGCGGCCGACATCACGGCCTCGCCCTCGGACGAGCGGCAGAGGACGGTGTCGGTCGCGAACCTGCCGTTCTTGTCGAGCTGCGCGCTCGCCTGCGCGATCACGTAGCGCGACTCCTCGACGGCGTCGAGGTAGACGATCTCGTCGGTGACCTTGCCGCCCGTGACCTTCCGGTACGGCGTCTGGACGAAGCCGAACTCCGAGACGGTCGCGTACGACGCAAGGTAGCCGATCAGGCCGATGTTCGGGCCTTCCGGCGTCTCGATCGGGCACATGCGGCCGTAGTGCGTCGGGTGGACGTCGCGCACCTCGATCGGGGCCCGTTCGCGGGTCAGCCCGCCGGCGCCGAGCGCCGAGAGGCGGCGGCGGTGCGTGAGACCGGCGAGCGAGTTCGTCTGGTCCATGAACTGCGAGAGCTGCGAGGAGCCGAAGAACTCCTTCAGCGCGGCGACGACGGGCCGGATGTTGATGATCGTCTGCGGCGTGATCGTGTCGACGTCCTCCGTCGTCATCCGCTCGCGAACGACGCGCTCCATCCGGTACAGGCCGACGCGGAACGCCTCCTGGATCAGCTCGCCGACGGTGCGCAACCGTCGGTTGCCGAAGTGCTCGTACTCGTCGAGGTCGTTGACGATCGGAGCCCGCGAGAGGGTCATCGCCTCGGCGGCGAAGTCCTTCGAGTCCTCGGGGACCCCGATCTTGGCCGGCAGCTCCAGGAGCTTCCGCACGAGGGCGACGATGTCCTCGGTGGTGAGGACGCGGGTGTCTTCGGGCACCTCGACGCCGAGGCGCTGGTTGAGCTTGTAGCGGCCGACCTTCGTCAGGTCGTAGCGCTTCGGGTCGAAGAACAGGGCGCGCAGGAGGTTCCGCGCGTTGTCGAGCGTCGGCGGCTCGCCCGGCCGCTGCTTCTTGAACACCTCGATCAGCGCCTCTTCCTCGCGCGTCGAGGGGTCCTTGTCGAGCGTGTTGACGATGTAGTGCGAGTTGTCGAAGAGCGCGAGGATCGCCTCGTTCGACGACGTGTCGAGCGCGAAGCCGGTCGAGGGATCCTCGGCCGGGAGCGCGCGAAGGAGCGTCGTGATCGGCAGCTTCCGCTTGCGGTCGATGCGCGCGTAGACGATGCCCTTCTTGTCGATCTCGAGCTCGAGCCAGGAGCCGCGGCTCGGCATGAGGTTCGCCGTGAAGACCTGCTTCGTCGGGTCCTTCGGCTCCATGAGATAGGCGCCCGGCGAGCGAACGAGCTGCGTCACGATGACGCGCTCCGTCCCGTTGATGATGAAGGTGCCGAACTCGGTCATCATCGGGAAGTCGCCCATGAAGACGCCCTGCTCGCGGATCTCGCCCGTGTCCTTGTTCACGAAGCGGACCTTCATGTTGAGCGAGGCCTGGTAGGTCAGGTCCTTTTCGCGACACTCCTTGATCGAGAACTGCGGCTCTCCGAACTCGAACTCGCCGAACTCCACGGCGAGCGTTCCGGTGTAGTCCTCGATCGGCGAGATGTCGTCGATCGTCTCTCTGAGACCCTCGTTCTTGAACCATTCGAACGAGGCCTTCTGGATGTCGATGAGATTCGGTAGGTCGAGAACGTGCTCGAGACGACTGAACGACGTACGAGCGCGGGGCGAAACGACCGTGGTGGTCAAGAAGAACAGCCTCCCTTGGAGCGAGCGAAAACGGGCAAGAAATCGGCGACGGAGCTGCGAGCGGCCGAACGTCGGCGCAACCAGCCAGGGTACCGGAACGACCCCCCTCACTGCAAGCGAACGCAGCGGCAGTCGCCGGTATCGGTCGAAACTGTAGCTCGGGTGACCCTGGACGGCAAGAAGGGCGCCCGGAGCGCCCTTCCGCCGAACGTCTACTACTTGAGCTCGACCGTGGCGCCGGCTTCTTCGAGCTGCGCCTTGATCTGGTCGGCCTCCTCCTGGGCGACGCCTTCCTTGACCGGCTTCGGGGCCGAGTCGACGAGGTCCTTGGCCTCCTTGAGGCCGAGACCGGTGACCGCGCGCACGACCTTGATCACCTGGATCTTCTGGCCGCCCGCCTCGGTGAGCACGACGTCGAAGGAGGTCTTCTCCTCCGCCGCGGCGCCGTCGCCGCCCGCCGCTGCGCCCGGCGCCGCGACCGCTACCGGAGCGGCGGCGGTGATCCCCCACTCCTCCTCGATCTTGTTCTTCAGCTCGACGAGCTCGAGCACGCTCATCTTGCCGAGCGACTCGAAGATCGAATCCACACCTGCCATTACTCCTCCTCCGTGCTTTCGTCGGTAGTCGTCTCTGCGGTCGCCGGCTCTTCCTCGGCCTCGGGTTCTGTGGCCTCGGGTTCTGCGGCTTCAGCCGGCGCCGCTTCGGCTTCCTCGTCGCCGAGTTGCTCGATGCGGGCGTCGATCAACCCGACGAGGTTCTGCAGCGGCGCGTTGAGCAGGCCGGCGAAAGACGTGAGCGGCGCGACGATCGCGCCGAGCACCTGTCCGCGCAGCACCTCCGCGGGCGGCAGCGTCGCGAGGCTCTCGACCTCCGCCGCCGTCACGGCGCGGCCCTGCATGATCCCGCCGCGGATCTCGAGCACGCGCGTCTCGCGCGCCGAGTCGGCGAGCGCCTTCGCCGCCGCGACCATGTCGCCGTCGGCCTCGAGGAAGGCGATCGCGCTCGGCCCGTCGAGCAGCGCGAGCAGCGCGTCGGCCCCGGCGGCCTCGGCTGCGCGGCGCGTGAGCGTGTTCTTGACGACCGTGAACCGGGCGCCGCTCGCGAGCAGCCGCGTGCGGAGCTCGTCGATCTGCGGCATGGTCAGGCCGCGGTAATCGGCGACGAGAAGCGTGTCCGCAGCCTTGAGGCGCTGCGTGAGCTCGTCGACAACCTGTTCTTTCCGTTCTCTCTTCATCTCACCTCGACTGGTCTTCCGTCCTCTCAGGGAGGACCGCCAGTGGTCTTCGGCGGGTCGGTGGCTAGGCCGGAACTGTAGCGTCCCGGAGCGGCTGCTCGTCCAGCTCTTCGACGATGCCGCGCGTACGGGCCGGATCGACGTGGATCCCCGGGCCCATCGTGCTCGTGAGCGTGATCTGGTGGATGTAGCGGCCTTTCGCGGCGGACGGCTTCGCGCGCACGATCTCGTCGAGGACGGCGGCGTAGTTCTCCACGAGCGCCCGCTCGTCGAAGCTCTTCTTGCCGATCACGACGTGGACGTTCGCGCCGCGGTCCGTGCGGTACTCGAGCTTGCCTGCCTTCGCCTCGGAGACGGCCTTGCCGACGTCCATCGTGACGGTGCCGGTCTTCGGGTTCGGCATCAGGCCGCGCGGGCCGAGGATCCGGCCGAGGCGGCCGACGTTGCCCATCTGGTCCGGCGTCGCGATCGCGACGTCGAACTCGGTGAAGCCTTCCTCGATCCGCTTCGCGAGGTCGGCGGAGCCGACGACGTCCGCGCCGGCCTGCTCGGCCTCGCGCGCCTTGTCGCCCTCGGCGAACACGGCGATCCGCACCTCCCGGCCGCTCCCGTGCGGGAGCATCAGCGTGCCGCGCAGCTGCTCGTCGGCATGGCGGACGTTGAGCCCGAGCCGGAAGTGCAGCTCGACCGTCTCGTCGAACTTCGTCGCGCCCATCGCCTTGAGCAGGCGGACGGCCTCGACGGGCGAGTAGACCTGCTCCCGGTCGAAGGTCGCGCGCGCGTCGCGATAGCGCCTGCCGTGGGATGCCACTACAGCTCCACCTCGACTCCCATGCTGCGCGCGGTGCCGGCGATGATCCGTGCCGCCTGGTCGATGTCGCGCGCGTTGAGGTCGGGCATCTTCGTCTCGGCGATCCGGTTGACCTGGTCGCGCGAGAGACGCCCGACCTTGTTCCGGTTCGGCTCGCCGGAGCCCTTGTCCAGGCGCAGCGCCTCCTTGATCAGGACGGCGGCCGGCGGCGTCTTCGTGATGAAGGTGAAGGAGCGGTCCTCGAAGACGGTGATCTCGACCGGGGTGATGCGGCCGTTCTGGTCGGCCGTCTGCGCGTTGAACGCCTTGCAGAACTCCATGATGTTCACGCCGTGCTGGCCGAGCGCAGGGCCGACCGGCGGGGCCGGATTCGCCTGGCCGCCGGGGATCTGGAGCTTGATCAGGGTGAGGACCTTCTTCGCCATCTACTCCCTCAGTCCAACTTCTTCACGTTGTCGAATCCGACCTCGACCGGCACCTGCCGCTCGAAGATGTTCACCATCACCTGCAGCTTCTGCGCGTCGGGGTTGACGTCGGTGATCTCGCCGTCGAAGTCCGCCAGCGGGCCGGAGGTGATCTTGACCGACTCGCCGAGCTGGAACTCGACCTGCGAGCGCTGCGCCACCGCCGCCCCGACTCCGGTGTGGAGGATCCGGTCGACCTCCGGCTGCGACAGCGGGACCGGCGTCGCGCCGGCGCCGACGAAGCCCGTCACGCCGGGCGTGTTCTTCACGACCGTCCAGGCGTCGTCGTTCAGGTCCATGTTCACGAGGACATAGCCCGGCAGCGTGCGCTTCTCGGCCTGCACCTTCTGGCCGTCCTTCGTCTCGATCACCTGCTCGGTGGGGACCACGACGCGCCGGAAACGCGAGCGCTGGTTCATCGACTCGATCCGGTGCTCGAGATTGGCCTTCACCTTGTTCTCGTGCCCGGAATAGGTGTTGATCACATACCAGCGGAACATTTGCGTCGCGTCCGGTGTCCTAGCGGAGGAATAGGTGCTTGACGACGAACTCCCACAGCTGGTCGTTCGCATAGAGGTAGACGCCGGTGATGAGGCAGGCGACGAGGACGACGGCGGTGCCGCTGATCAGCTGCTGCTGCGTCGGCCACTCGACCTTCTTGAGCTCGGCCCAGGACTCCTGCAGGAACCGGACGCCGGGCACTCCGGGCCGGACGTCGTCGCGGCGTTCGGTGCTGCGGGCCGCAGCCGGCTGCTTCGGGGGCTCCTCCTCGGTCGTCGGGCGCGGCCGCGGAGCGGGCCGGAGCGGCGGAGTACCCGCAGCCTGAGCGCGGCGCTGGCGCCGCTGCTGGCGCGTCGAACGAGCCACTATCGGGTCTCCCGGTGCAGCGTGTGACTGCCGCACCAGCGGCAGTATTTGCGGAACTCGACGCGGTCGGGCGAATTGCGCTTCGACTTCTGCGTCTGGTAGTTCCGGCGCCTGCATTCGGTACAGGCGAGCGTGATTGCGACTCTGACTCCGGTTGCCATTCCTGTTTCTCGCTCCGAGGGACGCGCTCCAGTAGCGCCGGGTGGGCTCGAACCACCGACCTCTGCATTATGAGTGCAGCGCTCTAACCAGCTGAGCTACGGCGCCTCGCGCCGGCGCATAGTAGCGGAGAAGAAGCCGACGGCTCCGGCCGCTGCCGCGACGACGACGGCGGCCTTCGCGGCGCGTCGCGCGAGCGACGGCTGCGGGCGAACCTCGTAGTAAAGACGCTCGGGCCTGGGGCCCGCGGGCCCGGACTCACCGTGCTCGCGCGCGAGCTTCAGCACCTGCGCGACGTGGAGCGCCCGCCGCCCCGTCCTCCCCTGCTCGATCTGGGTCTTGCACGAGAAGCCGTCGGCGACGACGAGCGTCTCGTCGTCGAGCTCTCGCACCTTCGGCAGGAGCCCCTGCTCGCCGCAGGTCATCGAGACCTCGTGGTGGCCGGCCTCGAAGCCCCAGGAGCCGGCGAGCCCGCAGCATCCGGCGTTCAGCGTCTCGACCTCGACACCCATCCTCTCCAGCAGCTCGACCTCGGGGTCGATGCCTCCCGTCGCCTTGTGGTGGCAGTGACCCCAGACGAACGCCTTGCGCCCGAGGCGCGGCGGCTCGACCTCGAACTCCCGGAAGAACTCGGCGAAGTGGTAGGTGCTCCCGGCGAGCCGTTTCGCGTCGTCGTCGTGCGGCAGGAGCTTGCCGAGCTCGTCCTTGAACACTGCGACGCAGCTCGGCTCGAGGCCGACGATCGGGACGTCCTCGCGATACCACTCGCGCAGCTGGTCGAGGCTGCGATGGAGGTAGCGCTCCGCGAGGTCGAGGAAGCCGTAGTCGTAGAGCGGCCGCCCACAGCAGACGTGTCCCGCGGGGACGATGACCTGCCAGCCTGCCGCCTCGAGCGCCTCGACCGCGGCGACCCCGACGTCGGTGTGCATGTGGTTGTTGAACGTGTCCGGGAAGAGGACGACCTTCCGCCCGCCGGGGTTCGTCGTCCCGCCGCGCCGCGCGAACCACTGCTGGAGCGTGAGCGGAGCGAACTCGGGTACCTCGCGCTCCTGCGTCATCCCGGCGGCGAGCTTGAACGCCTGCGCGAACGGCTGCGTATGCGTGAGGAAGTTGACGAGGCCGGGCGCCCGTGACGCGATCCGGGCGAACTGGTCGATCAGCCCGAACGCGTACGCGTGACGCGGCCGGAGCCGGTGCTTCCAGCGCTGGTGGAGGAACTCCGCCTTGTACGTGGGCATGTCGACGTCGACCGGGCAGTCGTGCGTGCAGCCCTTGCACGAGAGGCAGAGGTCGAGCGCCTCCATCACCTCGTCCGACCGCCAGCCGTCGGTGATGACCTCCCCCTCGAGCATCTCGAAGAGGAGCCGCGCGCGCCCGCGCGTCGAGTGCATCTCCTCGCGCGTCGCCATGAACGACGGGCACATGACGTCCATCCCGTCCGGTCGCCGGCACCTGCCCACGCCGACGCAGCGGATCGTCGCGTGCGCGAAGTCGCCCTTGTCCTCCGCGTAGGCGAACTTCACCTCCGGACGCCACGGGTCGTAGCCGGCGCCGAGCTTGAGGTTCTCGTCGAGACGGTACGCGTCGACGACCTTGCCCGGGTTCATCTTCCACTCGGGATCCCAGATCCGCTTGAACTCACGGAACGCCCCGATCAGCTCCTCGCCGTACTGCTTGTACAGGAGCTCCGCGCGCGCCTGGCCGTCGCCGTGCTCGCCCGACAGCGAGCCGCCGTACGAGATGCAGAGGTCCGCGGCCTCCTCGACGAAGGCGCGGAACTTCCGGATCCCGCCCTGCGAGCGTAGGTCGAAGTCGTAGCGGACGTGCATGCAGCCCTGGCCGAGGTGCCCGTAGTACGTGCCCCAGTAGCCGTGCCGCTTGGCGAGCGCGCGCAGGTCGCGGAGGTAGTCGCCGATGCGCTCCGGAGGGACGGCGGAGTCCTCCCAGCCCTCCCAGTGGTCCTCGCCCTTCGGGAAGGCGGCGATGGCGAGACCGACCTCGCGTACCTGTGCGAGCTGCTTCCGCGCGTCGTCGCCTTCGACGAGCTTTCCGTCGACAGCGTTCGGCCGGAGCTCCGCGAGGAGGGCACGGGCCCGTTCCGCGGCCTCTTCCTGCGTGTCTCCGCCGAGCTCGACGTACATCCACCCGTTCCCTGCCGGGAGACCGTCGAGAGCCTGGACGTTGAGCGACGCCTCGCGCTCGAACTCGACGAGGAGGTCGTCGAAGCCCTCGACCGCGAGCGGCCGGTGCGCGAGAGCTTTCAGCACGTGGTCGCCGGCGGTCGCGATGTCGTCGTAGCCCACGACGATGCCGCACCTCGCGGGCGGGTTGGGGATCAGCTGCAGCGTCGCCTCGAGCACGGTGACGCAGGTGCCTTCGGTGCCGACGAGCGCCCGGGCGACGTTGAAGCCCCGCTCCGGCAGCAGGTCGTCGAGGTTGTAGCCCGAGACCCGGCGCGGGATCCGCGGATATCGCTCGCGGATCAGGTCTGCGTAGCGGTCGCGAAGGTCGCGCAGCGCGCCGTAGATCTCGCCACGGCGTCCTCCCTCCGCGACGATCCGCTCGAGCTCCTCGTCCGAGGTGGCGCCGACGCGCAGGCGCAGGCCGTCGTAGGTCAGCACCTCGAGCGAGTGGACGTTGTCCGAGGTTCGGCCGCCCTCGCCGAGGAACATCGCCTGCACGGAGTGCGCGCCGCACGAGTTGTTGCCGACGTTGCCGCCGATCGTGCAGTACGCATGCGTCGACGGGTCGGGGCCGAAGACGAGTCCGTGCGGGCCCGCCATCCGGTTCACGTGCTCGTTGATGGCGCCCGGCTCGACCGAGACGAGCCTCCGGGCCGGATCGACCTCGCCGATGCGATGGAGGTACTTCGAGCAGTCGAGGATCACGGCGACGTTCACGGCCTCGCCCGAGAGACTGGTGCCGCAGCCGCGCGCCGTGATGGGCGCGCCGTGCTCGCGGCAGACACGGTGGACGGCGACGACGTCCTCGACCGTCCGCGGGATCACGACCCCGATCGGGGGCTGCCGATAGTTCGAGGCATCGGTCGCGTACAGGGCCCGGCTGGCCACGTCGAACCGCACCTCACCCTCGACGGCGCCTCGCAGGTCGGCGGCGAGAGAGCGGCGATCGACCTCGGCGATGCTCACGGGCGAAGTTCGCCGGCGAGCCGTTGGAGCTCTTGCTCCAGACGCTCGAGCGCCTCTGCCTCCTCGGCCCGGTTGCGCTCCAGGAGCTCTCTCGCGTCGGCGAGATCGAAGGAGCGGGAGAGCGCGAGCAGCGCGTCGTACGCCGCGAGCTCGTTGTGCTCGGTGGCGGCAGCGGCTGTCGCGTGGAAGCAGTCGGCGAGGGGGTCGTCGGCGAAGCTGTCCGCGAGCTCGTCGTGGTGCTGGGCGAGTTTCTCGACGGGGGGGCTCAGGTTCGAGCTCGGCTCCGCGTCGAGCGCGCGAAAGACCTGCTCGAGCCGCGGCCCGTGCTCTCTCGTCTGCTCGAGGTGCTCGTCGACGGCCTTCGCGAGCCCTTCGCTCCGCACGGCCTGGCGAAGCTTCGGCAGGACCTCGAACGAGAGCGTCCGCTCGATCCACAGCAGCTCGGCGAGGAGCTGGAGGAAGAGGTCACGTGGGTTGCTCAGCGTCGGAGGGATACGGGCTCCTTCCTCGAGACGCGCTTCGCCTTCAGCAGCCCGGCGAGGCGATCGGACAGCGCCATGATGACGAGTGCGGGGTTCGCCGCGCCTTCGGTCGGGAAGACGCTGCCGTCGGCCACGAAGAGGTTCGGCACCTCCCAGGCGCGCTGGCTCGAGTCGACCACGCTGTCGTCGGGCGAGAAACCCATCCGGCAGCCGCCGACGAGGTGCGCGAAGCGGTCGATCTTGAGCGTGTCCTGCGCGCCCGCGTGCTCCCAGATCTCCTCCATCACCTTGGTCGCGTACGCGATGTTCTGCTTGTCGTTCTCGCAGAGCGAGTACGAGAAGTTCGCCACCGGGAGGCCGTACTGGTCCTTCTCCGAGGCGAGCGTGACGCGATTCTCGGGCAGCGGCAGGAGCTCGCAGAGCACGCCCAGCAGCGTCCAGTGGTTGTAGTCGCGCATGTACTCGCGCAGCGCCTGTCCCCAGTGGCCCTCCGCCTGGACGTGCTGCGCCCAGTCGATCGGCAGCGGGGCGACCGTCTGGACTGAGAAGCCGCGCGCGAAGCCACGCGACTCGTCCGTCTCGTAGAACTGCTCGGACGAGACCTCCGGGGGCGGAGCCTTGTACATCCGCAGTTGGTACGGGAAGCGGCCGGCGACCTGCGTCGCGCCCTGCACCATCACGTAACGGCCGACCTGGTCGCTGCCGTTGGCCAGCCCGTGCGGGAAGCGGCGGCTCGTCGAGTTGAGCAGGAGCCGCGGCGTCTCGATCGCATAGCCGCAGACGGCGACCGCGTCGGCGGGCTGGAACCGCTCGATCCCCTCGGGGTCGATGTACGTGACGCCCGTGCAGCGACCGCTCTCGTCGACCTCGACGCGCGTCGCCATCGAGTCGGCGCGCACCTCCACGCCGTACTCGATCGCGTCGGGGAGGTGCGTGATGAGCGGGCTCGCCTTGGCGTTGACCTTGCAGCCCTGGATGCAGAAGCCGCGATAGATGCAGTGCGGCCGGTTGCCGAACACGCCGTTCGTGATCGAGACCGGCCCGACGCGCATCTCGATCCCGCAGTCGATCGCGCCCTGCCAGGCGACGCTCGCCGCCCCGGCGATCGGATGGGGCCCGTGCGGGTAGCTGTGCGGATCGCCCCAGGGCCAGTCCTGGCCGGCGACCGGCAGCTCGAGCTCGAGCCGCTCGAACGACTCCTTCAGGTCCCAATAGGAGATCGGCCAGTCGACCGCGACGCCGTCCCGCGTCCGCACCTCGAAGTCGGAAGGATGGAAGCGCGGCGTGTAGCCGGCGAAATGCGTCATCGAGCCGCCGACGCCGACGCCCGAGTTGTTCTTGCCCATCTCGATCGGGTTGTCGCCCGAGATGATCCGCTTGTCCGTCCAGTAGAGACGGTGCGACCCCTTCTCGTCGCTCACCCAGTCGCGGTCGGGGTCCCAGAACGGCCCCTTCTCGAGGATCACGATCCGCCAGCCCGCGCGCGCGAGCCGCTGCGCCAGCGTCACTCCGCCTGCGCCGGCGCCGACCACGAGCAGGTCGACGGGAGCGGAGAGCGGGTATCTCGCCATCCGGTCGAGGTTCTGCAGCCCTCGCTTGTGCATGTCGAGCAGGAACGGCGAGTCGTTGTCCTTCGGCATCAGGACCGACCCCTTGACGAGGCTCTTGATGCCCTTCATTCGAGCCCGCGTTCCTTCGTGTCCTCGACCGGGTCCCGCTCGTACGCCTCCTCGCCCTCCCACTCCTCGCGCTCGGCGCTCTGGAGGTGGGGACTGCCGAAGCGGGAGTACCCGCGCGGGTAGGCCGGCCCGCCGAAGCCGATCTCGTTCCAGGCCCAGGGATGCCCGTAGAACTGCTGCGAGAGATGGCGGGTGACGACGCTCCACGCGCGGGAGACATTCATCGTGTCCCAGACCCCGCCGTGGAGCTTGCCGTTGTCGAAGTCGTGCACGACCTCGAGCTGGTCGTCGGGCGAGAGGAGCGCGAACCGCTCGGCCCCTCGCCGCCGTGCCTCCTCGTCGAGCCCGCGCGCGACCCGTCGCCAGGTCTCGCGGTCGTCCGGCATGTCGAAGTACCGGTAGCCGTCGAGCTCGCCCTTGAAGAGCTTCTCGTCGACGTACGCCATCACGGGGATGCGGGGATCGGAGTCCTGCGCGAGGAAGAGATCCGCGAACACCGTCAGCGCCGCGAGCTCAGCCTCGTCGAAGAATCGGATCTCGGGCACTTCGTGCACGCGGTCGAGGATCATCTTCCGCGTCACCTCGTCCCAGTGGTCCTGCTGCTCGAGGACGTCGTAGTCGGGATAGCGGCCATGCATCTGCGGCGTGATGCCCCGGCGCTGCCGTGGCAGGTCGTAGGGGTCGGCATGGGCCTGTTCGGACAGGCGGCGGTTGGGAAGATGGTGCGGCTCGCGGAAGTCCAACGGCCTACTTCTCCCGCTTCACCACCGCGGCGAGCAGGCCGAGCGTGCCGACGAGGCACAGCGAGCCGGGGGCGAGCAGCGGTGGCCCCATCACGAGGTTGTACGTCGGCTCGCCGAGGCCGCCGGGACGCTTCTGCACGCCGCGGAGGTGCGTGATGACACCGATCGCGCCGTCGAGCGCATAGAGCGCCGAGAGCGCCGGCAGCCACGTACGCGCCGCCTTCTCGGAGAAGACGCCTGCGACTCCCGCCGCCGTCAGCGGGGGAGTGAGCACGATCGGCGTCCACATCCACTTGTCGCCGAACGAGCCCTTGTAGTGCTCCATGTAGATCTCGAAGGCGAGCGACGGGACGCTGAACGCCGTCATCCCCGAGAGCAGCTTCTGCATGCGGCCCTCGCGGACGTTCGCCAGTGCGCGGGTGAGGCGTTTCATCGCGGTCTTTCTCTCTCCGTCGCCCGGAACGAAAACGCGATCGTCGTCAGGCCGCGAGCCTCTCGGCGTCGCGTCGCCTCAGCTCGAGCCCGTTGCCGACCCGCGAGCGGTCGGGGCGCAGGACGCCGTGCTCGGGCTCGGGAACGCCGTCGAACAACATCCCCTCGATCCGGACATGGTCGTGGAAGTACTCGAGGTGGCGGCGCCGCTCGACCGCGCAGAACGCGTGGGTCGAGATCGCCGGCGCGCAGTGGGCCGAGACGTCGATCGAGTGTGCGTTCGCGAGGCCGGACGCGCCGAGCAGGCCGGTGATCCCGCCGCAGCGGGTGACGTCGGCCTGCAGGCAGTCGACCGACCCGACGAGGTTGCGGAAGTCGGCCGGGAGATAGGCGTACTCGCCGGCGGCGATCTCGAGACCGGCCGGCGCCTCGTCGCGGATCTGGCGCAGCCCTTCGAGGTCGTCGGACGAGACCGGCTCCTCGAACCACTTCACGTTCCAGGACTCCGCGTAGCGTTCCGCCCACGCGAGCGCCTCCTTGCGCGCGAACGCGCCGTTCGCGTCGACGTACAGCTCGACCTCGTCGCCGATCGCCTCGCGGGCCGCATCGAGCCGAACGGGGTCGTGCTCGGGGTCGCGGCCGACCTTCATCTTCACGCGCGGGATGCCGCCTTCGGCCCAGCCGCCGAGCTGCTCGCAGAGCCGCTCGTTGCTGTACGAGGTGAAGCCGCCGCTGCCGTAGATCGGCACGTCGTCGTGCGCCGCTCCGAGCAGCACGACGAGCGGCACGCCGAGCAGGCGGGCCTTCAGGTCCCACAGCGCCTGGTCGACGGCCGACACCGCGCAGAAGCCGATTCCCGGTCGGCCGGCGTTGCGGACCTGCGCGCCCATGCGCAGCCACGCGGCGCGCACGTCCATCACGTCCTCGCCCTCGACGACGCCGGCGAGCTGGGAGGAGATGACCTCGGCCGCGGCCGAGTCGCAATAGGTGTAGCCGAGCCCCGCCTTCCCGCCCGCGTGGGCCTCGGCGATCACGATCGTCGTCGAGTCCCACTCGAGCGTCCCGTCCGACTCCGGCTCGTCGGTCGGGATCGTGTAGGCGGAGACGTCGAGCCGCTCGACGGGCGCTGCTGCAGTCACGGCTACGACTTGAGGTGCTCGGTGAACTCGACGAGCTTCCCGCGGAGCGACTTCTCCATCACGCCCATGCGCTCCGGGTCGCCCTTCACCATCGCCTCGGCCATCTTCTTCGCCTGTTCCTCGCGGATGTGCGGCGGCAGCGGCGGAATCTCGGGGTCGGTCTTCACCTCGAGCACGACCGGCCGGTCGGCGGCGAGCGCCTCCTCCCAGGCCGAGCGGACGCTGTCGCCGTCGTCGCAGAAGACGCCCTTCAACCCGCAGAGCTCCGCGTAGGACGCGTAGTCGAAGTTCGGCAGCCACTGCGTGCCCGGGAACTTCGGATCGCCTTCCATCACGCGCTGCTCCCAGGTGACCTGGTTCAGGTCCTGGTTGTTGAAGACGCAGAAGATGAGCCGCTGGTCGGGCCAGCGCTCCCGATAGCGCTTCACGGTCAGCATCTCGTTCATCCCGAGCATCTGGAACGCGCCGTCGCCCACGAAGCAGATGACGGGACGGCCGGGATGCGCGAACTTCGCGGCGATCGCGTACGGGACGCCGGGCACCATCGTCGCGAGCGTCCCCGACAGCGACGCGAGGTTGCCCTTGCGCAGCTTCAGCTGGCGCGCGAACCAGTTCGTCGAGGAGCCCGAGTCGGCCGTGATGATCGCGTCGTCCGGCAGCACCTGCGAGAGCTCGTGGACGACCCGCTGCGGGTTCATCGGGTCGGCGTCCATCATCGAGCGGCGCTCGACGATGTCCCACCAGTCGCGGACGCTCGCCTCGATCTTCTCGCGCCAGCCGCGGTCATCCTTGCGCACGAGGTGCGGCTCGAGCGCCTTCAGCGTCTCCTTCGCGTCACCGATCAGCTGCGCGTCCACCGGGTAGCGGATGCCGATCATGTCGGCCTTGAGGTCGATCTCGACGCAGCGCGCCTGTCCCTCCTTCGGCAGGAACTCCGCGTACGGGAAGCTCGTGCCGACCATCAGCAGGGTGTCGCAGTCCTCCATCATGTCGTAGCTCGGGATCGTCCCCAGGAGGCCGATCGCGCCGGTCACGTACGGAAGGTCGTCGGGGAGGACGTCCTTGCCGAGCAGCGCCTTGGCCACGCCCGCGCCGAGCAGGTCGGCGACGCGCTCGAGCTCCTCGGCGGCGCCGCGGGCGCCCTGGCCGACGAGCATCGCGACCTTCTCCCCGTCGTTGAGGATCTCGGCGGCGTGCTCGATGTCGGACTCCTGCGGCAGGACGCGCGGCCGGCGGTAGCCGACGCTCGAGTAGACGGAGCCGTGCATGCGGGGGGGCGACTCGACGGCGTCCATCTCGGCCACGTCGTTCGGGACGACGATCGTGCAGACCGCCTTGTGGTCGAGCGCGATCCGGCAGGCGCGGTCGACGAGGTGGCGCGCCTGCGCCGGCTCCATGCAGTACTGCACGAAGTCGGAGACGTCCTTGAACAGGACCTGGAGGTCGACCTCCTGCTGGTAGTGCGCCCCGAGCGCGCTCCGCGGTTGCTGGCCGATCACGGCCACCACCGGCACGTGGTCGAGCTTCGCGTCGTAGAGCCCGTTGAGGAGGTGGATCGCGCCCGGGCCCGAGGTGGCCATGCAGACCCCGAGCGTGTCGGCGCCGCTGAACTTCGAGTGGCCGCACGCCATGAAGGCGGCCATCTCCTCGTGACGGGCCTGGATGAACTCCGGGTCGCCGTCCGCGCGGTCGAGCGCGCCCAGAAAGGCGTTGATCCCGTCGCCGGGGTAGCCGTAGATGCGGTGGACGCCCCACTCGCGCAGGCGCTTCAGGACGTAGTCGGCGACGAGCTCGGCCATCTGTCGTTTCCTCCTCGGGGTGGCTCTCTTCCGAGTTGTGGACGCCAGAGGGAAACGGGAAACGCCGCGCCCTCCGCTTTAGAACGGCGAGGCGTTTGCCGATGTCGGCTCGATGAGTTCAGTTTCGGAGCGCCTGCGGCCTGCTCCGTCAGCGCCGATCGCCGTTGCGGCCCGAGCATTCGGAGACAACTATCCGGTGCTCGTGCGACAGCGTGCGTTGCGGGCCGCGGCGATCGTGCTGGCGGCTGCCAGCGCCTGGTACCTGCCCTGGATGCTGCGCTCGCTGAACCCCGACGCCCTCTGGATCGCCTGGCCGTTCGCCGTCGCCAACACCTTCACGATTGCAACGGGTCTGCTGAGCGTGGCCAACTCCTGGTCGCGGTCGGCGCCACCGCCGAGACTGCTCGATGGGTCGGACGATCTTCCGCTCGTGGGCGTGATCGTCCCGACCTGCGGCGAGCCCGTCCCGATGATCCTGCGCACGGTCGAGTCGGTCCTCGAGCAGGACTGGCCGAGCGACCGGCTCGTCGTGATGGTCAGCGACGACGGCGCCGACCCCGCGCTGCGGGACGCGCTCGACGACTGGCCCGTCCTCTACCACCTGCCGCCGCCCCGCTGGTCGCCGGGCCGGGACGGCGCGGCCAAAGCCGGCAACCTCAACTCGGCCCTGCAGTTCCTCCGCGAACGGCATCCGGAGATCGCGTACGTCGAGACCCGGGACGCCGACGACGAGCTCGGCTCGACCTCCTTTCTGCGCCACTGCGCGGGCCAGCTCGAGCACGATCCCCGGCTCGCCTTCGTGCAGACGATCAAGGAGGCGCAGGTCGCGGCCGGCGATCCGTTCAACAACCGCGAGGCGATCTTCTATCGGAGCCAGATGCTGGCCCGGAACGCAACGAACGCCGTCTTCCCGTGCGGATCGGGCGTCGTCTGGCGGAACACCGCGCTGCAGGCGATCGGCGACTTCCCCACCTGGAACCTCGTGGAGGACCTGCAGTCTGGCGTGGAGGCGCTACGCCGCGGCTGGCGCGGTCTCTACCTGCCGATCGTGGGCGCGGTGCCCCAGCACTCCCCGCACGACGTGCCCAACTTCTACAAGCAACGCGGCACGTGGGCGCTCGATACGACCCGCCTCGTCATCTGGGGCGACCTCGACGGTCTGAACGTCCGCCAGCAGCTCCAGTTCCTCGAGCTTCTCTTCTTCTATCTCGCGAGCTTCACGGTTCCCGTCTACCTGGTCGCCCTGCTGGGCGCCTTGCTCGGCTTCGCTCCGATCGCCGCCGGGCCGTACGCCTTCGCCGTCCACATGATCCCGCTCGTCGTCGCGACGGAGCTCTGGCTCTTCGTGCTCAACACGCCGTTCAACGACCGCCGCGCACGGCAGCGGCGTCCCTACCGAGAGCTCTGGAAGGTGCGCACGATGTGGGCGGGGCTCGCTCCCGTCTTCATGAAGGCGGTCGTGCAAGCGGTGCTCGGCGGCCCCAACAGGAAGCCGACCTACCGCCTGACCCTGAAGAACGACGACACGCGCTGGCACTGGCGCCACACGCTTCCGCAGACCGTCGTGGTGACGACGCTCGCCGTCGTCGCGATCACCGCGATCCGCTTCCACACGTACCCGAGCGTCACCCTCCTGGCGGGCAGCGTCTACTGGGGCGCGCTCAACGTCGTGCTCCTCGCGAACTTCATCAGCCGCAGCTGGCACGGCATTCGCCTCACCCGCAACCTGCTCGGACGCCGCCGGGCCGAGATTCCGCTCCCCGGATCGCCGGGCTGATCGCCGCGCCGCCACTGGACGGGCCGCCGCGTCAGGAGTGCGTTTCGATGAACTCGAGCGTGCGGCGCCAGGCGTCGTCGGAGGCCGCCTGGAACTCCTCCTGCTTGCGGTCGAAGAAGCTGTGCGGCGCGCCTTCGAACTCGACGAGCTCGTAGTCCTTGCCCGCCTCGCGTAGCGCCTGCTCGAACCCGACGTTGTCCTCGTGCGAGATGGCCTGATCGGCCCCGCCCTGCAGGGCCAGGATCGGCGCCTCGAGCTGCGGGACGAGCTCGATCATCCGGCTCGGCCGCCCGTAGAAGCCGACGGCGCCCGCGAGGCCGTGGCCCCACGCGGCCGCCGCCCACGATCCGCTGCCGCCGAAGCAGAAGCCGACCGTGAAGATCGCGCCGCATCCGAGGGCGCGGAGATCGCGCACGCAGGCGGCGACGTCCGCCTGCACCTGCGCATGCGTGAGCTGCTGCACGAGCGGCATGTAGTCCCAGTCGTCGGGCCGCTTGTCGACGCCCGCCGTGCGGCCGAAATAGTCGAACGCGACCGCCGCAATCCCGCGCTCGGCGAAGCGAAGCGCGAGCTCCTCGTAGAAGCGGTAGAGGCCGCGGACGTCCGGGAGGATCACGACGCCGCTCGAGACCGCTCCGTCCGGAACCGCGCGGAACGCGGCGAAGCGGTTGCCGTCGCCCTGTCTCGCCTGCCGGGCGTCGCCGGCTTCGCCGGCGACGCTTCCCGCAATCCAGCTCTCGAGAACGAGGTCGTCGTGCGAGACGGCGGCCCCGGAGATCCGCGGGATCGGCGGCTCGGAGTCGACGTCAAAGCACATGGCCTGCCGAGCCTACGAGAGGAGGCTCCTCCCGTGCGGCGTACCCTGAGAGCGGTGGAAGACGAGTCGCAGCGCGACGAGATGAACGCGGCGATCCGCGCCCAGCGCGAGCGCGGGAACGTGCCGAAGTCGATGCTCCCGCCGGACGAGGAGCCGCCGGCCCCGTCTCTTGCGACGGTGGAGGCGAACGCGGAGCCGCGTGCTCCCGAGCCTCCGCCGCCGAGGCGCGGCCTGCTGGCGCGGCTGCTCGGGCGCTGAGCCCGTAACCAGACGGGCGCGGCGACGTTTACCCGACGTCGCCATGGGAGACGGCAACGCGCGCAAACCAGGGTCGCGCTGGAAGCGGGGGCTGCAGATCGCCGCCGCCTGCATCGTGGTGCTCGTCGGCGCCTTCGCGGTCGGGACCGCGGTCGCCGGCCCGTTCTTCTGGTACTCGTGCAGCCTCGACGGACTCGAGCCGCACGGCCCGTCGCAGGCGAGCGTGCTCCTCGCCCGCGACGGCACGCGACTCGGCCTGCTCGGAGCGACCGGCAACCGCCTGCCCGTCTCGCTCCGGCAGATCAGCCCGGTCATGCGGAAGGCGATCGTCGACACCGAGGACCGCCGCTTCTACGAGAACAACGGCATCGACTACATCGGGATCGTGCGTGCCCTGAAGAGCGACGTCTCGTCGGGCCAGTTCGAGCAGGGCGCATCGACGATCGAGCAGCAGCTCGTGCGCAACCTCTATCTCAGCCCGCAGCAGACCATCAGCCGGAAGCTGACGGAGGGCTGTCTCGCGGTTCAGCTCGACAAGCAGTGGAGCAAGGACCGCATCCTCACCGCGTACCTCAACGACATCTACTTCGGCCAGCAGGCCTACGGCGTCGAGGCGGCCGCCGAAGCGTACTTCGGCGTGCATGCGAAGGACCTCACGCTCGAGCAGGCGGCGCTGCTCGCCGGGCTTCCGCAGGCGCCGTCCGCCTACGACCCGCTCAACCGCCCGGACGCGGCGAAGGCACGCCGGGCGGAGGTCTTGCGCGCCATGGTCCAGGCCGGCGATCTGTCCCGTGCCCGCTACCGACGGGCAGTTCACGGCCCACTCGGCCTGCACCCGCGACGGACGCACGGGGTCCGGGGCCAGACCTACCTGAACGACTTCATCACGAACCAGCTCGTCGACCAGTTCGGCGCCGAGCGGGTCCGCCGGGGCGGTCTCCGGATCTACACGACCCTCGACGCGAAGCTGCAGACCGAGGCGACGCAGGCGATCCTCGGCACCCTCGATCGCAAGAACGACCCTGCAGGGTCGATCGTGTCGATCGACCCGAAGACGGGCCAGATCCGGGCGATGGCGCTGGCCCAGACCGGAAAGCGCTTCTCGTACGACCTCCCGGCGGACGGACGGCGGCAGGCGGGGTCGACGTTCAAGATGTTCGTCCTCACCAACGCAGTCGAGCGGGAGATCAACCCGTACACGACGCGGTATCTCTCGGCGCCGTTCGTCGGGCCGAACAACTGGCACGTGCACACGTTCGAGAACACGTACTCCGGCCGGATCCCGCTCACGCAGGCGACCCTCCTCTCGGACAACACGGTCTACGCGCGGCTCACGCTCGACCTCGGGCCGAAGCCGATCGCCGAGCTCGCGCATCGGATGGGTATCCAGTCGAAGCTGAAGCCCGTCCCGTCGATCGTGCTCGGTGTGAACGCGGTCAGCCCGCTCGACCTCGCGAGCGCCTACGCCACGCTCGCGGACGGCGGCGTGGAGCACGACCCGAGCATCCTGACGAAGGTCGTCTTCCCGGGTGAGGCCAACGCCGAGAACGCCTCCCAGCCGAAGGGCAGGCGCGTCGTCGACGCGAAGGTCGCGGCGGTCGTCACGCGCGTCCTGGAAGCGAACGTCCGGGCCGGGACCGGGACCGCGGCCGCGCTCTCGGGCCGGCCGGCCGCCGGCAAGACCGGCACGACGGACAGCTTCGCCGACGCGTGGTTCGCGGGCTGGGTGCCGCAGTTGACCACCGTTTCCTGGGTCGGCTATCCGACGCGCGAGAAGCCGATGCGCGGCGTGCACGGGGTTGCGGGCGTCACCGGCGGCACGCTTCCGGCACAGATCTGGCACACGTACATGACGAACGCGCTCCAGGGTCAGCCCGTCGAGCAGTTCGCGAGCCCGGGTGCGCCGCCGTACAAGCCGTGGTGCGGGCGATACCAGTTCGCGCGCACGTGGCGCGACGCGCGCAAGCAGGACGGCTCCTGCGCCAAGAAGCAGCACAAGACCACCACGGCGAAGACCACGACGACCAAACAGAGGACGACCACGGCCGGGACGACGACGACCGTGCACACGACGACGCAGACCACGACCCGCACGATTCCCACGACGACGTCGCAGCCCCCGCCGACCACGACCTCGCCGCCGCCGACGACCACCTCCCCGCCGCCGACCACGACCACGACGGCCACGACGACGACGACGACGACCGGCGGGCCCCCTCCGTGATCCGCGGTCGGTAGTGCGCCGGGGGAGCGCGGCGTCCCGAGCTCCCCGCCGCAAGGCGCGGCCGGACTGCTAGGCGGCCTTCTTGTGGCCGAGCATCTTCTCCCACCACTCGTTCTCGTCGACGAGCGACGCGGCGACCTTGGGCCCGCTCGGCCAGCGGGGCATCGTGACCCGGCGCTGCTTCGTGAGCTCCTCGAGCACCGTGGCGCGCAGGGTGTGCAGCCGCTCGTGCTGCGCGGCGATCTCGCGGGCCAGCTCGGTCCGCTCGGCCTCCCGGCGGGCCACGTCACGCTCGAACTCGAGCAGGCTGTCCCTGTGGGTGAGGCTCTCTTCGATGAACGTGCTGGACATTGCGGCGGTCCTCCTCCACTCGGTTTGACCCAGGACGCCGCAGTTGTCCCGTGTCCGAATCGTCGTCCCGATCAGGGTTTCTGGCGATCCCTCGAACAAGCGTTTTTGCCGCGGACCGCAACGGCCTCACAGCATTCAAGTTCGATGCTTCTGCGACCGATAGAAACGGCGTGATTCCGCTGCGGCAGGTCGATAGCCAGTCATGAGCGCCGAGCAGGAGCGCATCCCTCAGCGTCAGCTCGGCGAGCTGATGACCGAGCTCGGTCTCATCAGCGAGGAACAGCTCGCGACCGTGCTCGAGGTGCAGCAGCAGTCGAAGCGCCCGCTCGGACAGATCATCGTCGAGCTCGGCTTCGCCTCGGGCGCGGCCGTGGCGCATGCCCTGGCGATGCAGAGCGGCGGAGCGCTCAGGACCGAATTCGGATTCGCGCTCGGCGTCCACTCCGGACAGGCCGAGGCCGCTGCCGACGTAGCGGAGACGCGCGCGGGGCTGCCCAAGCTCCGCCTGGCGGCGACCGCCGTCGCGCCGACGATTCGGCAGGACTCCCCCGCCGAGGAAGCCCCGGAAGCCGCGGCGGAGCCGGAAGCGGAAGCCTCCGCCGAGCCCGAAGAGAACGACGTCGACCCCGCGGTCGAGGCGCGCGAGGAGATCGAGACGACCGACGGCGTCGAGCCTGCCAAAGAGGTCGCAGACGCCGCCGAGGTCGAGGACGCCGCGACGGTCGAGCCGGGCGACGTCGTCCCCGAGGTCGAGGAGAGCACCGACACCGAGCCCGAGGAAACGCTCGACGAGGCGCTCGTCGAAGCGCTCGACGAGATCCTCGACGGAACCGACGTGTCCGAGCCGGCCGAGCTGGAAGAGCTCCGCAGCGAGATCGAGCGTCTCGAGTCGGCGCTCGCCGA
>DATEHY010000126.1:0-32290 GCA_035279325.1 Gaiellaceae bacterium
TTCGACCGTGCCTTCCACGGGCGCACGAGCCTGACGATGGCGATGACCGCGAAGCTCGTCTACAAGCAGGGCTTCGGCCCGCTCGCGACGGACGTCTACCGCGCGGCCGCGCCGTACCCCTACCGCGGCGTCTCGACCGAGGACGCACTCGAGAGCCTCGAGCTCCTCTTCAAGCAGGACGTCGACCCGAAATCGGTCGCCTGCGTCGTGCTCGAGCCGGTGCAGGGCGAGGGCGGCTTCATTCCGATGCCGCCGGAGTTCGTCCAGGCGCTGCGCCGAATCTGCGACGAGCACGGGATCGTCTACGTCGACGACGAGGTGCAGTCGGGCTGCGGCCGCACCGGCACCATGTGGGCGATCGAGCAGCTGGGCGTCGAGCCGGACCTGCTCGTGTCGGGGAAGACGATCGGCGGCGGCCTCCCGCTCGCCGCGGTGACCGGGCGCGCCGAGCTGATGGATGCGCCGCACGTCGGCGGCCTCGGCGGCACGTTCGGCGGGAATCCCGTCGCCTGCGCGGCTGCGCTCGCCGTGCTCGACGAGCTGACGGCTCCCGGCTTCGCCGAGCGGGCCCAGCGTCTCGGCTCGTTCCTGCGCACGCGACTCGAGGAGATCGCCGCTCGACACCCGCTCGTGGGCGAGGTGCGCGGGCTCGGCCCGATGCTCGCGCTCGAGCTGCGCGAGCCGACGCCGGATGCCGCGAAGGCGGTGACCGCCGCCGCGTTCGAGAAGAACCTGCTGCTGCTCGCCTGCGGCCTCTACGGCAACGTCATCCGGCTCCTGCCCCCGCTCACCGTGAGCGACGAGGAGCTCGACCGCGGGCTGGGCCTGCTGGAGGAGGCACTTGGCGACGCTGGCGCCGACCGCGGCTGACGCCGGTCCGGTCGCGGGTGCGCCGGCCGTCCGCCTGAGCGGCGTCCGCCGTGCCTTCGGCGACGTCGTCGCGGTCGCCGGCATCGACCTCGACATCGCAGCGGGCGAGTTCTTCACCCTGCTCGGCCCCTCGGGCTCCGGCAAGACGACGACGCTACGAGTGATCGCGGGCTTCGAGCGGCCCGACGCCGGCCGCGTCGAGCTGCAGGGGATCGACGTGACGCGGGTCGCGCCGTCGCAACGCGCCGTCAACACCGTCTTCCAGGACTACGCGCTCTTCCCGCACATGAGCGTCGCCGAGAACGTCGAGTACGGGCTCCGCGTGAAGGGCATGTCGCGCAAGGAGCGCCGCCGGCACGCCGAGCAGATCCTCGAGCGGGTGCGGCTGCCCGGTCTCGGCAAGCGGAAGCCGGCGCAGCTGTCGGGCGGCCAGCGGCAGCGCGTGGCGCTCGCGCGGGCGATCGTGAACGGGCCGCCCGTCCTCCTCCTCGACGAGCCGCTCGGCGCGCTCGACCTGAAGCTGCGCCAGGAGATGCAGATCTTCCTCAAGGCATTGCAGCGCGACCTGGGCATCACGTTCGTCTACGTCACGCACGACCAGGAAGAGGCGCTGACGATGAGCGACCGGATGGCCGTCTTCAACGAGGGCAGGATCGAGCAGGTCGGCTCGCCGGCCGACGTCTACGAGCACCCGCAGACCGAGTTCGTCGCGGGCTTCGTCGGCGTCTCGAACGTGCTCGAGCGCGGCGGCCGGCGCTTCACGATCCGGCCGGAGAAGATCCGGATGAGCGACGAAGCCGCCGGCCCGGGCGAGCCCGGGACGATCCGGGAAGTGGTCTACGTCGGCATGGTCACGCGCTACGTCGTGGACCTGGACGACGGCGGGCAGCTCGTCGTCGTCCGCCAGAACCTCGAGACGTCCTCGCAGGACGCTCTCTCGGAGCAGGGCAAACGGGTGCGGCTCGCGTGGCGGCCCGAGCACACGTACGAGATCGGGGTCGACGAGAAGGAGGGCACGTGAAAAGGAACATCCGAGGGTACGTTCTGCTGGCCGCGTTCACGGCGGCGCTCTGTGTGCCGGCAGCAGGCGTGAGCGCGGGCAACGGCCTGCCCACGAAGATCGGGAAAGGCGAGGGGAAGCTCAACCTCATCGCGTGGGAGGGCTACACGCAGGGACAGTGGGTCAAGCCGTTCGAGAAGAAGACGGGCTGCCAGGTGCACGCGCACTACGCGGGCTCGTCCGACGACATGGTGACGCTGATGCGGCAGGGCGGCGGCACGCAGTACGACGGCGTCTCGGCCTCGGGCGACGCGAGCCTGCGGCTGATCTACGGGCACGACGTCCAGCCGGTGAACCCGAAGCTGATCCCGGGCTACAAGGACTTCATCCCGGCGCTGAAGTCGCCGCCTCACAACACGATCAACGGCGTCCACTACGGCATCTCGCTCCAGTGGGGACCGAACACCCTGCTCTGGAACACGAAGAAGGTGAAGCCCGCCCCGACCAGCTGGGCCTCGATCTACAGCAAGAAGTACAAGGGCAGGATCACGATCCCGGACAACCCGATCCAGATCGCGGACGTCGCGCTGTACCTGTCGAAGGCGAAGCCGTCGCTCGGGATCAAGGACCCGTACGAGCTGACGCAGACGCAGTTCAACGCGGCCATCGACCTGCTGAAGAAGCAGAAACCGCTGATCAAGAAGTACTGGGCGCTCGCGTCCGACGAGATCAGCCTGTTCAAGGGCGGCGACGCGGTGATCGGGGCCTCGTGGCCGTACCAGACGAACACGCTCAAGGCCGACAAGGTGCCCGTGAAGGACGAGATCCCGAAGGAGGGCGCGACCGGCTGGGCCGACACCTGGATGATGTCGTCTCACGTCCAGCATCCGAACTGCATGTACAAGTGGATGGCCTGGGTCTCGACTCCGAAGGTGCAAGCCGAGCAGGCGATCTACTTCGGCGAGACGCCGGCGAACACGAAGGCCTGCGCGATCATGAACAAGCTCCAGAAGGGCTCCGCGCAGCAGTACCACTGCGGGGCGTCGAAGAAGTACTTCAACTCGATCAAGTTCTGGAAGACGCCGATCTCGAAGTGCGACAACGGCAAGAACGACTGCATGAACTACTCGCAGTGGCAGCAAGCCTGGACCCAGATGAAGGGCTGAGCCCTGTCCGTCCAGGCAGCTGAGCTGACCGAGCCGGGCCGTCCCCTGCGGGCGGCCCGGCTCCGCTTCACCGGCCTCTTCTGGCGGCACCGGTGGGCGAAGGCCCTGCTCCTCCTCGCGCCGCCGCTGCTCGCGTTCGCGGTGGTCTACCTCGCGTCGCTCGTCGTCCTCTTCCTCTCGTCGCTGTGGACGGTGAACCCGTTCACGTCCGAGGTGCAGCACATCTGGAACGTCGACAACTACAAGCTGCTGTGGGATCAGAGCGCGTATCGCCACATCGCGTTCCGGACGATCGGGATCGCCGCGGCGGTCACCCTCGCGGACGCGATCCTCGCCTTCCCGCTCGGCTACTTCATGGCCCGCGTCGCCGGCGGACGCTCGCGAGCGTTCGTCTTCGTCGCCGTCCTGCTCCCGCTCTGGTCGAGCTACCTCATCCGCGTCTACATCTGGCGACTGATCCTCGACCACGACGGCGTCCTCAACTGGTCGCTGCGCAAGGTCGGGCTGCCGGCGGCGAACATCGGCTACTCGAACTGGGCCGTCTGGCTGATCTTCACCTACGTGTGGCTGCCGTTCATGATCCTCCCGGTCTACGGGGCGCTCGAGCGGGTCCCGGATTCGTTCCTCGAGGCATCGCGCGACCTCGGCGCCGGCGCCTGGACGACGTTCCGGCGCATCATGCTGCCGCTCGCGCTGCCGGGAGTGATCGCCGGCTCGATCTTCACGTTCTCGCTCACGCTCGGCGACTACATCACCCCCCTCCTCGCCGGCGGCGCCTCGTCCCAGTTCATCGGCAACGTCGTCTATGACTCGATCGGCTCCCAGCAGACGCCGTTCGCGGCGGCCTTCGCGGTCGTGCCGCTCGCGGTGATGGGCGTGTACCTCCTGATCGCGCGCCGCCTCGGTGCGTTCGAGGCGCTCTGATGGAGACCCGCACGACCCGCGTCGCGCTCACGGTGTGGTCGGCGCTCGTCGTCCTCTTCCTCTGGTTCCCGCTCGCGCTGATCATCCTCTATGCGTTCAACAAGTCGAACGTCGAGAGCTGGCCGATCCACGGCTTCACGATGCACTGGTTCCACGCCGCGTGGAACTCCGAGGTGCGCGCGGCGCTGTGGCTCTCGGTTCGCGTCGGCCTGGTGACGACGGCGATCGCGCTCGTCCTCGGGTCGATGGCCGCGTTCGGCGTCGCGCGGTTCCGGTTCTTCGGCCGCGAGGCCGTCTCGTTCCTCTTCGTCCTCCCGATCGCGCTGCCCGGGATCGTCACCGCCATCGCGCTCAACTCGGCCTTTACCGCCGGCAAGATCACGTTCTCGCTGTGGACGATCGTCGCGGCGCATGCCACGTTCTGCGTCGTCGTCGTCTACAACAACGTGCTCGCCCGGCTCCGCCGCTCCTCGCCGTCGTTGATCGAGGCCTCGCAGGATCTCGGCGCCGACGGCTGGCAGACGTTCCGCTTCGTGATCTGGCCCGTCCTCTCCACCGCGCTGGTCGCCGGCGGCCTGCTCGCCTTCGCGCTGTCCTTCGACGAGGTCGTCGTCACCTACTTCACGGCGGGCGCCCAGAACACGCTGCCGCTGCTCATCTTCGGCTACATCCGGCTCGGCCAGCAGCTGCCGGTCGTGAACGTGATCGCCTTCGCGCTGATCCTGCTGACGACGATTCCCGTCCTGCTCGCGCAGCGGCTCGTGCGCGACACCGGGGTCGCGGTTCGTGCAGGAGCGGCCGGAGCGCAGGCGCAGCAGGCGGGCTGAACAGTGCGGAGGCGGACTCGCGATCGAGCCCGCCTGGCGCCGCAGTGTCTAGGTTTGGGCCGGTCGTGTTGCGCTCGAGGAGCGGTGTGCACGAACTCGGTGCCCGTCTCTGCTGGACATCGTGAGCGACCGACCCGGCCCGCGCCCTGGCGGGTCGGCCAGGTTCTGCGGCACCGACCGTTGTGGCTCGTTCGAGGGACGGACTCGCATCCGATCCAGACGTACTGAGCCATCCCGGCCGTCCTGGGGACGACGCCCTCCCGCCCGCCGCGTATGTCAACGGGAAAGGTCAGGAAGTCGTCCGCGCAACGGCGCAGGGCACGTTGTCTAGCCACTGACGCCCGGCCGCGATGGGGCGAGTACGCGCCGGGGACGTGCCCTTCCTGACCTTCCCCTCACGGCTCCGCCGACGACCCGCGCAACGCGGCGCGGCTGCGTCCTCGTGCCCAACCTCTGCGCGCTTTCGTCGTCTCAGCCCGTGAGGCTACGCTCTCTGGAGAAGGAGGCCGGGTTGGCAATCGAGACGCACGCCGAGGCGCACGCGGTCGCGTGCCGGTTGCTCGACAACATCGAGACGGTCGTGCACGGCAAGCGTGAGCAGATCACGCTCGTGGTAGCGGCGCTCGTCTGCGGCGGACACGTCCTGCTCGAGGACGTCCCGGGCACCGCGAAGACGGTCCTGGCCCGCGCCATCGCGCAGTCGATCGAGGGTGCGGCGGCCTCCCGGATCCAGTGCACGCCCGACCTGCAGCCGACGGACGTCACCGGCCTGTCGATCTTCAACCAGCGCGAACGCGACTTCGAGTTCCGGCCCGGCCCGGTCTTCGCCAACGTCGTCCTCGTCGACGAGATCAACCGCGCGATGCCGAAGACGCAGTCGGCGCTGCTCGAGGCGATGGCCGAGCAGCAGGTCACGGTGGACGGGGTCACGCGCCGGCTTCCCGAGCCGTTCCTCGTCATGGCCACGCAGAACCCGATCGAGTACGAAGGGACGTTCCCGCTGCCCGAGGCGCAGCTCGACCGCTTCTTCGTCCGCACGACGCTCGGCTATCCGGACGTGGAGGACGAGAACCGGATCGTCGACGAGCAGCTCGGGAGTCACCCTCTGACACGGCTGCAGCCGGCCGTCGACGTCGCCGGCGTCGAGGCGCTGAGCGCGGCGGTGCAGGACGTCTTCGTGCACGAGGCCGTCGCGCGCTGGATCGTCGACCTCGTGCGGGCGACCCGCGAGCTCGAAGTGGTCGCGATCGGCAGCTCCGTCCGCGGCACGCTCGCCCTCAACCGCGCGGCGCGGTCGTGGGCGATGCTGAACGGCCGCAGGTACGTGACGCCGGAGGACGTCGAGCGGCTGTTCGTTCCGGTGCTCTTGCACCGCCTGCTCTTCCGGCCGAGCTTCCTGGCGGAGATCCGCGACCGTGGCTGGGAGGCCGCTGCCCGCGACGTCCAGGAGCGCTGCGTCGCGCGGGCGCCGAAGCCGGGCTTCGACATCGACCTCGACGTCCCCACGACGGCGGTGTAGCGCTCGTGCCCGCCGAGCGGGTTCTGCCTTAGCCATGGCGGTCGGGGTCTTCCCGCTGATCCCCCGCCGGCGCGTGATCGGTCTCGCCTTCGGCGGCGTGCGCAGCGTCCGCCGCGGCAACGGCTCCGACGTCGCGGGCTCGCGCCGCTACGTGCCCGGAGACAGCCTCGCGTGGATCGACTGGGCCGCCTCGGCGCGCCTCTCGGCCGCCAGCGACTCGGACGAGTTCATCGTCCGCGAGCTCTTCGCGGACGAGGCCCCGCACGTCGTCATGCTCGCCGACCGGCGACCCTCGATGGGCATTCGCGAGTCACCGCTGCGACGGCTCGACAAGCCGGAGGCGCTGCTCGCGAGCCTGCAGCTGATCGGCGACAGCGCGCGCGCGGTGCGCAGCCTCTCCGGGTATTACGACGACGCGGAGGGCGAGTCGCACTGGCGCCCGCCCCGCAGCGAGCGGCACGTCCCGCAGGAGCCGCTCGACGCCCGGCCGTTCAGGGCGCCGACGGACACCGTCACTCGCGGCCTCGAGCATCTCATCCAGCACCGGCGCGACCTGCCGACGCAGACGTTCGTCTTCGTCGCCTCGGACTTCCTCGTCCCGCCGGACGAGAGCACGTGGCTCCGGGCGCTCGAGTACCAGTGGGAGATCGTTCCGGTCGTGATCCAGGACCCTGTCTGGGAGCGGTCGTTCCCCGACGTCGGCGGGACGACGGTGCCGTACTCCGGCCCCGACACGAACGGCGTCGTCCCCGTCTACCTCACGCGCGTCGAGGCCCGGCGGCTGCACGACGAGCACGAGGCGCGCGCCGCCGAGCTCCTGCGCGTGTTCCGGTCGCTCGGCACCGAGCCGGTCGAGATCGATTCGCACGAGCCCGGGCCGATCCTGTCCGCGTTCCTCCGCTGGGCGGACCTCCGGCTGATGGCCCGAGGAGCGGTAGCGTGAAGCGTGCCGCGCTCGCCACCGTGCTCGCCGCTCTCGCAGCCGCGGCCCCCGCGGGGGCGAAGGTGCCGCCGGTCAGGACGGGCTCCGCCATCGGCCGCAACCTGCCGCTCAAGGTCTACGCCTCGGTCGATCCGCCGGTCCATCTTTTCGGAACCGCGATCACCGCCAAGGTCGCCGTCGTCGCCGACCGGAAGTACGTGGCTCCCGCGAACCTCCGCGTGAAGGCCCACTTCGCCCCGTACGAGCCAGTCGCGCCGCCGGCCGAGACCCGCACCGAGAACGGCCGCCTGCTGCAGGTCACGTGGACGTGGACGCTGCGCTGCCTGACCGTGGAGTGCGTCCCCGTGATGCCGGCGAGCGACACCACCCACGTCTTCCACTTCCGCCCCGCGCAGATCGAGTACGTCTCGCCCACCGGCAAGCTCGACTACGCGCTCAACGCGCGCTTCCAGCGGGTGGAGGCCGTCTCGGAACTCAGCCCCGACGTCGTGCGCGCCCTCGGCAACCACGTGATCGAGTGGCAAGCCCCGCTCACGCCGGTGGCCGCTGCCCGATACCGGGTCTCGCCGGATCTCGCCTTCTGGCTCGCCGTCGCGCTCGCGGTCGTGCTCGGCGCCGCGGGCCTTGCCCTCGCGGCCCGGTGGGCGCTGCAGTTCCGCCCGGCCAAGGCCGCGGAGGGGCCGCAGCTGCGCGGCTCGTCGCTCGAACGGGCGCTCAGCCTCTTCTTCTGGGCGCGGGATCACGATGACGAGACGCTGCAGCGGAAGGCACTCGAGCGGGTGGCCGACGAGCTGCCGTTCGACGTCCACGAGCTCTCCGAGACGGCGCGCGCCCTGGCCTGGTCGCGCGAGGTTCCCGAGGAGCAGGACGTGCAGGAGATCTCGGAGCGCGCCGGGATCCACCGCCGCAACGGGGAGCCGGACCTGTGAGAGGGACGACACTCGCGCGCCGTGGGGCGACGCGGCTCGGCGACCTGCCCCACCTGACGCAGCCGGCGCGGCGCACGACCTTCGTCCGCGTCGGCCTCGCGCTCGCCCTCGCGGGGACGCTGACCGGCCTGGCGCTCCTCGCGCGCTCCGCCGGCAGCGGGCGGGCGGCCGTGCTCCCCGTCGGCGCGAAGACGGGCGTCATCGTCGCCGACATGTCCGCAAGCGTCGCCGGCCCGACCTTCGAGCGAGTCGCTACCGTCGTGCGCGGGCTCGTCGCGGCGAACCAGGCGATGGGGCTCGTGATGTTCTCCGACGTCGCGTACGAGCTGCTGCCGCCGAACTCCCCGCCGAGCGCGCTCGAGCAGTTCGTGCGCTTCTTCGTCCCGGAGAAGGTGCAGAAGGGACAGCCGCTGTTCGGCGAGAGCCCCTGGAGCCAGTTCAGCGGCGGCACCAGGATCTCGACCGGCCTCGTCGCCGGGGTGAACGCCTTGCGCCGCGCGCACGTCACGCACGGCGCTCTCGTCCTGATGAGCGATCTCAACGACGCGCAGGACGACCGGGAGCCCCTCGTCGCCGAGGCGCTCGCGCTGCGGAAGGAGCACGTGCCGATCCGGATCGTGCCGCTCAACGCGTCGCCGCAGAACGTCGCGCTCTTCAGCCAGCTCTTCGGGTCGAATGTCTTCGTCAACGTGCACGCGTTCAGGCACCAGGGGAAGAACCGCGTCCTGCCCGTCTCCGCAACCTCGCCCTGGGCTCTGCTCACCGTCGGCCTGGTCTTCATCGGGCTGCTCGCCGCGAACGAGCGCCTCAACTCGCGCCTCGTCCCGGAGTCGGCGGCGTGATCCGCGTTCGCCGCTTCCTGCCGCTCGTCGCCGCGATCGTGCTGATCGGCCTCGCGGTCGTGCTCGCACTGTTCGCGAGCGACGTCCGCGCCTGGCAGGGGAGAGTGACGCGAGACGACGTGCGGTTCCGGGCGCAGCGCTCGCGCATCGGCGACTGGCGCACCCCGACGGTCCTTCCCGGCGACCCTGCCCGCTCCGTTCTCGGCCTCGACGACGCGCTCGCGTACCGCCGGGCGCTGCAGCTCTTCTGGCTGAGCACCGTCGGCGCGAGCACGGCCGGCCAGGCCGATCTGGCAGAGCTGCGGGTCGTCGCCGAGGCACAGCTGCAGACGCTCGCCGACAGCGCGGCGACGCGCCAGGAGCGCTCGACCGCGGCGAACCTCCTCGGCGTCATGGCCGTGACCACCTCCGCGGCCGACAGCCCGACCCAGAAGGCGACGGTCGAACGCGCCAAGCACTATTTCGGGCTCGCCGTGCGCGAGGACCCGTCGAGCTACGCGGCGAGGCTCAACCTCGAGCTCGCGCTGCGGCTGGAGAAGCCGGGCAAGTCGCGTCTCGACCAGGACGCCCGCGGCGGCTTCGGCTTCGGCGGTGCGAACGGCCTCGGCGTCGTCGGCGGAGGCTACTGACGGGCATCTCGTTCCTCACCCCCGTCGACGCGCTGTTCGCGCTCGCCGCGGTGATCCCGCTCGCGGCCCTGTGGCTCGCCCAGCGGAGGATCGAGCAGCTTCGCCGTCTCTTCTCCCTCGCGCCGTCCCACCGCCGCGAGCTCGTCGGCGTGGCCGCGGCGCTCGTGCTTCTGCCCGCGCTGCTCGGCGTCGCCGCCGCGCAACCCGTCGTCATCCGGCACCAGTCGCTGGGAGTGCGGTCGGACGTGCAGGCGTTCTTCGTCTTCGACACCTCGCTCTCGATGTCGGCGCGAGAGGGGGTGCACGGCCCGACGCGGCTGGAGCGCGCGAAACGGGCGGCGCGCGAGGTCCTGCCGAAGCTCGGCGACATCCCGGTCGGCCTCGCGACGATGACCGACCGCGTGCTGCCCGACCTGATGCCGACGCCGAACCTCGCGGTCATCCTGCGCACGCTCGACCAGTCGGTGGGGATCGACCGGCCGCCTCCGACCCAGGTCTACAAGGGACGGGCCACGACCTTCCAGGCGCTCTTCCCGATCCCGATGGCGAACTTCTACAGCCCCGGCGTGCGACATCGGATCCTCGTCGTGTACACGGACGGCGAGGACGCTCCGTTCCGCTCGGCGGTCGACTTCGACCTCGCCCGCGCGATGACGGTGCACCCGCTGTTCGTGCACGTGTGGGCGCCGACGGACCGGATCTACGTCCACGGCCGGGTGAGCCCGAGGTACAGACCGGATCCGACGAGCGGCAGCGTGCTGGCGCGGTTCACCGCGGCAGCGCACGGTCACGTCTTCGCGGAGGACGATCCCAACGGGCTGGTTCGGGCGATCCGCGACGAAGCCGGGAGCTCGTCCGCACGGACGACGGTGGTCGGCTATGCGCGGGTCGCGCTCGCGCCGTGGTTCGTCCTCGCGGGCATCGTCCCGCTCGGCTTCCTGCTGTACCGCCGCAACCTCTAGTGCGGCCGGTCAGCGCGTGGTCGTTCCGAAACGAATTCTTAGGCGCTCGCGACGACCTCTCGAACCTCGACGCTCTCGACCGTCACGCCCTCGGGGGCCGCGGACCGGACCATCTCGCTCGCGGTGTTGGCGGCATCCTCGGACTCCCACACGGTCATCGACAGACCGTCGTTGTCGTTGCGAGTCCAGTAGCCGGCGACGAAGCCGGGAGCCTGTGAAACCCGTGGAACGACCTGCTCGCGAAGTGCAGACTCGGTGCCCTCGGCGTTGATCGTGACGTGGACGACGACGGCGTGCATGAGCTCCTCCTTGGTCGAATGTGCGGGACTCTAGACGCCGAGGAGCGTGAAGGCGCCTACCGGAGTCGAACCGGTGTACTGGGTTTTGCAGACCCATGCCTAACCACTCGGCCAAGGCGCCGCGGCCGCCATGGTATCCGGGGCTCAGGGCAGGACTTCGTCGAGGAAGGCGACCGCGCGCTCGAACACGTCCACGCGGTTCGCGAGCTTTTCGACCGGGTGTCCCTCGTCCTCGTAGATCACGAGCTCGCAGCGCACGCCCCTCTGCACGAGCTCCCGGTGGATCGCCTCGGACTCGCTCACCGGCACGCGCGGGTCGTTCCGCCCGTGCTCGATGAAGAGCGGCGACCTGATCTCATCCAGGCGGCTCCAGGGCGACAGGCGCTCGAGCAGCTCGGGATCGCTCAGCGGCCCGTACTCGCGCTCGCGGGCCGCACGGCGCCAGACCGAGGTGTTCTCGAGGAAGGTGCGGAGGTTCGAGATGCCGACGAACTCGATGCCGGCCGCCCAGAGCTTCGGCTGGAACGCGAGCGCGGCCAGCACCATGTAGCCGCCGTACGAGCGCCCGTAGACGACGGCGCGGGAGCCGTCGATCTCCGGCCGCGCCGCGAGCCAGCCGTGGAGCGACGCGAGATCCGCCACCGAGTCGAGCCGCTTCTCGACGTCGTCGAGATGCTCGAATCGCTTCCCGTAGCCGGTCGAGCCGCGCACGTTCGGCGCCGCCACCGCGTAGCCGCGCGCGACGAGATACTGCGTGAACGCGCCGAAGCCGGAGGAGTACCACGGCCGCCACTGGCTCTCCGGCCCGCCGTGGACGGTCACCACGACGGGAAACGGGCCGTCGCCCTCCGGCAGGAACAGGAAGACGGGAATCGACTCGCCGTCGAAGCTCTCGAAACGATGCAGCTCCGGCTCGACTCCGCCGTCGACGGCGCCGAGATCGGTCAGCTTCCGCAGCTGCCCCGACTCGAACTCGTGCACCCACACCTGCTGTGCCTCCATCGGCGTCGAGAACGCAAACGCGACCCGGGTTGCGTCGGGAGAGAAGACGAAGTGCTCGGCCACGCCGTCGCCCGGCAGCGCTACGCCGTCGATCCGCGAGTACCCGTCCTCGTTCGCGACCACGAGCATGTGCCGGCCGGCCTCGTCGCCGAAGCACTCGAGGTCCCAGTCCGCCGTGTGCACGACCTCCCAGCCGTCGCCGATCGTGTAGCGCGCGATCGCGAACGTGTCGCGGCCCTCGTTCGTGGCGCACAGCAGGCCCGAGGAGTCCGGCAGCCACACCGGCGTCATGTACTCGGCCGCGCCGGCGTGCGGGGTCACGTGGACGATCTCGCCGCTCTCGATCCCGAGCAGGTAGAGGTTCGAGTCGCCGCTGAGCTCGCCGAGCTGCTCGGCTACGACCCAGCGCCCATCCGGGGAGATCTCGCCCGAAGCGCACCAGCCGCCGAGCTCGAAGCTGCGCTCTTCCGCGGTGTCGAGCCGGCGCACGACGACGTCGAAGTCGAGGCCGTTGCGGCGGTTCGTCGAGTAGGCGAGCAGCGCCCCGTCGCGCGACACGTGCGGCGTCCGGTGGATGAAGCGCGGGTCGACGACCAGCGGCTCGCCGTCGAGGTGGAGCTGCGTGCGCTCGTTCCCGCCCTCGTCGATCTCGAGCAAGAGGCGGTCGTCCGGCAGCAGCTGTCCGTCGACCGGCTCCGCGTAGCTCGTCAGCTGCTCGAGCCCGTCGCCCTCCACCGCCAGGCGGTAGAGCTGCCGCGTCCCCGACAGGTCGCAGGCGACGAGGAGCCACGAGCCGTCGCTCGACCACGACAGCGGATACGCCTGCCGCAGCTCGAGCAGCCTCCGCAGATCCCCCACGTCCAGGAAGCTATCGCGAGCGACTCAGCCGGCGACGGCGAGCTCGGGGATGATCTCGTCGCCGAACGCCTGCAGCGTCTCCTCCTGCCCGTTGGTCATGAGGTAGATGTTGAACTGGTCGACGCCCACTGTTGCGAGCTCCCGTAGCTTGGCCTTCGCCTGGTCGGCGTCGCCGAGAACGCAGAAGCGGTCGCAGATCTCGTCGGTCACGAACTCGCCGTGCTTCGCCCCGACCCGCGAGTGCTCGTCGTAGTCGTAGAACTTGCGCGCCCGGACGTAGTCGGTGAGCGCCTTCGGCACGGAGCTGCCGTCGGCGCCGTAGCGCTCGATCAGATCCATCACGTGGTTCGAGACCATCGCGGGGAACCAGCGCACCTGCTCGCGCGCGTCGGCGAGATCGCCGGAGATGTGGGCCGGCGCGCCGACGATGCACCTGAGCTGCGCCGGATCGCGCCCCGCTTCCTCGGCGGCGCGGCGGGCCGTGTCCATGATCCACTGGATGATCTCGGGGTCGGCGAGCTGGATGATCACCCCGTCCGCGACACGACCGGCCACTGCGAGCGCCCGTGGGCCGTAGCCGGCGATCCACATGGGAATCGGATCGAGCTCCGGCCGGACCCACTTGAGCTGGAGCTGCTTGTCGTTCCACTCCACCTCGCGGCCGTTCATGAACGCCTTCACCATCGCGCACGAGCGCTCGAACTCGGCGACCCTCATCGGCTGCCGGCCGATGTACCGGACGGCCGAGTCGCCGCGCCCGATCCCCATCGCCATCCGCCCGTCGGACAGGTCGTGGAGCGTCGCGTACGCGCTGGCGAGCACGGTCGGGTCGCGCGTCGCCGGGTTCGTCACGAAGTGGCCGAGCCTGATCGTGGAGGTCTCGCGCGCCGCAACGGCGAGCATCGGCACCGACTCCTGCCAGAGGACGTGGGAGTCGTACGTCCACGCGTAGCCGAAGCCGTGTCGCTCGGCGAGCTGGATCAGCTCGAGCCAGCGCGAGAACGGCGGGTCAGGCAAGACCGTGACGCCGAAGTCCATCTCCGCGAGCCTATCGCCGCACGGCTCACGCGACCAGGTCGTAGCTAGCGGCGACGAGCTCCCGGACGAGGTCGTCGCCTGCCGCGCCCCCGCAGGTGATCGTCAGCCAGTGGCGCTTGTTCAGGTGGTACCCCGGCTCGATCTCCGCGTAGCTCCCGCGCAGCTGCTCGCCGAGCTCCGGCTCGCACTTGACGCTGACCTTGAGCGGCGCGCGCTTCAGCTGGGCGAGCGCGAACATCTTCCCGCCCACCTTGAAGACGGACGTCTCGGGACCGAACGGGAAGGTCTCCTCGGCCGCCGCGAACCTCAGGCAGAGCTTCCGCAGCTGTGCCGCGGTCACTCTCGCTCGAGCACCACGACCGGGATCACGCGATCCGTGCGGGTCGCGTACTCGTCGTAGTGCGGCCAGATCTCGGTCATCAGCTCCCAGAGGCGCCCGCGCTCCTCGCCTTCCGCCACGCGCGCGCGGGCGCGGAACCTGTCGCCCTTGATCTGGACGCCTACCGTGGGCGTCTTGGCCAGGTTCTCGAACCAGCCGGGGTGGTCGGGCGCGCCGCCTTTCGAGGCGACAATCACCGGCGTGTCGCCGTCGAGGCCGTAGATCAGCGGCGTGGTCGTCTCCCGGCCCGTCTTGCGGCCGGTCGTGGTCAGGAGGAGGATCGTCGAGCCCTCCTTCCAGACGTGCCCGACCTCGCCGTCGGTCTCGCGGTAGCGGCGGACGTGCTCCGCGCCGTAGAGCTGCGTTGCGTCCGTGCTGCTCATGCGAATGCCTCCAGTGCCTTGGTCGTCAGCCTGTCGAGCGCCTGCACCGCGAGCTGGAGATGCTCTTCCCTCGTGTCCTCGAGCCTCGTGTGCGACAGCCCACGTAGGGACTGAACGAACAGCATCACCGTCGGGATTCCCGCGCGGGCGACCTCGGCGGCGTCGTGGAGCGGCCCGGACGGCAGCCGGTGCGACGCGCCGGCGACCTCGACGATCGCCTCGTCGGCGAGCGAGATCAGCCGCTCGTCGAAGGGAATCGGCTCGATCGACCAGATCCGCTCCCACTTGACCTCGACGTCCTCCTCCTGCGCGAAGCGCTCGCTCGCCGCCTTCGCCAGCTCGAGCAGCCGCCCGAGCTTCGTCGCGTCGAGGTGGCGCTGGTCGAGGAGCTGCTCCGCCGTCTCGACGACGGAGGTCACGATGCCCGGCCTGCAGACGACGCCGCCCGACGTGCAGACGGCGCCGTCCCCCACCTCCGCCGCGATCGGCCGGATCTCGAGGGCGAGCTTCGCGGCGCCGGCGAGCGCGTCGCGGCGCTGATCCATCGGCGTCGAGCCCGAGTGCGCGGCCTGGCCGCGCCAGGTGACGAGGTGGCGCTCGACGCCGAAGGTGCCGAGGACGACGCCGAGCGGCAGGTCGAGCGACTCGAGCACCGGGCCCTGCTCGATGTGGAGCTCGAGATACGCCGCCGCGCTCGCGAGCTGGGCGCGGGCCTCGATCGAGCGATCGAGGTCGACCCCGTGCTCGGCGAGCGCGCCCGGCAGGGCGATGCCGTCGGCGTCGCGCCGCTCGCGCAGCTCGTCCTGATCGCTCATCGAGCCGGCCGCCGCCGAGGAGCCGAAGAGCGACCGGCCGAAGCGCGCGCCCTCCTCGTCGGCCCAGTTGACCAGGCGCACGGTCAGCGGCGGCGTTCCCTCCTCCGCGAGCCGCCGCAGCACCTCGACCGCCGCGACGACGTTGAGGCAGCCGTCGAGCCAGCCGCCGTTCGGCACGGAGTCGATGTGGCCACCGAGCAGGAGGGCGCGCTCGGAGGCACCCGGCAGCGTGAACCACTGGTTGCCGGCCTCGTCGACCTGCTCCTCGGCTCCGGTCGGGACGACCTTCTCGCGCAGCCAGTGCCGGGCCCGCTCCCACGTCTCGGTCCACGCGACCCGTTGCGCTCCGTTCTCGTCGCCGGTCAGCTCCTGGAGCTCTCGCAGCTCGGCGACGGTCCGCTCGGGTGACAGGCCCACGGGTCGAGCTTAGACTCCCGGACGATGTCGATCCTGATCCGAGGCGGACGTGTCGTGACGGCGGCCGACGACTTCGTCGCCGACGTCCTCGTCGAGGGCGAAC
This sequence comes from Gaiellaceae bacterium, assembly GCA_035279325.1. Lineage (GTDB taxonomy): Bacteria > Actinomycetota > Thermoleophilia > Gaiellales > Gaiellaceae > Palsa-739. Next base: position 15,906 of record DATEHY010000126.1, read on the forward strand.
GCGTCGCGCTGATCGGAGCCGACCTCGACGTCGCGGCGGACCGGACGATCGACGCGGCCGGCAAGTACGTCCTCCCGGGCTGCATCGACCCCCACACGCACCTCGACATGCCGTTCGGCGGGACGGTCACGATCGACGACTTCGAGTCGGGCCAGGGGTCGGCGGCGTGCGGCGGCACGACCTGCCACGTCGACTTCTGCATCCAGGCACAGGGTCAGACGTTCGCCGAGGCGCTCGAGGGCTGGCACGCGAAGGCGAACGGCAAGGCGCTGATCGACTACGGCTTCCACATCGCCGTCACCGACGTCGACGACGAGCGGCTCGAGGAGCTCGCGACGCTGCCCGAGCGGGGCATCACGTCGTACAAGCTCTTCATGGCGTACAAGAACGTCCTCCAGGTCGACGACGAGACGCTCTTCCGCGCGATGCAGGTCGCCGCGGCCAGCGGAGCGCTCGTGATGGTGCACGCCGAGAACGGCGACGCGATCGACGTCCTCGTCCGCGAGGCCCTCGAGCGCGGCGACACGGCGCCGATCCACCATGCGCTCACGCGGCCGCCCGAGCTCGAGGGCGAGGCGACGAACCGCGCCATCCAGCTTGCGCGGATCGCCGGCAGCCCTCTCTACGTCGTCCATGTCACGTGCCGGGCGGCGGTCGACCCGATCCGCCGCGCCCGCGAGCAGGGTTGGAGCGTCTGGGGGGAGACGTGCACGCAGTACCTCTTCCGGTCGATTGACGACCTCGCGCAGCCGGACTTCGAGGGCGCGAAGTACGTCTATTCGCCTCCGGCACGCGACGCCGCCAACCACGAGGTGCTGTGGAACGCGGTCCGCACCGACGCGCTCTCGGTGATCTCGACCGACCACTGCGCGTTCCTCTGGGACGGGCAGAAGACGCTCGGCAAGGACGACTTCACGAAGATCCCGAACGGCGGCCCCGGCCTCGAGGACCGGCTGAAGATGATCCACCACTTCGGCGTCCGCGAGGGTCGGATCGGCCTCAACCGCATGGTCGACCTGCTCGCGACGCAGCCGGCGAAGCTGTTCGGGCTCTACCCGCGCAAGGGGACGGTCGCCGTCGGAGCCGACGCCGACCTCGTCGTCTTCGACCCCGAGCGGCGGGAGACGATCTCGGCCGCGACGCACCACTCGAGGTGCGACTACAGCCTGTACGAGGGCACCGAGGTCGTCGGCGCGCCGGAGCTCGTGCTGCTTCGCGGCAGCGTCCTCGTGGAGGACGGCGAGCTCGTCGGGATGCCGGGAACGGGGAGATTCGTGCGCAGAGCCCGCTTCGGCGAGCCGCTCGCTTCGGGCGCGACCGTCCAGCGCTAGCAGGGCTTTTTTTACCGCAAACGAACAAAGCCTCCGCTAGCCTCATGCCACTGGTGGGGTCCGTCATCGGAGCGCGTCGCGGGCGGCTCGGTCTGCTCGCCGGTCTATTCGTCGCGCTAACCGCGCTCCTCTCGGTGAGCGCTTCCGACGCTGCCACCGTGCGGGCGAAGGGCCTCGACGTCTCGAACTGGAACGGGTCGATCAACTGGGGAAAGGTCGCGAACGCCGGTTACACCTTCGCCTTCGGCAAGGCGACCGAGGGCACGACCTACGTCGACAAGACGTACACGACGAACCGGAACGGCAGCGAGGGAGCCGGCCTCGTCTTCGGGGCCTACCACTTCGCGCGTCCCGCGGGCGCGAGCCTGGCCGGTGCGACGAGGAGTGCGATCAGTCAGGCCGACCACTTCCTCGCCGTTGCCGCGCCGCAGCCGGGTGAGCTGCCGCCGGTGCTCGACCTCGAGGTGACCGGAGACCTCACGAAGCCCCGCCTGCTCGCCTGGACGCTGGCGTGGCTCGGCGAGATCGACGCCCGCACCGGCGTCGAGCCGTTCGTCTACACCTCGCCGCTCTTCTGGAAGGGCCGCCTCGGCGACTCTACGGCCGCCGCCGCCGCCGGCACGCGCCTCTGGATCGCGCACTGGACCTCCAACAGCCAGCCGACCATCCCCGCCCAGAACTGGAACGGGAAGGGCTGGAAGTTCTGGCAGTGGACGGACTGCGTCGCCGTCCCGGGCCTCAAGCACTGCGGCGACGGCGACCGGATGAACGGGACGAACCCCGCGGCCGTCGCCATCCAGCCCTACCCAGCGGGCGTGCCCCTGCTCTCCACGCCGCCGACCGTCGTCGGGCCGCCCGAGGCCGGCGAGCTGCTCGCCGCCGTGCCCGGCACCTGGGAGGGCGGCAAGCCGCTCACGTTCGCCTACCAGTGGCGAAGCTGCGACGCCGCGGGGGCCAACTGCACGCCGATCGCGGGCGCGACCGGCGAGTCGTACCTCCCCGTCAGCACCGACGTGGGCCATTCGCTCAAGGTCGTCGTCACCGCGACCTCGACCGAAGGAACCGCGACGGCGCTCTCGGCGCCGACCGCCACGGTCTCCCCGGCCGGCACCTCCCCGGGCGCCCGGCCGACGAACGTCAGCGCACCTGAGATCCTCGGCCAGGATCAGGTCGGCCAGGTGCTGACGAGCTCCGTCGGGACGTGGACGGGCTCGCCGCAGAAGTTCGCGTATCGCTGGCGGCGCTGCGACGCGAGCGGGGCGTCCTGCATCGCGATCCCGCACGCGACCGGAGCACGCCGCACGCTCATGCCCGACGACATCGGCTCCACCCTCTCGCTCGTGGTGACCGCGACCGGCAAGGGCGGCTCCTCGTCCGCCACCGCCGCCACGACCGACGTCGTCGTGGCGGCACCGCTCCCGCCCGTCTCGATCGGGACGCAGACGGTGCGCCGCGGCGTCGCCGGCAACCTCCAGACCGACGACGGACGCGCGACCGTCACGTGGCAGCCGGGATCGGTTCCGGTCGGCAAGACCGTCTCGCTCACCGCGTTCACCGGGACGCTCACGGTGCCGGGGAGCGAGGTCTCGCTGTCGGTGCCGGGGCTGTCGTCGAAGGGATTCCCGTGGCCGCTCGACCTCGCCTACGCGCAGCCGCAGCCGAGCCGCACGGTGCTCGGCTACTCGACCGACGGCAGGGTCTTCCACGTCGTGCCACCGCTCCAGCCAGCCGCACTCCCCTCGGGCACGGCCGTGGGCTGGTTCGCCGACTCGAACAAGCTCGTCAACGTCTTGACGCGGACGCCGCTCGAGACGGCGCTCTTCAAGCAGGGCGCCTGGGGCGATCCGACCTACACGTCGCCGACCGGGCCGGCACTAGCGACCCAGGCCAGGTTCCGGGCTCTGCCCCACCCCGCGGATCACAGCCTGCTCCTCCTGACACGGCTCGCCGTCCATTCGCAGGCCAGGGTGTCGGGCTCGGTCACCGGCCCTCACCGGAGTCGCGTCCTCGTGCTCGGCAGGGGCAGCCGCTTCGGTGCGCGCCTCGCCGGCGGCAGCCTCCACCTCGTCCAGTCGTACCGGCGGAAGCCGGGCTCCATGCAGGTGCGGCTGCGGCTCAATGCGCGCGGCCTCCGCCCCGGCTCGTACAGCCTCCGCGTCGTCGCCGTCGACCCCTGGGGACGGCGGAGCGGGCGGACGTTCCGCTTCCGCGTCCGCTAAGCGGTCAGAGCCTTGAGGCTCAGCAACTCGTAGGCGACGTTCGCCGCCGCGAGTGCCGTCTGCTGCCCGGTGCCGTCGTACGGCGGCGAGACCTCGACGACGTCGGCGCCGGCCAGCTCGATCCCGCGCAGCGCGCGCAGGAAGGAAAGGGCTTCGGCCGTCGAGAGGCCGCCCACCTCCGGCGTTCCCGTCCCGGGTGCGAACGCCGGGTCGAGCACGTCGATGTCGAACGAGAGGAAGACGGGCCGCGTGCCGGTGCGCTCGCGGACGAGGTCGCCGTAGCCTGTCGGCCCGAGCTCCCGCAGCTCGTCGCACGAGAGCACGGTGAAGCCGAGCTCGCGCGCAGAGTCGAGGTCGTCCGGGCCGTAGAGCGAGCCGCGAAGCCCGGCCTGCACCGACGCCGCGGGCTCGATCAGCCTCTCCTCGTGCGCGCGCAGGAACGTCGTGCCGTGGAAGAACTTCTGCCCGAAGTACTCGTCCCACGTGTCCCCGTGGGCGTCGAGCTGGACGAGCGCCAGCGGCCCGTGACGCCGCGCGAGTGCACGTAGCTCGGCGAGCGTGATCGAGTGGTCGCCGCCGAGGGCGAGCGGGAAGACGCCGGCGTCGAGCAGCGGTGCGAGCGCCTCTTCGATCTGGCCGTATGTGCGCTCGGTGTCGCCGGGCGAGACGGGCACGTCGCCGTAGTCGACGACCGAGAGCGTCTCGACGACGTTGACGCCCAGCGCCGGGTTGTACGGCCGCAGCAGCGCCGAGGCGGAACGGATGCCTTCGGGGCCGTAGCGCGTCCCCGTGCGGAAGCTCGTCGCAGTGTCGAACGGGATCCCGTAGACCGCCGCGTCCACACCGGCCAGGACGGTGGTGTGCGGCGCGCGCATGAACGTGCGGATCCCGGCGAACCGCGGGATGAGGCGCGCGTCGAGGGGACGATGATGCGGCGGCTCGGTCACGGAGTCTCGATCGGGCGCCCGACCGTGAGCGGCTCGCGAAAGGCCGGGTCGAGCGCCGCGAACTCGGCGTCGGGCTGGACGCCGAGCGCGTCGAGCGTCTTCGAGAAGAAGCAGCGGATCGTCGCGGCGAGCACGACGTCGAGGATCTCCTCGTCGCTCAGGCCGTGGCGACGGAGCTCGTCGACGTCGGCCTCGGTGATCGCGGTCGCATCCGCGACGACCTTCTCGGCGAACGCCATGATCGCCCGGTCGGCGTCGTCGAGCCCCTCGGGCAGCGCCGGCACCGACTCGAAGTCGTAGAACTTCTCGGCGAGCACCTTCCCGTGCGCGAGGCAGCAGTAGGAGGAACGCAAGCGCCGGGCGGCCGCGAGCGTGGCGAGCTCGTACCGGCGCTCGTCGGATGCCGCCGTCACCGCCGTGACCAGCCCGCGCCAGGCGGCGTAGACCTCCGGGCGGAGCTCGAACGCGCGCTCCATGTTCTTCCCGTCACCGTCGGAGCCCCGGATGAACGGCATCGTCAGCGCGTCTGCGGAAAGCCGAGGTCGATCTGCGACGTCGCGGGGTCGGGCCAGCGCGACGTGACGACCTTGCCCCGCGTGTAGAAGTCGATCGCCTCCGGCCCGTAGACGTGCCGGTCGCCGAAGAGCGACGACTTCCAGCCCCCGAACGAGTAGTACGCGACGGGCACCGGAATCGGGACGTTGATCCCGACCATCCCGGCCTGCACGTCGAACTGAAACCGGCGGGCCGCGCCGCCGTCGCGCGTGAAGATCGCGACGCCGTTGCCGTACGGGCTCTCGTTCACGAGCCGCACGGCCTCCTCGTAGGTCGCGACGCGCGTGATGCCGAGCACCGGGCCGAAGATCTCGTCGGCGTACGCCTTCATCTGCGGCGTCAGGCCGTCGAGCAGGCTCGGGTTGAGGAAGAAGCCCTCGCCGGGCGCGCCCTCCCGGCCGTCGACGACGACCGTCGCACCCTCGCCGGGCGCGTTCTCGACGTAGGAGGCCACCTTGTCGCGGTGCTCCCGGGTCACGAGCGGGCCCATCTCGGAGGCCGGATCCATCCCGTCGCCGACCTTCACCTTCGGAATCCGCTCCTTGATCGCCTCGACGAGCGGCTGCGCGACCTCGCCGACCGCGACGACGACCGAGACGGCCATGCAGCGCTCGCCCGCGGAGCCGTAGCCGGCCGAGATCGCCGCGTCGGCCGCAGCTCCTACGTCGGCGTCAGGCAGGACGATCATGTGGTTCTTCGCACCGCCGAGCGCCTGGCAGCGCTTGCCGGCGGCGGTCGCCTGCTCGTAGACGTAGCGCGCGATCGGCGTCGAGCCGACGAACGAGATCGCGGCCACGTCCGGGTGCTCGAGCAGCGCGTCGACGGCGACGCGGTCGCCCATGACGACGTTGAAGACGCCGTCCGGCAGACCCGCCTCGCGCAGCAGCTCGGCGACCCAGAGCGACGCTGACGGGTCCTTCTCCGACGGCTTGAGCACGAAGGTGTTGCCGCTCGCGATCGCCGGCGCCCACATCCACATGGGCACCATCGCGGGGAAGTTGAAGGGCGTGATGCCCGCGACGACGCCGAGCGGCTGCCGGATCGAGTAGACGTCGATCCCGGTCGAGGCCTGCTCGGAGTGCTCGCCCTTGATCAGCTGCGGGATCCCGCAGCAGTACTCGACGACCTCGAGCCCGCGCGTCACCTCGCCGAGCGCGTCGCTGAAGACCTTGCCGTGCTCCCGGACGAGGATCTCGGCGAGCTCGTCCCGCCGCGCGTGCACGAGCTCGCGGATCCGGAAGAAGAGTTCGGCCCGCTTCGCGAGCGAGATCTCGCGCCAGCCCGCAAACGCGTCCTTCGCCGCCTGGACGCCCGCGTCGACCTCCTCGGCCGTCGCGAAGTCGACCGCGCCGGTCTGCCGGCCGGTGGCGGGGTTGAAGACGGGGCCGCTGCGGCCGGAGACGCCGTCGACCCGGCGGCCTCCGATCCAGTGCGGGATTCTCGTGGTGGCGGGTGCGTCGAGCGTCTCGGTCATGACTCCACGGTATCGCGCCCGGCGCCGCCGGTGTCCGCCTTCCCGACCGCGAGGCGGTAGCGGCAGGGCGCCGCGGCCGGGCGGTCCGCCTCACGCGGACCGCCCGGCGCGGGCGCTCAGACCGCCGCGAGCTCGGGGTCCGGCCGCACGATCACCGTGTCGGCGACGACGCTGATCTCGTCGGCGGGCATTCCGACGCGGGCGGCGTGCTCGCGGATCTTCTCCGGGCTCGACGCCTCGTAGATGCAGACCGTGCCGATCGTGCCGTCCTCCTCGGCGATCACGTAGCTCCGGATCCACCGGATGTCGTCGGGCATCTTGTCGCCTTCGGCGGTCGAGACCTCGGCTGCCGACTGCAGCGCGGGGCCGTCCTTCCACCCGTTGCGCCTGCGAATTGCGTACAGCTGCATGTCGCTCTCCTTTCGTCTGCTTGGAGGGCAACGCTAAGAGGGGCAAATGTCCGCCCGCATCGGCGGAATTGCCCATCTTCCTCAGCGGGCCGCGAAGAGGCCGCGCCGCCGCGCCTCGACCACCGCAGCACCGCGGCTCCCGACGCGCAGCTTCCGCATGATCGCGGAGACGTGATGGTCGACCGTGCGGACGGAGAGCACGAGCCGCTCGGCGATGTCGCGGTTGCGCATGCCCTCGGCGACGAAGCCGAGGACCTCGAGCTCACGACGGGTGAGGTCGACGTGGTCGTCGGGCAGCAGGACGACGAGCTCGGCGACCTCGACGATGTCGTCCACCGGGATCTCGACGCGCGCCGCGTGCTCGCGGATCGCCTCCGGTCCTGACGCGCGATAGTGGCAGACGGTGCCGACCTGCCCGTCCGCCTCGGCGAGCACGTAGCTTCGCACCCAGCGCACGTCGCCCATCAGCGTCGCCACCTCGAGCGACCGCTTCGCCGACGTGTGCAGCGCATCGAGAGAGGGCCAGCCGCGCCGACGGAGGATGACGTAGCTCTTGAGGTTCTCGTCTCTCATCGCAACAAACCGTACGTAGTTCCCTCTGCGAACGCATGGGCGGAATTGCCCATTCCCCCGGCGGTAGCCTTGCGAGGTGGCGATCACCGAGCGCGACAGCGAGGTCGGCGAGCGGATCAAGGCCGACGCGAAGCGGTACGTCCTCCACTCCTGGTCGGTGCAGGACACGCTCGACCCGATCCCGGTCGCCGGCGCCGAGGGCCGCTACTTCTGGGACTACGACGGGAAGCGGTACCTCGACTTCGCATCGCAGCTCGTCAACGTCTCGATCGGCCACCAGCACCCGAAGCTCGTCGCGGCGATCAAGGAGCAGGCCGAGCGGCTCTGCACGATCGGCCCCCCGATGGCGACCGAGCCACGGTCGACGCTCGCCCGCCTGCTCGCCGAGGTGACGCCGGGCGACATCTCCATGTCGTTCTTCACGAACGGCGGGGCCGAGGCGAACGAGAATGCGATCAAGCTCGCGCGCTGGTACACGGGCCGGCACAAGATCGTCGCCCGCTACCGCAGCTACCACGGCGCGACGGCGGGCGCGATCGCCGCCACGGGCGACCCGCGCCGCTGGCCCGCCGAGCCAGGCATCCCGGGTGTCGTGCGGATGCTCGATCCCTTCACCTACCGCTGCCCCGCCGGCCATCCCGATCCCTGCCCGGTGTGCACCGGGGCACCGCACCTCGAGGAGATCCTCCAGTACGAGGGCCCGGAGACCGTGGCGGCGGTGATCCTCGAGACGGTGACCGGCACGAACGGCGTCATCGTCCCGCCCGACGGCTACCTGCAGTCGATCCGGGAGGTCTGCGACCGCCACGGGATCCTGCTCATCGCCGACGAGGTCATGGCCGGATTCGGCCGCACCGGCAAGTGGTTCGCGGTGGACAACTGGGGCGTCGTCCCCGACATCCTGACCATGGCGAAGGGAATCAACTCGGGCTACGTCCCGCTCGGGGCGATGTCGGTCCGGGAGCCGATCGCGGCGTGGGTGCGCGACAAGTATTTCGCAGGCGGGCTCACGTACAGCGGCCATCCCCTCGCATGCGCCGTCGGCGTCGCGTCGATCGAGGCGTTCCGCGAGGATGGCATCGTCGAGCACGCGGCGGCGATGGGCGCGGCGTTCGGCGACGCGCTGCACGGGCTCGCGGAGCGGCATCCGTCGATCGGCGAGGTGCGCGGGCTCGGCTGCTTCTGGGGGCTCGAGCTCGTCTGCAACCGCGAGACGCGCGAGCCGCTCGTCCCCTTCAACGCGACCGGCGAGGCAGCGGCGCCCGTGGGGCGGTTGGCGAAGGCGGCGCTCGAGCGCGGCCTGTACCTGATGGTGCACTGGAACGTCGTCATGGTCTGCCCGCCGCTCACGATCACGCCGGAGGAGCTGGCCGAGGGCATCGCCATACTCGACGACGTCCTTGCGATCGCCGACGAGTACCACGACTGAGATCTGCCCGCGCTGCAACTCCCCGATGGAGTGGCGCCACGGCACGTTCCAGTGTCCGACGTGCCGGCTGAAGCTCGGCTGCTGCGAAGGCGAGACGGGTGACTGCCGGGATCCGGCCTAGGCTCGAGGAGCTCGACCGCTCGGGGCTCGAGCCGCGCTCGAGCGAGTTGCTCGTCGTCCTCTGCTGGCTCGCCAAGGACGATGTCGCGATCGACGAGGCGGAGCTTAACGGCGCCCGCCGCCGCGCGATGTTCGTCCTCGCGGCCGGCGGCGACCCGCATCGCGACGTCGACCTCGACTCCGTCGCCGCCGAACGCCTCGCCGGCGAGCTCGACACCGCGGACCGGCGCGCGCAGCTCGCCGAGGCCCTCGGCGGTCTGCCGGCCGACGGTCTTCCGGCGGTCGCGGCCGCAGTGGAGCTGCTGCGGGCCGATTCGGAGCTCGCCTGGCGCTCGTTCGCGCTGTCGCTGCTCGCCGACGAGCTCGCGGAGGAGTAACCCGCCGCAAAAAGCGACTACTCTGGATGCCACTCCGTGGCGATCTCGAGACCGGATCCTCGCCGTCGGTTGAAGCTCCCTCGCAACCTGCCGGGCGGGCGACGACTGCAGCCGTACTCGCGCGCTGACGCGCCGTATTTCCGCAGCCCCGGCTTCTACCTCCGGGTGGGCGGGCTCGCGGTGGTCGTCGCAGCGGGCGTGTCGCTGCTGCTCCTGCGCGCGTGGTCGATCCAAGTGTTGCACGGCAGGCAGTACGCGAAGGCCGCGCACAGCCAGGCCTTCCGCACCGTCGACCTGCTCGGGCAGCGCGGCGTGATCATCGACGACGACAAGCGCGTGATCGCCGGCACGACGGCCCACGCCGTGATCGACGCCGACGCGGCCTCGCTCGGAACCCGCGGCGTACACGGCCGCTGGAACCCGAGCGCCGCGGGCCTGCGGGCGCTCGGCCGCCTCGCCCGCCTCACCGGCCGACCGCGGGGCGCCCTTGTCGCACGCATCCGCTCGGGCGTCCTCCACTCCCCCTTCGCGCCCGCCGTCGTCGTCGAGCATCCGAGCGCCGCGCTCACGAACTACCTGCAGGAACGGCCCGACATCTACCCGGGCTTCAAGGTCGGGATCGAGGACACCCGGAGCTATCCGCTCGGCGCGTTCGGCAGCGAGTTCCTCGGCCAGCTCGGCGAGGTGACCCTGAACGAGCTCAAGGACCACACCTTCAAGGGGGCCCAGCCGGGCGAGGTCGTCGGCCAGAGCGGCGTGGAGTTCGCGTACGACCACGTCCTCAACAAGGGCTTCGTGCAGGCGCGCGTCCCCGTCGACTCGATGGGCCGCATCGCCGGGGCCATCCGCGTGCCCCGGCAGAAGCAGCCGCCGACGCTGCAGCTGTCGATCGACACCCGTCTGCAGAAAGCTGCCCAGAACGCGCTCGCCTACGGGATGGAGCAGGCACGGGCGACGGGCCACCATCCGACCGGTGCCTCGGCGATCGCGATCGATCCGTGGACCGGCGCGATCAAGGCGATCGTCAGCTATCCGACCTTCGATCAGAAGCGCGCGGCCGACAACCCGGCCTACTACTCGCACGTGCTGAACGACGCCTACGGGCACTCGGGGCTGAACCGGGCGATCACCGGCGTCTACCCGACGGGCTCGACGTTCAAGCCGATCATCGCCGAGGCCGCGCTCAGCGCCGGGATCATCACGCCGTACACGCCGCAGGCGTGCACCGGGTCGTTCACCCTCGGCGACCACACGTTCTACAACGTCGAGCGCGGCGCCGATGAGACGATGACCCTGCCGATCGCGCTCGAGCAGTCGTGCGACACGTGGTTCTACCGCCTCGGCGTCCGGATCTGGGCCCACGATCCGGCCAAGAAGGCGACGCTGATCCAGAGCTGGGCACGCAAGCTCGGCCTCGGGACCGAGCCGCCCATCGACCTCACCGGCGCCTTCCAGGGCTATCTCCCGATGCCCGGAAAGAAATTCGAGCAGATCGCGGGCACGCCGTACACCGAGGGCCAGGCGGTCAACCTCGCGATCGGCCAGGGCGCGCTCCAGGTCAGCCCGCTCCAGCTCGCGGTCGCGTACTCGGCGCTCGTCAACGGCGGAACGGTCGTCCGGCCGCACGTCGGCGAGGCCGTGATCCGCGACGGCGTCCGCCACGTTCTCCCGTTCCCGCCCGTGCGCAAGCTGAAGCTGTCGCCGTACACGTGGGCGATCAAGCAGGGGCTCTACGACGCGGCCAACGACCCGAGCGGAACGTCGTTCCCCGTCTTCAACGGGTTCCCGATCAAGGTCGCGGGCAAGACGGGCACGGCGGAAGCTCCCACGCGCACGAACTCGGACGACCACTCGTGGTACGCGTCGTGGGCGCCGTACAACCACCCGAAGCTCGTCGTCGTCGCGATGATCGAGCACGGCGGTTTCGGTGCGCAGGCAGCAGCGCCGACCGTGAAGAAGATCTACGAGGCCTACTTCCACCTCCACGGCTCCTGAACGCGATTCGCACGCGGCGCGGTCGAGGTCTTCTATGCGACGTTCGCGACGAAGACCGCGGGCAGGCCGTTGATGGCGACGGTGATCGCCCCGCCCGCCGCGCTCGCCACGGCTTGACGAACCTCGTCTCCGTGAGAGGATCGCCACGTTCCTGGTCCTACAAGGGGAGGCGAACATGAGCAGACGGTCATTGCGAGTCCTGCGCGCTCTGGTCGTGATAGGAGCAATCGCCGCGATCGCCGGAGCTGCATCTCCGGCCGGCCACGCCCGCGGCATGTCGTACAAGAGCTTGAACAAGATCCAGAAGAGGCTCGTGTCGAGTGAGCTCGCGATGTCGCTCGGACAGAAGGTCACCGCCTCGGCGGACAGCGCGGCAACCGCCGCGTGCGGAACCCAGGACAGCCAGGGCGACGCGCTCGACGAGGCTCCGTCTTGCCCGCCGGACAGCTACACACCGGTGTCGAGCGGCTCCGGCGGCACGATCGGCGGCCAGAACTACTCCCCCTCCGGCAACAACGCCTGCGCCGAGAGCCGGGGGTCGAACGTCAAGGTGAATCAGGAGTGCGAGACCGTCAGCGACCCGAATCTGCAGGGTCGCGGGCAGGCGCAGAACGAGGAGTCGGTAGCCGCCGACCCGAACAACCCGAGCCACATCGTCGCGAGCCAGAACGACTACCGCCGCGGCGACGGCAACTGCGAGGCGGCCTACTCGCTCGACGGCGGCCACAACTGGTCCGACTCGACGATGCCGACCTCCTTCACGCGTAGCCCGTCGGCTCCGCGCGAGTACTGGGAGGCGGGCGGCGACACGTCGGTCGGCTGGGACACGCGGGGGAACGCCTACATGAGCTGCCAGCTGTTCAACCGCGGCACCGCGGCTTCGTCGAATCCCGACCAGTCGAGCGCGTTCGTCGTCTTCCGTTCGACCCAGAACGACGGCGCCTCGTGGAACTTCCCGGGCCGGTACACGACGCTGTTCTTCGACCCGAGCGGCACGGGCGCAGCGCTCGAGGACAAGGCGCTGATGGCGATCGACGACCATGCCGGCAGCCCGTTCCGGGACCGGATCTACGTCACGTGGACGGAGTTCGCAGCCGACGGCAGCGCGTACATCTACGAGACGCACTCGAACGACTACGGCGAGACGTTCTCGCCGAAGGTGCTCGTGAGCAGCGACAGCCCGCTGTGCGTGATCACGTACGGGGCCGGAACGCCGAACGGCAACTGTAACGAGAACCAGTACTCCGACCCGTTCGTCGGCCCTGACGGCGCCCTCTACGTCGCGTATTCGAACTTCAACAACGCCGTCAGCGGTTCCGACAACCGCAACCAGATCCTGCTTGTGAAATCGACCGACGGCGGCCAGACCTTCTCGGCGCCCGTCAAGGCGAGCGACTACTACGACCTCCCCGACTGCAACACCTACCAGGGTCCCGGCGCGGATCCCGGCCGGTCCTGCGTGCCGGAGAAGGGGGCGTCGACGAAGTCCGTCTTCCGGGCGACGAACTACGCGTCGGGCGCGGTCAACCCGAAGAACCCGAACCAGGTCGTCGTGACGGTCGGCTCGTACATCAACCGGGACTCCAACGAGTCGAACGGCTGCGCCCCGACGGGGTTCTCGCCGTTCGGGACCAACACCTTCACGGGCGTCAAGACGGCGGGAGCGTGCAGCAACCACATCCTGCTCAGCGTCTCGAACAACGGAGGTGCGAGCTTCACCGGCGGGTCGACCGATCCCCGCGCCGAGGCCATCGTCGACCAGGCTCCCGGCCAGGCGCACGCCGACCAGTTCTTCCAATGGGCGGCGTTCACGAGCGGCGGGAAACTCGCCGTGGACTACTACGACCGGCAGTACGGGTCGGACGAGACGACCGGCGCTTCCGACATCACGCTGTCCGGAAGCAATGACCTCGTGAAGTTCGCGAACGTGCGCGTCACGTCGTCGTCGATGCCGGCACCGACGCAGTTCGGCGGCCCGAACGGCGGCCAGTTCTACGGTGACTACATCCAGCTGGACACGGCGGGTCCCTACGCGCTGCCGGTCTGGTCGGACACCCGCGACCCGGAGCTGTTCCTCTGCCCGGGAACCTCGACCCCGGGCAATCCACCTGCTCTCTGCACTGGAACCGAGCCGAACGGACTCACCGCGAACGACCAGAACACCTACATGGCACGGGTCCAGGTGCCGCCCACCCAGAACGGGCAGTAGCCGGATCGCAGACGCACCACCGTCGTGGGGCCGCGGAAGCGGCCCCACGACGTCAACCGGCACGCGCGAATTGAAAAAACCCGCCGTTTCCAGCGGGTTAGGGAGAGCGGATGATGGGACTCGAACCCACGACCTTCTGCATGGCAAGCAGACGCTCTAGCCAACTGAGCTACATCCGCGTGGGACGCGCATTCTAGCCGAGGTCGGCCGCGGGCCCGGCGGAGTCCAGGGCCTCGTTCACGAGCCTGTCGGCGAGCGTGTTCTGCTCCCGCCGCACCGCCGTGTAGCTCACCTTTCTGAGTCGTCGCGCCAGCCGCGCGGCCTCGAGCGACAGCTCCCGCAACGCCTCGTTCTTGACGCGGTACTCGCCGTTCATCTGCTTCACGAGGAGCTCGGAGTCGGAGAGGACCTCGACCTCGCCGAGCTGCAGCTCGGCCGCTCGCTCGAGGCCCGCGACGAGCGCGCTGTACTCCGCGACGTTGTTCGTCGCCACGCCGATCGCCTCGCCGTGCGCGGCGAGCACCGTCCCGTCCTCCGCCTCGAGCACGTAGCCGAAGGCGGCGGGGCCGGGGTTCCCGCGGGCGCCGCCGTCGGTGAACAACCGCGCCTTCACGGGACGGAGACGAGGTCGTAGATGTCGAAGGCCGGCTCCTCGTACGGATGCGCATGCCGAAGGGCCGCGACCACCTCGTCCTGGCGCTCGGCGGGAAAGACCGTCTCGAGCCGCAGCTCGGCGACGCGCTCCTCCCGGCCCGCCTGCCCGACGCTCGGCGACGTTCCCTCGCCGCCGAGGAACGTGCCGGTCCCCTCGGTGTAGAACGAGCAGCGCTCGTAGTCGCCGATCCGGCCGGCCCCGGCCGCGAAGAGCGCCGCACGCACCCCGTCGAGCGCCTCCCGCGGCACGAACACGATTAGCTTCCGATTCACCTGGGCACCCGAGCCGCATGGCGACGATGCGAGTCGACCCGCGCCCGACACCCGCCGAGCGGGCGAGCGACCGGATCGACGTCGAGGTCGACGAGGCACTCACCGTCCTGGCGGCGACGCTCGAGGACTGGGCGGCCCCGCGGCAGCAATGGGAGCTCCAGCTGCGCGAGGGGCACGACTCCGGCCGCGCGAACAACGTCGAGGCGCGGCTGCTCTACGTGAGCGGGGAGCAGACCTCGACCCTCTCGTTCCGGCTCGACCAGCTGGACGCCGCCGACGACGACGGCGCCGAGCTCGTGCTCAGGTTCGAGGAGCGGGACGGCATCGCCAGGCTCGCCCGATGCAACGCGAACGGCCTCCACGTCGAGCTCTTCCACATCCTCACCTTTACATAGGCGCGAGCGCGGCTTCGATCGCCCGCACCGTCTCTGCGCCGAGATCGACGCCGGACGCGGCCGCGTTGTCGCGCAGCTGCCCGGGACGCGAGGCACCGACGATCGCGCTTGCGATGTTCGGCTCGCGCAGGATCCACGCGAGCGCCAGCTGCGCCATCGTCAGCCCGAGGCCGTCCGCGATCGGACGCAGCCGCTCCACGCGCTCGAGCACGTCGTCGCCGAGATAGCGCGACATGAAGCCGTCGCCGCGCGCGGCGGCGCGCGTGCCCTCGGCCCACGCGTCGCCGGGCCTGTACTTCCCGCTCAGCACGCCCTGCGCGAGCGGCGAGTAGACGATCTGCGAGACGCCGTTCTCGCGGGAGGCAGGGATCACGTCCTCCTCCGGATCGCGGTGCAAGAGCGAGTACTGCGGCTGCGAGGAGACGATCTTCGCGTAGCCGTGCTCGTGCGCGAGCGCGACGGCGTTGCGGATCTGCTCGCCGCTCCAGTTCGAGATGCCGACGAACCGCGCCTTGCCGGCCTCGACCACCTCGGTCAGCGCACCGAGCGTCTCCTCGACCGGGACGTCGTCGTCCCAGGAGTGGCACTGGTAGAGGTCGACGTGGTCGAGCTGCAGCCGCCCGAGCGAGCCGTCGATCTGCTTCAGCACCTGCTCGTGCGAGAGGCCGCGGTCGCCGTTCGGCATCTCCCCGAAGACCTTGGTCGCGACGATGTACGAATCGCGCGGCCGACCCGCGAGCGCCCGGCCGAGCACCTCCTCCGAGCGGCCCTCGCTGTAGATGTTCGCCGTGTCGAAGAAGTTGACGCCGCTCTCGAACGCCGCGTCGACGAGCGCGAGGGCGGCATCCTCGTCGAGGCTGCCGCCGAAGGTCGTCCACGTGCCGAGGCAGATCTCCGAGACGCGGAGGTCGCTGTCCCCGAGCTGCCGGAGTCTCAAGGCGCCGGATGCTCTTCGGTGTCGATCTGGGCTCGCTGGAGGTGGCCGGAGTAGTCGACGTAGATCGACTTCCACTCGGTGAAGACGTCGAGCGCGGCCTGGCCGGCCTCCCGGTGGCCGTTGCCCGTGTCCTTCGTGCCGCCGAACGGCAGGTGCACCTCCGCGCCGATCGTGCCGGCGTTGACGTACGTGATCCCGGCCTCGAGGTCGCGCATCGCCCGGAAGGCGGCGTTGACGTCCCGGGTGAAGATCGACGACGAGAGGCCGTACTTGATCCCGTTCGAGACGCGAATCGCCTCGTCGAGGTCGCCCACCGGGATGATCGCCGTCGTGGGGCCGAAGATCTCCTCCTGGGCGATGCGCATCTGCGGATCGACGTCCGCGAACACGGTCGGCCTGTAGAAGAAGCCCTTGCCGAGATCGCCGTCCGACGCGATCTCGCCGCCGGTGAGGAGCTTCGCGCCCTCGTCCTTGCCGATGGTGGTGT
>DATEHY010000127.1:0-2549 GCA_035279325.1 Gaiellaceae bacterium
GGAGTTCTCGTCCTCGTCCGAGAGCATCTTGTGCAGGAGCGGCCGCACCGAGTTGACCGTGCTCGGATGGTCGCGCGAGAGCAGCTCGAGCGAGAGGAGCGCCGAGCCGCGCGCCGCCGGGCTTCCGTCGTCGAGACCGCGGCGCAGCAACTCCTCCTTCGCGCGCCAGCGGAACATGCCGATCGCGCGGAAGGCGAGCGCGCGCTCGCGGAAGTCTGCGCTGCGCGCCGCTGCCTCGAGCTCGTCGTCCCACTGCACGCGCAGCGTCGCGAGCTCCTGCGTCGAGCCGCTCGTCGCGAGCTCCTCTGCGTGCGCCGCTGCCGCCGCGAGATCCACCGCCGGAGCCTAGCGGCGGCTCAGCGCCAGCTCACGGCACAGTTGTCGAAGGTGCTCTTCCCGATCGCCAGCGGCAGCCGGTGCCAGCGCCCGCGTCCGGTCGGCGTCACCGACCAGAGGCCGACCACCCTCCTCGAGGTTCGGACGAGCAGCCGCTTGCCGTCGGGCGACCAGGCAACCCCGCACGCATTCGTCTTCTTGAACGGGACGTGGAGGACGCCGACCTGCCGCCCCGTGGCGGTGAAGAGCAGGATGCGGTCGCTCTGCAGTGCAGCGAGCACGCCGCGCGAGGACCACCTGAGCGCGGTGGCGGTGACCGGGGCGAGAACCTTCGCCCGGCCGCCGGCGGGGCTCACGAGCATGATCCGCCGGTAGTCGGCCACGTACGCGATCCCGGTCTTGCCCCAGGCCGGAGTCTCGCCCGACACGCGCAGAGTCCGCTCGCGGCCCGTGCGCACGTTCACGACCACGAGCTGCTCGTACGGGCTCTTCACGATCACGCGCACGAAGACGATGCGCCGGCTGTCGGGCGACCAGCTCGGCTCGTAGGCGCGAAAGACGCTCGGGCGACTCCCGTCGTCGGTCAGCCGCGTCGCTCCCGAGCCGTCGGAGCGCATCGTCCAGATGTCGTCGTCCGCCGGATCGGACCAGCCACCCTTCTGCTCGGCGAACGCGATCGTCTTGCCGTCAGGCGACCACTGCGGCGTCAGGATCCAGTCGGACGACGAGCCCAAGGGTTGCGCCGATGCAGCGCCCGGGTGCCAGAGCAGGACCTGCTGCAGCGTCGGATTCGCCTCGGTCCGCAGGAGCAGGACCCCGTGTCCCCCAGTCGTCGTCCTGCCCGCGAAGACGGCGCCTGCGAGAACGAGCGCCCCGAGGGGAGCGGCGATCGCGGCAGCTCTCTTCACGGCAGAAGTATGGCCTCCGCTACGCTCGCCCGCGATGGCGCACAAGGTCGTTCTGATCCCCGGCGACGGTACAGGGCCGGAGCTGACGGAGGCCACGCGCCGCGTTCTCGAGGCGACGGGCGTTGGGCTCGAATGGGACGTGCGCGAGGCCGGAGCCGACGTGATGGAGAAGCACGGCGGCAACCCACTGCCGCCCGACGTCCTCGACGCGATCCGCGAGACCGGTGTCGCGCTGAAGGGGCCGATCACGACTCCCGTCGGCGGCGGCTTCCGCTCGGTCAACGTCGCGCTCCGCAAGGAGCTGGACATGTACGCGCAGGTCAGGCCGTGCAAGAGCTACCCGGGCGTCCGCACCCGCTTCGACGACGTCGACCTGATCATCGTGCGCGAGAACACCGAGGACCTCTACGCCGGCATCGAGTACGAGCAGGGCACGCCGGAGGCGGCCGAGCTGATCGAGTGGATCGAGGCGCGCGGCGGCCGCCTTCGCCACGACGACGCCGGCATCTCGATCAAGCCGATCTCCGTCACCGGCACGCGCCGCATCTTCGAGTTTGCGTTCGACTACGCGCGCCGCAACGACCGACGCAAGGTCACGGCCGTGCACAAGGCGAACATCATGAAGTTCACCGACGGCCTCTGGCTGCACGTCGCCCGCGAGGTCGCAGCCGAGAACCCCGACATCGAGTTCGACGACCGGATCGTGGACAACATGTGCATGCAGCTCGTCCAGCGTCCGGAGGAGTACGACGTGCTCGTCCTGCCGAACCTCTACGGCGACGTCCTCTCCGACCTCGCCGCGGGGATGATCGGCGGGCTCGGCGTCGCTCCCGGCGCGAACTTCGGCGAGTCGGCCGCGGTCTTCGAGCCCACCCACGGCTCCGCGCCCAAGTACACCGGCATGAACAAGGTCAACCCGATTGCGCAGATGCTCTCGGGCGTCCTCATGCTCCGTCACCTCGACGAACGCAGCGCGGCCGACCGTCTCGAGCAGGCGATTGCCGCGGTCGTCGCCGAGGGCAAGAGCGTCACCTACGACATGAAGCCGACCCGAGACGACCCGACCGCCGTGGGAACGAGCGACGTCGCGGACGCGGTCATCGAGAAACTGGAGGCAGAGGTAGCAGCATGAGAAGGAAGATCACGATCGTCGGCGCCGGCGCCACAGGCGCGACCGCCGCACACATCCTCGCGGCGCGCGACTACGCGGACGTCGTCCTCACGGACATCAAGGAAGGCCTGCCCCAGGGCAAGGCACTCGACCTGAACCAGATGGGCCCGGTGCTCGGCTTCGAGCCGCGGATC
>DATEHY010000128.1:0-3288 GCA_035279325.1 Gaiellaceae bacterium
TGCGTCCCGCCCTTGATGCCGATCCCGAGGATGGCGGCGCCGTGGCCGGTCACGTCGAGCGTCTGTGACGTGTTCGTCGGGCTGTGCAGGCTCAGGTCGAACGTGACGCCGTCGTTGTTGCCGGACTTGGCGCCCGTCACGGTCTTCGGGTTGTTGTTGTCGTACTCGTGAACCCCGGCGGGGAGGGCGTTCGCACCGGTGAAGAGGTTCGAGCACGCGCCGTTGCCGCCGAATGCCACGTCGAGGGGCAAGACGCCGTCGCCCGACGGCGGGTTCACCAGGTCGCCGGGGGCCGAGGCCACAGCCGGCAGCACGACGAGCAATGTCGCCGCCACAGCTACGACGACGGCGCCGACGCCGGCCAGCCATCGCTTGTTCCGCACGAACTTCTTCACCAGATCCTCCCTCGTTTTGCCTAGCGCACGCCAACGGCCGCAGCGGTGCGCCTGCCCGGTCCAGTCCAGAGCATACGCTGGCTTTTGTCGTCTGCCTAGACAAGACGGTGCTCTTCCCGGTTGTCTTCCATCCGCCGATGTGGTGGGGTAGCTGCGGATGAGGGCCCTGCGGGAGAAGCTGGCCGATGCCGGCCGGTCGTTGCGCGAGGTCTTCCGCAATCCGGGGCTGAGGCGAATCGAGCTCGCGTGGGCGGGCTCGATCGTCGGCGACTGGGCGTACGCGACGGCGTTCTCGGTGTACGCGTACGAGCACGGCGGCCCCACGGCGGTCGGGGTCGTCGCCGTCGTCCGCTACGTGACGAGGGCGCTCGTCACCCCGTTCACGTCGATGCTCGGAGACCGCTATCCGCGGCGGCGGGTGATGATCGGCTCCGACACCACGGCGGCGCTCGTCATCGCGATCGGCGCGGTTCTCATCGCCTCCGGCGCAAACCGGTACGCGGTCTTCGCGCTCGCGGTCGTCGGCTCGCTCGCGGTCTCGCCGTTCCGGCCTGCGCAGGCCTCGTACCTGCCCCAGCTCGCGAACGGCGTCGAGGAACTGGCGGCTGCGAACGTCGCCTCCTCGACGATCGAGAGCCTCGGCTTCCTCGGCGGCCCGGCGATTGCCGGGGTGCTGCTCGCCTTCGCGAGCATCTCGACCGTCTACATCTTCGACGCGGCGACGTTCGCGTGGTCGGCGTTCCTCGTCCTCGGGATCCGACGCTCGATGGTGAAGACGTCCGAGCCCGCTCCGGAGGCATCCACCGAGACGCCCGAGGAAGCCTCAGCGGGATTCCTCGCCGAGGCGACGGCGGGGTTCCGCGTGATTCTCGGCAGCCGCGAGCTGCGGATTCTCGCGGGGCTGTTCTGCGCCCAGACCGTCGTCGCCGGTGCTTCGGTCGTGTTCGAGGTCTCGATCGCGCTCGGGCTGCTCGGCTTGCACCGTTCCGGTCTCGGCTACCTGAACGCCACCCTCGGCATCGGCGGGCTCGTCGGCGGCTTCCTGGCACTCGTCCTCGTCCAGCGGGGCAAGCTCGCCCGGGACTTCGGCGTCGGCGTCTTCTTCTGGTCGGCGCCGCTCCTGCTCGTCGCCGCCTGGCCGTCCGTCACCACCGCGGTCGTCATGCTGGTGCTTCTCGGGGTCGCAAACTCGGTCGTCGACATCAACGGGTTCACGATCATCCAGCGGATCACGCCCGAAGAGACGATGTCGCGAGTCTTCGGAGCCCTCGAGAGCGCGTTCATCGGCGGGATGGCGATCGGAGCGCTGCTGATGCCGCTCCTCATCCGCACCGCGGGCATCCGCTGGGGCCTCGTCGCCGTCGGCGCGACGGTCGCCGCGATCGTGGTCGTCAGCGCGCCCGCGTTGCGCAAGATCGACACGGTGGCGCTCGTACCGCCCGGCCTCGAGCTGCTGCGGCAGGTCTCGCTCCTGGCGCCGCTGCCGGAGCCGATCCTCGACCGTCTCGCCCGGGCTCTCGTTCGCGTCGAGCTCGCGTCGGGGGAGGTGGTCATCCGCGAGGGAGATCCCGGCGATCGCTTCTACGTCGTGGAGAGCGGCGGCGTGACGGTGACCAGAGAGGGTCGCTTCGTGGCGAACCTCGGCCCGGGCGACTACGTCGGCGAGATCGCGCTTCTGCGCGACGTGCCGCGGACGGCGACCGTCACGACGACCGGCGAAACCGTTCTGCAGGCGCTCGACCGCCAGCACTTCCTGCCTGCCGTGACGGGCCAGAGCGAGTTCACCGACGCCGCGGACACGGCGATCACGGCACGCCTCGCGATGCTGTGATCGAGCTTGACTTCGGCGAGTACGGTCTCTAGCGTCGCCTCCGTGGCGTGCAGCGTCATTTGCATCTCGCGTGCGGCGGCTTCGGGCGGCGAGGAGATCGGGAAGCAGGTCGCCGAGAAGCTCGGCTACCTCTACGTCGACGAGGAGATCGTCGCCAGAGCGGCCGCCGAGGGCGGGCTGGAGCCCCGGGACATCGCGGACGAAGAGCGCCGCAAGTCGTTCGCGACCCGCTTCCTCGAGGTGTTCGCCGAGAGCGGAGGAGATGCCTTCACGATGAGCGCGCCTGTCGCCGCGGCCATGGAGGGGGTCCGTCCCGCGGATATCCGCGACTTGATCCGGGAGACGATCGCGCAGACCGCCGGCCGCGGCAACGTCGTGATCGTCGCCCACGCGGCCTCGTTCGCGCTCGAGCCCGGACCTGGAGTGCTTCGCGTGCTGGCGACGGCGTCACCGAGGACTCGGGCGAAACGCGTCGCGACGAGCGAGGACCTCGAGGAGGCGGAAGCCGAGCGCATGATCAAGGATTCCGACGCCGCTCGGCGCGACTATCTCAAGCGCTTCTACTCGGTCGATCGGGAGTCGCCGACCCACTACGACCTGATCGTCAACACCGATCACATCTCGGTCGAGCAGGCCGCCGCGATCGTCCTCAGCGCCGCCGAGCGGTAGCGCCGCTCACGTTTCGTCCATCAGGCGGTGCCGGCCCGCGCGGTCTTCGCGAACTCGGTCGCCGACCGAACCATCTGCACCGCGGTGGGAGCGGTGAGATCGGTCTCGGCCTTGCCGATCCAGAGCGGGTCCCACGCGCCCACGCCGCTCGCGTCGCGCTTCGTCTCCCAGACCAGGGAGAGCCACCCGTCTCGACCGTCGAACGTCAGCTGAAGTCTCGGCACGTGCTCGATCTCGATGAACCACGACCCGAAGGGACCGTCGTGATAGTCCGACCGGATCACGTAGCCCTCAGCCGCGAGCGCGGCCGCCGCCTCTTCACGAGTCAGCGCCACGGGAAGAGGCTACTCGCCTGCGAAGCCGGATGCTCATCGATCGCAGCTTCGCGCCCCG
>DATEHY010000129.1:0-5803 GCA_035279325.1 Gaiellaceae bacterium
GCCGGCGACGTGCCGCGCGTCTACGAGAACCTCTGGCGGCTCGCCCCGAGGCCGGGCGCCCTCACGCTGGCTGCGCTCCTGGTCGCCGAGTCTCGCGCGAAGACGCTCCGGCCGATCGACGTCACGGAGGCGCAGAGCGCGTTCATCCGTGAGGCCATCGCGATGCCCGACGCCTGAGCGTCTCCGACACCCTTGTAGCTCCCCGGGTTGGACTCGAACCAACAACCCACCGGTTAACAGCCGGATGCTCTGCCAATTGAGCTACCGGGGATTGGCGGCGGCCATTGTAGCCGGGTCAGGCGAACGCCCTGATCTCGTCGCGCAGCTTCGCGAGCGCCTGCTGGAGCTCGACGAGCCGCTCGTCGTCCGCAGCGGCGAGCTCCCGCTGCAGCTCGCGCTCGCGCAGGCGCAGGAGCAGCTGGCTCGCGGTCTCGAACGTGATCTCCTCCTCGTCGCGCAGGGCGTACAGCTCTGCGAGGAGCGCCGTCAGCTCGCCGTCCGCTGCCTCGTTTCCGAGCAGGTGGGCGCGCGCGCGCCGGTGAAGGTCGTCGTCGAAGTGCTCCGGCCCGAGCAGCTCGAGCTCGGGCAGGAGCGAGTCGTGGGCCGCGACGCCGGCGAGAGCCCTGCGCTCGAGCCGCTGGCCCGCGTCGAGGAGGCGCGGCGAGACGACTCCTGCGGTGCGCGCCCCGCCGCGCGCGGGCGCAAGCCCGGCCTGCGTCTCGGGCGGCAGGTCGAGCAGGTCGGCGGCCACGCGAATCGCCTCTAGATGCTCGGGTGAGTCGGGCAGCGAGGTGAGGAAGGCGCGGATCGCCGCGAATGCCGCCTGCGGATCGCTCGCCCGCGCATGCTCGAGCCGGACGCGATGCACCGGGTAGCCGACGGGCCGCGCCAGGCGCTCCTGGAAGGCGGCCGGATCGTCCGCCGGATCGGTCCCCGGAGGCAGCGGCACGACCTTCACCGCGAAGCCGTCGCGCACGGCGAGCTCCATCCCGCGCAGCGTCGCGTTCTGCCCCGCGGCGTCCGAGTCGAAGCAGAGGAAGAGCCGCTTCGTCAGGCGCGCAAGCTCGCGCAGCTGGGCCTCGGTGAGCGCGGTGCCCATCGACGCGACGACCGGCGCGAAGCCGGCCTGGCGGAGCGCGATCACGTCCGTGTTTCCCTCGACCACGACGGCCCTGTCCTCGCGGGCGATTGCCTGCCGCGCCCCGTCGAGCCCGTAGAGGAGATCCCCCTTGCGGAACAGCTCGCCCTCGGGTGAGTTGACGTACTTCGCCTGCAGCGGATCGTCGTCGTGGAGCTTCCGCGCCTGGAAGCCGCGCACCCGACCGCGCGCATCGGCGAGCGGGAAGACGATGCGCCGCTGGAAGTAGTCGTTTCCGCTGCGGTTCGCGAGCCCGACCGCGAGCAGCTCCTCCCGCGTGTAGCCCTCTTGCAGGGCGCGGGCCGCCAGCCGCGCGGCGCCGGGCGCGTAGCCGAGCCGGAAGTCACGGCAGACCTCGTCGCCGAGCCCCCGGGACGCGAGGTACTCGCGCGCCGCGGCGCCGGCCTCCGATTCCCAGAGCACGCGCGCATAGAACTCGGCGGCGCGCTCGAGCAGCGCCCGCAAACGGTCCTCGCGCCGCCGCTTCTGCTCCTGCTCGGGGGACACCTCCTCGTACTCGAGCTCGACTCCGAAGCGGCGCGCGAGCACCTCGATCGCGCCGACGAAGTCGACGTTCTCGGTCTTCTCGACGAACGTGATCGCGTCGCCACCCTCGCCGCAGCCGAAGCACTTGAACGTGCCACGAGCGGGCGAGACGGTGAAGCTCGGCGTGCGCTCCTGATGGAAGGGACAGAGCCCTTTGTAGGTGCTGCCGGCCTTGCGCAGGCGGACGACGTCCTCGACCAGCGGCAGGATCTCCGTCGCCGCCTTGACGCGCTCGACCGACTCGTCCTTGATCCGGGCCACTAGTCGAGCTCCGCGGCATACGAGAGGGCGAAGCGGTCGGTCATCCCGGCGAGATAGTCGGTCGCAGCCACGGCATCCATTCCGCGCGGGCCGACGAGCTCGGCGAAGATCCGGCGCACCGCCGCCCGTGCCGGGGCGTGATCCTGCGCGTGGTAGACGCGCTCGAACATGAAGGCGCGAAGGGCGAGCATCGCCTCGCCGATCTCCTCGCTCTGCACGATGTCGCCGGCGCGCGCGGAGTTCTCGACGACATCGTGGACGAGCGTGTCGATGCGCCGCGAGCCGGTGTCGCCGAGCAGCGCGATCGGAGCGCCCGGCAGCTCCGCCGGCTCGAGATGGCCCGCGCGAACGGCGTCGTCGATGTCGTGGTTGATGTAGGCGAAGCGGTCGACGAGCCGGACGATGCGGCCCTCGAGGGTCTCCGGCTCCTCGGGCCCGGTGTGCTTGCGGATGCCATCGCGCACCTCCCACGTGAGGTTGAGGCCGCGGCCGTCGCGCTCGAGCCGCTCGACGACGCGCAGCGAGTGCTCGTTGTGGCGGAAGCCGCCGAGGCCACGCTCGCGCAGGAGCTCGTCGAGCGCCTGCTCGCCGGCATGGCCGAACGGCGGATGGCCGACGTCGTGGCCGACCGCGATCGCCTCGGTGAGGTCCTCGTTGAGGCGCAGCGCCCGGGCGACGCCGCGCGCGATCCCCGCCGCCTCGAGCGTGTGCGTGAGCCGCGTGCGGAAGTGGTCGCCCTCGGGATCGACGAAGACCTGCGTCTTGTGCCGCAGGCGCCGGAACGCCTTCGAGTGGACGATTCTGTCGCGGTCGCGCTGGAACGGCGTCCGGAGGCCGCATTCCTCCTCGGGAGCGTCGCGGCCGCGCGTCTCGTACGAGCGCACCGCGAGCGGCGAGAGCCACTGCTCCTCGTGCTCGCGAACCGTGTCCGCGAAGCCGTCCGCGACCTGTCCGGCGATCTCCGGCATCGTCAGGCCAGCCTAGCCCCCGCCCGGCCCTCCGCCTAGACGATGATCGGGACGGTGCCGCCGTCTGCGCTCCACGCCGCGCCGGTGACGTAGCTCGTCCGCGGCGAGCAGAGGAAGGCGATCACCGCAGCGATCTCCCCGGGTTGGGCGAGCCGTCCGAGCGGCCGCCCGGCGGCGACCTTCGCGAGCACCTCCTCACGCTCGCCCTGTTGGTCGGCGAGGCCGCCTTCGCCGAGCCATGCCTCGGTCGCCGTCGGGCCCGGCGTCACCGCATTGCAGCGGATCCCGTCGTTCGCGTAGAGGTCGGCGACGAGCCGGGAGAACGACAGCAGCGCCGCCTTCATCACGGAGTAGTCCGGCATGCCGGTCGACGGGCGTTTCGCGGCGGTCGAGGAGACATTCACGATGGTGCCAGCCCCCCGCTCCCGCATTCCCGGCAGCGCGGCTCTCGTGGCGCGGACGGCGCTCATCAGGTTGAGCTCGAACGACGACTGCCAGATCTCGTCCGTCACGTTCTCGAGCTTCCGGATCTCGCTGTAGCCGACGTTGTTGACGAGCACGTCGAGGCGGCCGTGCCGCTCGATCGTCTCGTGCACGACGCGCTCCGGCTCTCCCGGCCGTGAGAGATCGGCCCGGACGTCGCCGCCACTGCGGCCCGTGGTCACCACGGTCGCGCCCTCGGCGCGAAGCAGCTCCGCGGTCTCGAGCCCGATCCCGCCGGTCGACCCGGTGACGAGGCAGACGCTGTCGGCGAGCCCGAGGTCCATGGCTGGCTAGCGTAACGAGGCGTGACCACGTTGCTCCTCGTTCGCCACGGCGAGACCGACTGGAACGCCGACGGGCGGCTGCAGGGGCAGACCGACAGGCCGCTGAGCGAGTTCGGCCGCGGACAGGCGGAACGGCTCGCCGACGAGCTCGAGAACGAGGCGATAGAGGCCATCTACTCGAGCGACCTCGCCCGCGCGCGCGAGACCGCGGAGATCGTCGGCGAACGACTCGGCCTGCCGGTCGTGCTCGAGCCCGATCTGCGGGAGAAGGACTGGGGAACCTGGGAAGGCCTGACCGCCGTCGAGCGCGACCGGGTCGAGTTCGTCGGCGAGTCGACCGCGGCCCATCAGCACCGGATGCTGCGGGCGTTGCGGACGATCGGCGAGGCCCATGCCGGGTCGGGGTGCGTCCTCGTCGTCACCCACGGAGGCTCGATGCGACGCGTGCAGACCGCCGCTCTCGGGATGGCTCTGCCGGTAGTCGAGAACTGCGGCCGCTGGCTCTGCGCCTACGAGAACGGCTCCTTCCGAGCACTAGACTGACTGCCGGTGGAGGACTACACGAGCAAGTACAAGGGCGAGCAGGTCGAGGTCGCGCTCTTCGGCGGCGAGTACCAGGAAGGCGTGCTCACCGCATACTGCTACGTCGACGAGGTGGCGCACATCGAGCTCAACGGGCACATCCTCGTCCCGCTCCAGAACATCGCGTCGCTACACTGCTCGAGCCGCTGCGACGCGCCGCAGAACGAGGACTGGCCGCCGCGCGGCCTG
This sequence comes from Gaiellaceae bacterium, assembly GCA_035279325.1. GTDB lineage: Bacteria > Actinomycetota > Thermoleophilia > Gaiellales > Gaiellaceae > Palsa-739. The sequence goes on from DATEHY010000129.1 coordinate 4,452, forward strand.
CTCGAGGACGACGGGCAGGAAGACAGCGGCGAAGACCGCTAGGGGCGGCGGAGACGTGCTGCTCGCGGTCCGCAACATCCTCAAGTCGTGGCTCCTCGTGCTCGCGCTGGCCGGTCTCTTCGCCCTGGTCGGCTGGCTGATCGACGGCGTGCGCGGGCTCTCGATCTTCGTCTTCTGCGCGCTCCTGGTCGCGGCCGGCGCGTACTGGTCGTTCGACCGCGTCGTCCTCGGGATGATGGGAGCGCGCGAGCTGCCGCTCGGCGAGGCGCCGCTCCTTCACTCCACCGTCGAGCGGCTCGCGTCGCGCGCGGGCATCCTGAAGCCGCGGCTCTATCTCATTCCGGACGGGCTGCCGATCGCGGCTGCGACAGGGCGTGGCGTGCGCAGCTCCTCGCTCGCCGTCAGCACCGGTTGCGTCGCGGCCTGCGCGCCGGCCGAGCTGGAGGGCGTGCTCGCGCACGAGATCGCGCACGTCCGGCTCCACGACGTCCAGGTGCAGACCGCGGCTTCGGTTGCGGCGGCGGTCTTGCTCGAGACGAGCCGAATCGGCGGCTGGCTCGAGCGATCGCTGCTGTTCGTGCTCGCACCGGTCGCGGCCGCCTGCGTCCATCTCCTCGTCTCGCCGAAGCGGGAGTTCGCGGCGGACCGGCTCGCGGCTAGCCTCTGCGACTCGCCGCACGGGCTCGCGGATGCGCTGATCCGGCTGGAGCAGGCAGCGGAGCTGGTCGAGTTCGAGGGCAGCCCCGCGAGCGAGCCGATGCTCACGATCAACCCGTTTGCCGAGGAGTGGCCCGCCCGGCTGTTCGTCACGCATCCCCCGCTCGCAGATCGTGTCCGCAGGCTGCGCGAGCTCGATTCCGCGTGGCGTGACCGCCTCCGCGACGAAGAGGCGGCCTGAATCCCGGGACGAAAAAGAGCCGCCTCCGCGGCTCCTTTTCTGTGAGATAAATCGGCGGCGACCTACTCTCCCGGGAGGTTGCCCTCCGAGTACCATCGGCCCTGGCAGGCTTAACTTCTCTGTTCGGAATGGGAAGAGGTGTCTCCCTACCGGTATGACCGCCGAACTTGTCAAGGGCGCACTTCCCGCGCAGCACCTTCAAAACTCCATAGCGACTCTGACCGGCGTTCAAATCAAGACCTCGGGCAATTAGTACGGGTCCGCTGAACGCATCGCTGCGATTACACGTCCCGCCTATCAAGGTCGTAGTCTTCGACCGCCCTTACTCCCTCGAGGGGATGGGAGCTCTCATCTCGAGGTGGGCTTCCCGCTTAGATGCTTTCAGCGGTTATCCCATCCAGACGTGGCTAATCAGCAGCGCCGTTGGCACGACGACTGATACACCAGAGGTCTG
>DATEHY010000130.1:0-10557 GCA_035279325.1 Gaiellaceae bacterium
CGCGACCGGGCGCGGTCGAGCCTTCGGGCCGGGCGAGTTGCCGCCCCCGCTGGTCAGCGCGACGGCGATCGCGAGCCCCGCCAGCGCGGCCGCGACGAGAGCCGCGGCGGCAGCCAGTCGCCGGGTCGACCAGCGCCGTGAGGACGTGACGTCCCTCGGGGCGAGGATCTCGGTCGCACGCCGTGCCGGGTCTGCCGGCAGCAGCGTGTCGGCCTCCGACGCGAGCGGAGCAAGCAGCCGGGCGAGCCCCGCCGCGGATGGAGGCCGGAGCTCGGGCCGGACCGCGAGACACGCGGTCACGGCAGCGACGAGCTCGGGAGGAGCGTCCGGCGCACGCGCCGCGAGATCGGGAGGACGGAAGCCGTTCTCCGCTCCCAGGTCGGCGAGCGAGACCGTGCGGCGCGCCGGCTCTCCGGTCAGGAGCTCGTAGAGCACGGCCCCGACCGCGTAGACGTCGGCCGCGGCGGTGACCTGCTCGCCGCGCGCCTGCTCGGGCGCGAGATAGCCGGGCGTGCCGAGGACGGTGCCGGCCTGGGTGAGCTGCGTCCCCTCGCGGCCGGTCGCGATGCCGAAGTCGCCGAGCTTGAGGACGCCGTCGGCCCCGAGAAGGAGATTCTGAGGCTTGACGTCGCGGTGGACGAGGCCCGCGGCGTGGGCGGCCGCGAGGCCGGCGCACATCTGCACGCCGAGAGTCGCCGCCTCGGGCGCGGGCAGGCGTCCCCGCCTGGCGAGGAGCTCGGCGAGCGTCTCGCCCTCCACGTACTCCATCGCGATGAAGGGCCTGCCGTCGTCCTCCCCCACGTCGAAGACGCGCACGACGTTCGGGTTCGCGAGCCGGGCGGCCAGACGCGGCTCACGGAGGAACCGCCGCCGCAGCTCGTCGTCCCGCGCGAGATTCTCCGCGAGCCGCTTCAGCGCCACGGGCCGATCGAGCTCGACGTCGTGCGCGAGGTCGACCGTCGCCATCGCTCCGTGTCCCAGTGGCCGGACGAGCTCGTACCGGCCCGCGACGCGCGTGGTCGCAGTCACTTGCCCTTCCCTTTGCCGTGGTGCCCGTGGTGACCCTTGTGACCGTGATCGGCGGGGCCGGGACCCTTCGGTGGCTGCGACTGCTTCGGCGGCTTCGTGGGAGCCGGGGGCGGCGTGCACGTCGTGCGATCCGCGAGCGCGGTCACCCCGGTGAGGAGCGCGGCCTGCAGACGGCGAGGCACCGTGCTCTTCGACGCCACGACCTCGTCGCGCAGGGTGTGCGCCAGATGCATCGCACGGCAGTCGTCGCCGGCCGTCGCGGCCGCCGCGATCTCCGAGGCCTGCACCTCCCAGCCCCGCGCGAGAGCCCGCGGCAAACCGTGGCGGACGGGCTGCGGCGACCGGGCGGCGCCGCCGCAGCCGGCCACGAAGACCGCGAACAGAGCGACGACCGAGGCGATCCTCGACACCTTCCCCCTGTACCCGTCGGGCGGCCCGGCGTAGCCTCGCAATGCGAGGGAAGAACCGTTAAGCTCCTGTTAATGCCGATGCTGCACGGCTGTGCCTTTCCGGGGTGCTCGACCTTCACGCTCAGTACGTATTGCGTGGAGCACGAGCTGCTCGTGCGGGCTCACAAGGAGTCCGAGCGCGCCCACGCCGCCGACGCAGCGCTCGCGGCCGACGCGGCTCTGACTGCGGACGCAGCCCTGCCGGCCCGCACACCCGACGCCGCGGCCTCCTAGCCGGCTCGCCGTCTACGCCGTCGGGGCGGGCTTCGGCGCGCCGATGTCGAGCGGCTTGACGACCTCGGCGAAGTGGCACGCGGTCGGGTGACCGGTACCGCGGTCGACGAGCTCCGGCTCCTGCTCGGCACAGATCGCCTGCGCCTTCCAGCAGCGCGTGCGGAAGCGGCAGCCGGACGGCGGGTTGGCCGGGCTCGGGACGTCGCCCTCGAGCACGATCCGCTCTCGCTTGCCGCGCTGCCCCGGCTCCTCGATCGGCACCGCCGACAAGAGCGCCTGCGTGTACGGATGCGAGGGACGGTCGTAGATGTCGTGCTTCGTGCCGATCTCGACCACCTTGCCGAGGTACATCACGGCGACGCGGTCGGAGACGTGCCGCACGACCGACAGGTCGTGGGCGACGAAGATGTACGTCAGGCCGAAGTCACGCTGCAGCGACTCGAGCAGGTTGACCACCTGCGCGCGGATCGAGACGTCGAGCGCCGAAACCGGCTCGTCGAGGATGATCAGCTGCGGGTTGAGCGCGAGGGCCCGCGCGACGCCGATGCGCTGGCGCTGGCCGCCCGAGAACTCGTGTGGGAAGCGGTTCGCGTGCTCGGGAGAGAGCCCGACGACGCGCAGCAGCTCGTCGACGCGGGAGCGTCCCTGGGCGCCGCTGTGGCGGCCGTGGATCCGCAGCGGCTCGCTCACGATGTCGCGGACGGTCATGCGCGGATTGAGCGAGGCGTACGGGTCCTGGAAGACGATCTGCATCTCGCTCCGGACCTCGCGCATCTGGCGGCGTGACAGGCCGGTGATGTCGCGGCCGTTGAAGACGATCTTGCCCTCGGTCGGCTCCGTCAGCTTGATCAGGGTGCGCGAGAGAGTCGTCTTGCCGCAGCCGGACTCGCCCACGAGCCCGAGCGTCTCGCCGGCCTTCACGGTCAGGTCGACGCCGTCGACCGCGTGGATGTGCCCGACCGTGTGCTTGAAGATGCCCGCGCGGATCGGGAAGTGCTTGACGAGCGACTCGACACGGAGGATCTCCTCGCCGAGGTCCGCGCGCTGATGGATCGCTGCGGCCTCGGCGCTCACGCCACCGCCTCCTGCGAGAACTTGGACTTGTGGCCGATCAGCTCGTCGGAGAAGTGACAGGCGCTCAGATGCGCGGAGCCGCCGACCGGCTCCAGCGGCGGATTCGACTCCCTGCACTTCTCGCGGGCGAGGAAGCAGCGTGGGTGGAACGGGCAACCGGGCGGCAGGTCGATGAGCGACGGCGGCGACCCGGTGATCGGCCGCAGCCACTCCTCGTCCTCCGTCAGCTTCGGCAGGCTGTCCATCAGCCCGATCGTGTACGGATGCCTCGGCGAGCGGAAGATCGTCTCGACGTCGCCGGATTCCACGATGTGGCCGGCATACATGACGAGCACGCGATCGCACATCTCGGCGACGATGCCCAGGTCGTGCGTGATCAGGATGGTCGCCGCGTGCGTCTCCGCCTGCACGCGCTTCAGCACCTCGAGCACCTGCGCCTGGATCGTGACGTCGAGCGCGGTCGTGGGCTCGTCGGCGATCAGGAGCGCCGGCGAGTTGGTGATCGACATCGCGATCATCGCTCGCTGCCGCATGCCGCCCGAGAACTCGTGCGGATACTGGGCGTAGCGCGTCTCGGCGTTGGGGACGCCGACGAGCTTCAGCAGGTCGATGACGCGCTGCTTGATGACGTCGCCCTTCTCGTCGGGGTAGTGCGTCTTGATCGACTCCCCGAGCTGGTTGCCGACGGTCAGGACCGGGTTGAGCGACGTCATCGGATCCTGGAACACCATCGCGACCTCGTTGCCGCGCACGCGGCGCAGCTCCTTCTTCTTGAGCTTCAGCAGGTCGCGTCCCTTGAACTCCGCGGTGCCGCTCACGATCCGTCCGGGCGGCTGCGGGATCAGCCCGAGCAGCGCGAGCGTCGAGACGCTCTTGCCGGAGCCCGACTCGCCGACGATGCCGAGCGTCTCGCCGGGGAAGAGATCGTAGGAGACGCCGTCGACCGCGTGGACGATGCCGTCCTCGGTCTTGAACTCGACGACGAGATCCCGGATCGAAAGCACCGGATCAGGCACGCATCCTCCTCTGTTGCGGATCGAGCGCGTCCCGGAGGCCGTCGCCGACGAAGTTGACGCAAAGGACGATCAGGACGATGGTGATGCCCGGGAAGACCGTCAGCCACCAGTCCTGCGGGTTCGCCTGGCCGTCGTTGATGAGGCCGCCGAGCGACGGCGTCGGTGGCTTGATCCCGAGGCTGAGGAAGGAGAGCGCCGCCTCGACGAGGATCGCCGTGCCGACGGCGAGCGTCCCGTTGACGATGATCGGACCGAGCGTGTTCGGCAGGATGTGCCTGAACATCAGGCGCATGTCGCCGCCGCCGGAGGCCTTCGCCGCCTCCACGTACTCCTTCTCGCGCAGCGAGAGGTAGACGCCGCGGACGACGCGGGCGATGCCCGTCCAGAAGAAGGCGACGAGGATCGCCGAGATGCGCCACTGGCTCCCCTGGCCGAGCAGAGCGGACGCCGTGAGCAGGATGGCGAGAGCCGGCAGCGTGAGAACGAGGTCCGTGATGCGCATGAGGAGGTTGTCGATCCAGCCGCCGTAGAAGCCGGCGACAGCCCCGACGAACATCCCGATGAACGACGAGACGACGGCGACGAAGACGCCGACCTCCATCGAGGTCCGGATGCCCCAGATGACGCGGTTGAACTCGTCGCGTCCGAGCTCGTCGGTGCCGAAGATGTGCTTCGCCGATGGGTGGGCGAGGTACTGGAAGTTCCCCAGGTTGATCGCGGAGAAGCCGCCCGGCGCGATGTAGTTGGCGAAGATCCCCGCGCCGAAGATCACGATCAGGCCGAACAGCCCGATCAGGGCCAGGCGGTGGCGGAAGAACCGCATGCGCGCGTACGACCACTGGCTGCGGACCTTGAGCTGCAGCCCGGCTTCGAGCGTGCCCTCGACCCCGCCCGCGTGCGGCGGAGGGAGGTCCGGACCGGGCGCCGGCGGGCTGGTCGGCTGGGCCGGAGACGAGCCGCGGGGCGAGATGCTCGAATCAGTCATAACGGATGCGCGGGTCGAGGAAGCCGTAGGTGACGTCCGCGATCAGGTTGAAGACGACGATTATGACCGACGTGACGACGAGGTAGGCCATCACCTCGTAGAGGTCGTGGGAGTTCAAGGCCTGCACGAACCAGAAGCCGATGCCGTCGAGCGAGAAGACGGTCTCGGTGACAATCGCGCCGCCCAGCAGGCCCCCGATGTTGAGGGCGGTCACGGTCGTGATCGGGATCAGCGCGTTGCGGAAGACGTGGCGCATGATCACCTTCCACTCCGGCACGCCCTTCGCGCGGGCGGTGCGGACGTAGTCGCTGTTGATCACGTCGAGCATCGAGGCGCGCATGTAGCGGCTGTAGAGCGCAAAGCTGATGATGCAGAGCGTCGCCACCGGCAGCGCGATGTGCTGCAGCCGGTCGATCGACCACGCCGATCCCCCCGGAGTGCTGTTGAGGCCGGAGGTGTAGAAGATCCGGATGTTCCACTTCAGATAGATGTCGGTGAAGGCGATCTGCAGCAGGAGCGCGAGCCAGAACGTCGGCAGGGCGAAGCCGAGAAAGCTCACCGACGTGAACAGGTAGTCGAAGACCGAGTACTGACGGATCGCGGAGTAGATGCCGACGGCGATGCCGAGGATGATCGCGAGGCTCTCCGAGATGATGATCACCTGCGCCGTGTGGCTGAGCGTCCGAGTGATGTCGGGCCAGATCGGCTGCAGCGTGATCAGCGATTTGCCGAGCTTGTCGGCGAAGACGTCGTGCAGCCAATAGAAGTAGCGCACGACCACCGGCTTGTCGAGGTGCATCTGGTGCGTCAGGTTGATGAGCGTCTGGTGCGAGAAGCGCGGGTTCTGTCGCGCGGTCGCGAGGGGGTTCCCCGCGTAGGACACGAACAAGAAGCTGAGGAACGAGGAGAGGAGCAGGACGGGGATGCTGTAGAGGACCCGCCTGGCGATGTACGTGAGCATCGGAATCTCGCTTCCGGTTGGTGAAAGAGCGACCGCGGATCCGCTCCCGCCGGCGGCGGGAGCGGATCCGCATTCGTGGTCGCTCGGTCGTTCCCTACCTTAGGAGCTTAGGAGCTCCACTTCCAGTTCTGGACGTTCCAGGTCGGACCCTCGTTCGTCGCGTTGTTCGACGTGGACGCGCCCTGGATGGCCTTCTTGTAGACGAAGATCGACGGGCTCGCGTACAGCGGGATGACCGAGATCTGGTCGGCGAGGATCTTCGCGACCTCCTCGTACTGCGCCGTGCGCTTGGCCGGGTTGAAGTTCACGTCGGCCTTTGCGATGAGCTTGTCGACCTTGTGGTTGCAGTAGCGCTTGTAGTTCGAGCCGCCGAGGTTCTTCGCGGCGTTGTAGCACTGGTAGATGGAGTCGAATCCGGACGGATCCGGGCCGCCGATCCAGGCGTACTCACCGATGTCGAAGTTCGCGCTCGGCAGGTAGGTGCCGAAGAACGTCGAGGGATCCTGGATGCTCGGGTCGATCTTGATCCCGATCGCCATCAGCTGCTGCTGGAAGATCTGGCTGCTCTCCACGCGAGAGGCGCGGGTCGTGGTGGCGAAGCGGAACTCCGTCTTCTGGCCACCGCACGTCCAGACCTTCGTGTTGCTCTTGTTCGGCGACGAAGGACCGCCCGTGCAGCCGGCCTTCTTCAGCGTCGCGATCGCCTTCTTCGGGTTGTAGTTGTACTGGTTGAAGTACGCGAACTTCCCGTTGGCGTTCGTGCCGATCTCGTACTCGGGGTTGTTCAGGGGCTTGAGGCCCGGAGCGATCGTGCCGTACAGCGCCTTGATCAGCGACTGCCGGTTCATGCCCTCGGAAATCGCAGCCCGCATGTAGAGCTTCTTCAGCAGAGGCGCGCCCTGGGGGCCGACCTCGAGGTCCCAGTGCTCCTGGGTGAAGCTGGGAATTGCGCTGTACGAGAGGTTCTTCTGGTGCACGAGCGTCGACAGGGCCGACTCCGGAGACGGGTTGATCGCGTCGACCTCGCCGCCGCGCATCGCCTGAATCTCGGAGTTCGTGTCCGTGATGATCCGGAACACGATCGAGTTCAGACCCGCCTTCTTGCCGTACCACTTCGGGTTCTGCTTCAGGGTGATGTCCTGATCCTGGTGGTAGCCGGACATGTAGAACGGGCCGTCCGAGATCGGGTGGCCGTCGTTACCGCACACGCAGTTGTGCCAGTAGTCGTTGAACGCCTGGCCCTTGAGCGCGTAGCCCGGCAGGATCTCACTGAACAGGTCGCGGTAGTCCGCAAACGGCTGGCCCTTCTTCCAGTAGAAGGTCACTGCCTTCGCGCCGTTGGCCTTCGCCCTTGCGATGTTCGAGTAGCCGGTCGTGGACGCCGGATTGTTCTTCGGGTCCATGATCTGCTGCCACGTGTAGATGAAGTCCGCCGAGGTGACCGGATGGCTCTTGTGACCGAGCCAGTTCCAGTTGGCGTCCTTGCGAATCCAGATCTTCAGGTACTTCTTGTTCGCCTTCACCTTCGACGCCAGGTCGAGGTGGTAGTTGCCCTTCTGATCGACGATGTAGGTGCCCCGGATGATGGGGTACCCCGCGACGATGGCCGCGTAGTACGCGTTCTCGTCGGCCTCCAGGACGTTGAAGCCGGTGACCGTCTGCTCGAGGCCGAAGACCATGGTCTTCTTGGCTGCGCGAGCGGCGGGTGTGCGCGGAACGCCGGCCAACGGGGCCAGGACTTGAGCCCGCGTAGTCGAGCTCGAGCCACCGGCCGTCATCGCGGCAGCCGAGCCGACCAGCGAAAGCACGCCGGCAGCGACAGCCGCGAGGAACCAGACCCGTCTGTGCATTAGGTTTACCCTCCGTTCGGTGCGCGCCGGGAGCCTGGACGGCGGCGCCAACTCGCTCCGACGCTCCATGGAGCGTCCGTCACGTGTGTTAGACGACCGGCGGGGAGCTTAGTTAGGAGTCGCTGAGAACGCGAGCCCGCGAGCGTCAGACCGGCTTGAAGCCGTTGGACGCTTCGGTGGACGGCGTGAACATGCCGTCCTCGAGCCGGGCCACGCGGCTGACGGCCAGGCGCTGCGCCGCCATGCGCGTCACCGGCGACACATGGAACGGGGAACTCGCGGCTGGGCGCTGGCCGGGGGTGAAGAACATCGTCGCGACCACGGCCGCCGCCGACGCGAGCGCCACTCCGGAGCTCACCGCCCACCGGCGCGAGCGGCGCGGCAGTACGAACCTCTCCGCCGGCACCTCGAGAGCCGCCGCCCGCAGGCGCTGCGTCACCTCCCGCACCTGTTCCGCCCACTCCGAGCACTCCGGGCAGATGCGGAGGTGGGTCTCGAGCCGGTCCAGCTCGAGCTCCGGCAGCTCACCGTCGAGCTGTACGGAAACGGACTCGCGGGCGCGAGCACAATCTGCGGCCAGGAAAGACACTTCTCCTCGAAAGCTTGTGACGGGCTTCTGCCGGGAAAGTTAGGAACCCTGCCTGCCGGCCGCAAGTCGGGTGAACCAGTCGAGCGCCTCCGGGTTGGCGAGCGACTCGCGGCTCGCGACCTCGGCGGCCGACGCGCCCATCAGAAGCCGCTTGACCGGCACCTCGAGGATCTTCCCCGAGAGCGTGCGCGGGATCTCCGGAACGACGACGATCTCGTCGGGGACGTGCCGGGGCGAGCAGTCATCGCGGATCCGGCGCCGGATCTCGGCGGTCAGCTTCTCGTCGAGATCGTCGCCCTCGCGCAGGACGACGAACAGCGTCATCTGCAAGGCGTCGCCCTGCGGCACGTCGACGACGAGCGCGTCGGTGACCTCGGAGAGCGCGAGGACGCTACGATAGAGCTCGCTCGTGCCCATACGGACGCCGCCGCGATTGATCGTCGCGTCGGAGCGGCCGGTGATGATGGCCGTGCCTCGATCGGTGATCTCGATCCAGTCCCCGTGCCGCCACACACCGGGGAAGGTGGAGAAGTAGCTCGCGCGGTAGCGCGACCCGTCGTCGTCGCCCCACAGATAGAGAGGCATCGACGGCAGCGGCTCGGTGATCACGAGCTCGCCGACCTCGCCGACGAGCGGACGCCCATCCTCGCTCCAGGCCTCGACCTTCGCGCCGAGCGCCCGCGCCTGCAGCTCGCCGCGGTAGACCGGAAGCGTCGGCACGCCGCCGACGAAGGCGGTGCACGCGTCGGTGCCGCCGGAGGTCGAGAAGAGCCACACGTGCTCGCCGACTCGTTCGCGCACCCAGTCGAAGCCCTCGGGCGCGAGCGGCGAGCCGGTCGAGCCGACGCTGTCGAGGCGCGAGAGATCGCGGCCCGCGCGGGGCTCCAGGCCCGACTTCTGGCAGGCGGTGATGTACCCGGCACTCGTGCCGAAGCACGTGATGCCGGCGGCGTCGGCGAGATCCCAGAGCGTGCCGAGATCCGGGTACGCAGGGTTGCCGTCGAAGAGCACGATCGACGCGTCCGAGAGCAGTCCGCCAACCAGGAAGTTCCACATCATCCAGCCCGTCGTCGTGAACCAGAAGAGCCGATCGCCGGCGCGGGCGTCGAGGTGGAGGCGGAGCTTCTTCAGGTGCTCGAGGAGGATGCCGCCCTGGCCGTGGACGATCGCCTTCGGCAGTCCGGTCGTGCCCGAGCTGTAGAGAACCCAGAGCGGGTGGTCGAAGGGGAGCTGGGCGGGCTCGAGCTCGGCGGGCGGCAGCTCCCATTCCCCACCGTCGAGATAGGGGACGACCAAGGTGCGCTCCACGGTCGGCAGCTCGCGCTGGAGCGCCGCGATCGTCTCTCTCCGGTCGAAGTCCTTGCCGCCGTAGCGGTAGCCGTCGACGGCGAGGAGAACCTTCGGCTCGATCTGGGCGAACCGGTCGACGACGCTGCGGACGCCGAACTCCGGCGCGCAGCTCGACCAGGTCGCGCCGATGCTCGCGCAGCCGAGGAAGGCCGCGACCGTCTCCGGGATGTTGGGGAGATAGGCGGCGACGCGGTCGCCCGCGACGACTCCCGCCTCGCGGAGCGAGGCCGCGACTGCACCCGCCCGCGCCCGCAGCTCCCCCCACGTACACTCGCCGAGGGGTCGCAGCTCCGACGCGTGCCGGATCGCGACATCGGAGTCGTCGCGGCCGCGGAACACGTGCTCCGCGTAGCTGAGCCGCGCGCCGGGAAACCACTTCGCGCCGGGCATCTCGTGTGTGGTCAGCACGCGCTCGTACGGCGCGCTCACCTCGACCTCGAAGAACTCCCAGATCGACGCCCAGAAGTCCTCGAGCTCGTCGACCGACCACTGCCAGAGGTCGTGGTAGCCCTCGAGACCGAGCCCTCGCGTCTCGTTGAGCCACTCCCGGTAGCGCGTGATCGTGGCTGACGCGATCCGCTCGGGGCTCGGCGTCCACACGATGGGCGGCGTCGACACGCCGGCGATGCTACTTGCGGGCGCGAGGGACTCGTGACCCGCCCGACACGCGAACGTGCGGTACGTCGTACCGGCCCCGCATGGTCATGCGCCGCGGTTGCACCGCCGTCGCACTTCCGCGAGCCTTACGTGCGGTACGTCGTACCGGTCGTTCGTCAGCGTCGCGCGGGCTCGAGCGGCGGGGTCGGCTCGCCGTCCGCTCGGGCGATGCCGCTGAGGACCTCGCGGATCGCCTCGACCGAGCTGCGACGCGGCTCCCAGCCGAGCTCGTCGCGGGCACGGCTCGTGTCCATGATCGGGACGGAGAGGCCCATGTCGAGCCAGCCCGGCGGCGTGGGCTGCAGCCGCAGCCGCCAGCTGAGCGCCGCCGCCTGCCGCGCGACGGCGGCGGGAACCGGGACG
>DATEHY010000131.1:0-18506 GCA_035279325.1 Gaiellaceae bacterium
CCTATTCGAAAAACGTCCGATACACGGATCAGGACAAAGACCTGCTCGTGTTCGTGGGCCAGCACATCGGCGCCGCCCTCTCCCGAGCGCGGGCGATCGAAGAGACACGTCAGCGAAACGCCGAGCTAGCGCTGATCAACAGCGTCCAGGAGGCAATCGCGGGCGAGCTCGACCAGCAGGCGATCTACGACATCGTCGGCGACAAGATCCGGGAGATCTTCGACGCGCAGATAGTCGTCATCTCGACGCTCGACGAGAGCGCGGGACTCCTGCATTTTCCGTACGCGTTCGAAGTCGGCGAGCGACTGGCTCACCCGTCCATCGAGCCGCGCGGCTGGTTGACGCAGGTGCTCGAGACGCATGAGCCCGTGCTGATCACAGAGAATTTCGCCGAAGAGGCTGCACGAGTCGGAGCGAAGGTCGACGTCGGGGAGCAGCCCAAGTCCGGTTTCTACGTTCCCCTCGTCACCGGCGACAAGGCGACAGGCACGATCTCCCTGCAGAACCTGGATCGCGAGCACGCATTCGACGAGGCGGACGTGCGCCTTCTCACGACGCTCGCCGGCAGCCTGAGCGTCGCGCTCGAGAACGCGCGGCTGGTGCACGAGACGCGGCAGCGGAACGCCGAGCTGGCGCTGATCAACAGCGTCCAGGAGGCACTGGCCGGCGAGCTCGAGATGCAGGCGATCTACGACGTGGTGGGCGACAAGATCCAGGAGATCTTCGACGCCCAGGTCGTCGACATCGGCATGTTCGACTTCGCCGCGGGCCTGACTCGCTACCCATACGCGATCGAGCGCGGCGTCCGCTTCCCCGACGAGCCGCAGCCCATCGGTCGCTCTCCGATGACCCAGAGGATCCTCGAGACGAAGGCACCGTTCTTGTTGAACGACGTGGATGCCTGGTTCGCCGAGCGAGGCATTGAGCAGCCGGTCGTGCAGGGAGAGCCGGCGCGATCGATGCTCATGGCTCCGCTGATTTCCGGCGACGAGGTTCGCGGTCGCATCTCGTTGCAGAACCTCGACCGGACGAACGCGTTCGACGAAGACGACGTTCGCCTGCTGACGACGCTCGCGGGAAGCCTCAGCGTGGCGCTCGAGAACGCGCGGCTCGTGCACGAGACGCGGCAGCGGAACGCCGAGCTCGCGCTGATCAACAGCGTCCAGGACGCTCTCGCGGGCGAGCTGGACACGCAGGCGATCTACGACGCGGTCGGCGACAAGGTCCGGGAGATCTTCGACGCGCAGGTGGTTACGATCTCGACGCTCGACGAGGCAACGGGCCTCATGCATTGGCCGTACCTGATCGAGCGGGGTGAGCGGCTGCAGGCGGAGCCGCGGACGCCGAGCCGTCTCTCGAGGCACCTGCTCGAGACCGGCGAATCGCTGCTGATCGTCGAGGACATCGACGCAGCGCGTGAGCGATTGGGCCTCTCCGTGCTCACGGGAGAGAGCGTGAAGTCGCTGCTGGGAGTGCCGCTCGTCACCGGCGGCAAGGCGACCGGCACGATCTCGCTCCAGAACGCGGACCGCGAGCACGCGTTCGGAGAGTCGGATCGGCAGCTGCTGGAGACGCTCGCCGGCAGCCTGAGCGTGGCGCTCGAGAACGCGCGGCTCGTGCACGAGACGCGGCAACGGAACGCCGAGCTCGCGCTGATCAACAGCGTCCAGGAGGCGATCGCCGGCGAGCTCGACGACCAGGCGATCTACGACGCAGTCGGCGACAAGGTGCAGGAGATCTTCGACGCGCAGGTCGTCGCGATCATGACCCGCGACGAGGCGACCGGGCTCGACAACTTCCCGTACATCCTCGAGCGCGGCGTGCGGCTCCAGGCCGAGCCCGAGGCGCCGGGCGGCTTCTCCAAGTACGTCGTGGAGACGCAAGAAACCGTTTTGCTGACCGAGAACGTCGCTGCGGAGGCCGTTCGATACGGGAGTGACATCGTCGCCGGCGAGGAGCCGAAATCGGTGCTGTTCGTCCCGCTCGTCACCGGCGGCAGGGCGACCGGCGTGATCTCGCTGCAGAACGTCGACCGCGAGCACGCGTTCGGCGAGTCCGACAAGCAGCTCCTCGAGACGCTCGCCGGGAGCCTGAGCGTGGCGCTCGAGAACGCGCGGCTCGTGCACGAGACGCGGCAGCGGAACGCCGAGCTCGCCCTGATCAACAGCGTCCAGGAGGCGATCGCCGGGGAGCTCGACACACAGGCGATCTACGACGCGGTCGGCGACCGGATCCAGGAGATCTTCGACGCCCAGGCGGTCCAGATCGTGACCCTCGACGAGACGACGGGGCTCACGCACTACCCGTACCTGATCGAGCGGGGTCAGCGCCACGAGCTCGAGCCGCGTTCGCCGATCGGGTTTTCCAAGCACGTCCTGGAGACTCGGGAGCCGCTGCTCATCGGCGAGGACCTCGATGCCGAGTCGGAGCGGTACGGGAGCAAGGTCGCCGCAGGCGAGGGCGCGAAGTCGGCCCTGTTCGTCCCTCTCGTCGCGGGCGGCAAGGCCACAGGCGTGATCTCGCTCCAGAACGTCGACCGCGAGCATGCGTTCGGCGAGTCGGACCAGCAGCTGCTCGAGACGCTCGCGGGCAGCCTCAGCGTGGCGCTGGAGAACGCGCGGCTGGTGCACGAGACGCGGCAACGGAACGCGGAGCTCGCGCTGATCAACGGCGTGCAGGACGCGATCGCCGGCGAGCTCGAGCCGCAGGCCATTTACGACGCGGTTGGCGACCGGATCCGCGAGGTCTTCGACGCGCAGGCCGTCTTCATCGCGACGCTCAACCAGGCGACGGGCCTGATGGAGTTCCCGTACATCATCGAGCGGGGCGAGCGGCTGGAGGCGGAGCCGTCGGCACCGAGAGGGCTGTCGGGGCAGGTGATGGAGACCGGCGAATCGGTGCTCGTCAGCCAGGCCCTGGAGCCCGATGCCTCGCAGATCCTCGCCGGCGAGTGGCCGAAGTCCGGTCTGTTCGTGCCGCTCGTCGGCGGCGGCCGGACGACGGGCGTGATCTCGCTGCAGAACGTCGATCGCGAGCACGCCTTCGGCGAGTCGGATCGGCAGCTGCTGGAGACGCTCGCCGGCAGCCTGAGCGTGGCGTTGGAGAACGCGCGGCTCGTGCACGAGACGCGGCAGCGGAACGCCGAGCTGGCGCTCATCAACGGGGTGCAGGACGCGATCGCGGGCGAGCTCGATCCGCAGGCGATCTACGACGCCGTCGGCGACAAGATCCAGGAAGTCTTCGACTCGCAGGTCGTGTCGATCCGGACGCTCGACGAGGCGACCGGGCTCCAGCACTTCCAGTACATCATCGAGCGCGGCGAGCGGCTGCATGTCGACCCGGCCCCACCCATCGGCTTCTCGAAGCACGTGCTGGACACGCGCAAACCCCTGCTGATCGTGGAAGACATGGACGCCGAGGCCGAGCGTTACGGGAGCTCGGTCAACGTGGGGGAGGACACGAAGTCGATCCTCTTCGTCCCGCTCGTCACCGGGGGCAGGGCGACGGGCGTGATCGCGTTGGAGAACATCGATCGCGAGCACGCCTTCAGCGAGTCGGACGAGCAGCTCCTGGAGACGCTCGCGGGCAGCTTGAGCGTCGCGCTCGAAAATGCTCGCCTCGTGCACGAGACCCGTCAGCGGAACGCGGAGCTGGCGGTGATCAACAGCGTCCAGGATGCGATCGCCGGCGAGCTCGACGCGCAGGCGATCTACGACGCCGTGGGCGAGCGGATCCGCGACGTCTTCGACGCGCAGGTCGTCTCGATCGCGACCGTCGACGAGAGCTCCTCCCTGATCCAGTACCCCTATCTCCTCGAGCGGGGCAAGCGACTGCAGGCCGAGCCACGGCCGCTCGCCGGCTTCGCGAAGCACGTGCTCGAGACGCGCGAGCCGCTGCTCATCACCGAGAACCTCGACGCCGAGACCGAACGCTACGGGAGCACCATCGTCGCCGGCGAGCAGCCCAAGTCGGTCCTGTTCGTCCCGCTCGTCGCGGGCGGCAAGGCCGCCGGCGTCATCTCGCTCCAGAACATCGATCGCGAGCACGCGTTCGGCGAGGACGACCAGCGGCTCCTCACGACGCTGGCGGGCAGCCTCATCGTCGCGCTCGAGAACGCGCGCCTCGTGCAGGAGACGCGGCAGCGCGTCGGCGAGCTCGCGACCGTGAACAGCGTCGGCCATGCGCTCGCGTCGGAGCTCGACCTCGACGGGCTGATCGAGCTCGTCGGCGAGCAGGTGCGCGAGACCTTCGACGCCGACATCGCGTACGTCGCGCTCCACGACGAGGCGGCGGGACAGGTCGAGTTCGCGTACTACTGGGAGAGCGGCGAGCGCCGCGCCGAGGCGCCGATGCGCTACGGCGAAGGCCTCACCTCCCAGATCCTCCAGTCACGCGAGCCGCTCCTTCTGAACCGGAGGGAGCAGCTCGAGAAGGAGGCGGCGATCGGGACGCCGTCCCTCTCCTTCCTCGGGGTGCCGATCCTCGTCGGCAGCAGGGCGATCGGCGCGATCAGCGTCCAGAGCATCGAGGAGGAGGGACGGTTCGGCGAGGCCGACGCACGCCTCCTCGCCACCATCGCGGCGAACGTCGGCGTCGCGATCCAAAACGCGCGGCTGTTCGCGGAGATCGACCGGCAGAAGCAGTACTTCGAGATGCTCGTCGAGGTCAGCCCGGCGGCCGTCGTCGTCATGGACGGCGACGAGCGCGTGACCGGCTGGAACCCCGCCGCCGCCGCGCTCTTCGGCTATGACGCAGAGGAGGCGATCGGCCGCACGATCGACGATCTCGTCGTCCCCGAGGATTTCCGCAGCGAGAGCCGCGAGGTCACCCTCGAGGCGCTCGGCGAGGGCCGAACCCGTCGCATCACGCGCCGCGCCGCCAAGGACGGCGCGCTCCTGGACGTCGAGATGGAGCTCGTGCCGCTGCGCTTCGACGGAGGCAACGCCGGCTTCTACGCGATCTACCACGACATCACGGAGCTGCAGCGCGCTCGCGAGGAGGCCGAGGCGGCCACGCAGGCGAAGAGCGCCTTCCTCGCCACGATGAGCCACGAGATCAGGACGCCGATGAACGCGGTGATCGGCATGACCGATCTCCTGCTCGGCACCGAGCTGACGGCCGAGCAGCGGGAGTTCGCCGAGGTCGTCCACTCGAGCGGCGACGCGCTGCTCCACGTGATCGACGACATCCTCGACTACTCGAAGATCGAGGCCGGCAAGCTCGATCTCGAGCACGAGCCGTTCAGCCTCCGCGACTGCGTCGAGGGCGCGCTCGACATCGTCGCGCCGCGTGCCTGGGAGAAGGAGCTCGAGCTCGGCTGCCTGATCGACGAGGCAGCTCCGTCCGGGATCGTCGGCGACGAGGCGCGCCTACGGCAGGTGCTCCTGAACCTCCTCTCGAACGCGGTCAAGTTCACCGAGGGCGGCGAGGTCGTGGTGCTCGTCGACGCCGCGGAGGCGGGCGCGGGCTCGCACCGGATCGAGATCGCCGTCCGCGACACCGGGATCGGGATCCCGCCCGACCGGATGAGCCTGCTCTTCACCTCGTTCAGCCAGGTCGACGCGTCGACGACACGCCGCTTCGGAGGCACCGGCCTCGGCCTCGCGATCTCGAAGCGGCTCGTCGAGCTGATGGGCGGCACGATCACGGTCGAGAGCGAAGAGGGGAAGGGATCCACGTTCCGCATCGCGCTCCCGGTCACCGCGGCAGACGTGCCCACGAAGATCCCGTTCGAGGAGGGCCTCTCACACCTCGCGGGCAAGCGGATCCTCATCGTCGACGACAACGCGACGAACCGCGAGAT
Source organism: Gaiellaceae bacterium (assembly GCA_035279325.1). Taxonomy (GTDB): domain Bacteria; phylum Actinomycetota; class Thermoleophilia; order Gaiellales; family Gaiellaceae; genus Palsa-739. The sequence goes on from DATEHY010000131.1 coordinate 5,804, forward strand.
CGTGACGCGGCACGCGCGGTCGTGGGGGATGGAGCCGGTCGCGGTCGAGCTGCCGGCCGCGGCGCTCGAGCTGATCGCGCAGGGCGAGAAGTTCGACGTCGCCGTGCTCGACATGATGATGCCGGAGATGGACGGGCTCGCTCTCGCCGGTGAGATCCGGCAGCACCGCAGCGACGACGAGCTGCCGCTGCTCCTGCTGACGTCGCTCGGGCGACTGCCGCAGCTGCAGTCGGGCGGCGTCTTCTCGGCCCAGCTCGCGAAGCCGCTGAAGGCGTCCCAGCTCTACAACACGCTCCTGCAGCTGCTCACGGGCGGCACCGGGGCGGAGGAGGTCGAGGCCGTGCCTGACGGAAAGCGCACGCGGTCGGCGCTGCGGATCCTGCTCGCCGAGGACAACGCGATGAACCAGAAGGTCGCGCTGCGGCTGCTCGAGCGCCTCGGCTACGGCGCCGACGTCGCGAACAACGGGCTCGAGGCGATCGCGGCACTCGAGCGGCAGCCCTACGACGTCGTGCTCATGGACGTGCAGATGCCCGAGCTCGACGGGCTCGACGCCACTCGGCGGATCTGCGCACAATGGCCCGAGGAGACACGGCCGCACATCATCGCGATGACCGCGAACGCCCTGCCCGAGGACCGCGAGGCCTGCTTCGCCGCCGGGATGAACGACTACGTGGCGAAGCCGATTCGCGCGGAGGAGCTCGTCGCGGCGCTCAAGCGCGTGCGGCCGCTGGCAGCCGGCGACCTTCACGCCGAGGATCCGGTCGAGTACGTGAGCCTGGACGACGGCGCCCTGAAGAACCTCCGCGACCTCGGCGGCGACGAGTTCCTCGGCGAGGTGATCGACGCGTTCCTCGGCGACGCGCCCGAGCTGCTCGCGACCCTGCGCCGGTCGCTCGACGAGACGAACGCCGAGGAGCTGCGGCGCGCCGCGCACACGCTGAAGTCGAACGGCGCGACGCTCGGCGCCGAAGGGTTCGCGGAGCTGTGCCGGACGCTCGAGCACGCCGCCAAGGCCGGTGACCTCGCTGACGCGCCGCAGCTCGTCGACCGGATCGAGCAGCAGTACGCGCCGCTGCAGGAAGCGCTGGCGGCGCTCCGCACGGAGTCGCCGGCGTGAGCCCCGCCGTTCCCGCGGGCACGATCCTGATCGCCGACGATAACCGGGTCAACCGGCTCCTGCTCGCCCGCGGGCTCGAACAGCAAGGACACACGATCGTCTTCGCCGAACACGGCCGCGAGGCGCTCGACCTCCTCCGCCGGCAGCAGGTCTTCGACCTGATGCTGCTCGACGTCCTGATGCCCGAGCTGGACGGCTACGAGGTGCTCGCCGAGCTGAAGGACGATCCGCATCTGCGCGACATCCCCGTGATCGTGACGTCGGCTCTCGACGAGCTCGACAGCGTCGTCCGGTGCCTCGAGATGGGCGCCGAGGACTACCTGACGAAGCCGGTCAACCCGGTGCTCCTGAACGCGCGGATCAACGCGAGCCTCGAGAAGAAGCGGCTCCGCGACCAGCAGCGGGAGCTCGTGAGCAAGTTCGCGACGAAGGAGGTCGCGGACGATCTGCTCACCTCGGGTTTCGCGCTCGGTGGGCAGTACGTCGACGCCTCGGCGATGTTCTGCGACATCCGCTCGTTCACGACGATCTCGGAGTCGCGGGAGCCGGCCGAGACGATCGAGCTGCTCAACGACTACTACCTCCTGATGATGGACGCGATCAACGGCGAGGGAGGGATCGTCAACCAGATGGTCGGCGACGGCCTGATGGCGATCTTCGGGGCGCCCGTGCCGCGGGAGGATCACCGGCAGGCGGCCGTGCTCGCCGCCCGCCAGATGATCGAGCTGATCCGCCTCTTCGACGAGGAGCAGGCGGCGCGCGGCAAGGTGCAGATCCAGATCGGCGTCGGCGTCGCATCCGGACGGGTCGTCGCGGGCTACACGGGGACGCACAACCGCGCCACCTATACCTGCGTCGGCGACACCGTCAACGTCGCGGCGCGGCTCGAGGCTCACACGAAGGAGCTGGGCCGGCCGATCCTGATCGACGAGAACACGCGGCAGGGAATCGCGGACGGGATCGCAGTCGAGCCTCAGGGCGAGCTGCTGATGAAGGGCAAGACCCAGCCGACGAAGGTGTACGCCGTGCTCGTGGACGCGATCGTCGCCGAGACCGCGTAGCGCGCAACCCGGGCGGACAGCGCGCGTCTAACTCGCTGAGTGGTGGTGGGATGAGGCGTGTGGTCGTGACCGGGCTCGGCGCCCTGACGCCGATCGGCTCCGATGCGCCGTCGACCTGGCGCGCGGCGGTCTCCGGGGACAGCGGCATCGACTTCATCCGCGCTTTCGACGCGAGCGAGTTCCCGGTCCGGGTCGCGGCCGAGGTGAAGGACTTCGATCCGACCCAGGTCGCCTCGCCGAAGGAGGCGCGGCGGCTCGACCGCAACGTCCTGCTCTCGCTCGGCGCCGCGCGCGAGGCCGTCGCCGATGCCGGGCTCGACGGCGCGTACTCGCCGGACCGGATCGGCATCCTCTTCGGCACCGCGATCGGCGGGATCATGGGCATCGTCGAACAGGTCGACGTCCTGCGCGACCGCGGTCCGGACCGCGTCGCGCCGACCTTCATCCCGAACGTGCTCGTCGACACCGCCAGCGGCCAGCTGGCGATCGCGCTCGGCTTCCGCGGGCCGAACTACGCGCCCGTGTCGGCGTGCGCGACCGGCTCGACCGCGGTCGGCGAGGCGGCGGAGCTGATCAGGCGCGGGGATGCGGATGCGGTGCTCGCCGGGGGCGCCGAGGCGTGCATCACGCCGCTCATCCTCGCCGGCTTCTGCGCGATGCGCGGCCTCGCCGCGGAGGAGGAGCATCCCCCGCGCGCGTCGCGCCCGTTCGACGCGACCCGGGCCGGCTTCGTGATGGGGGAGGGAGCATGTGTGCTCGTGCTCGAGGAGCTCGAGGCCGCTGAGCGCCGCGGCGCGACCGCATACGCCGAGATCCTCGGCTACGGAATGTCGAACGACGGGCACCATCTCGCGCAGCCCGATCCCGAGTCGGTCGGCGTCGTGGCGATGATGCGGCAGGCGCTCGAGCGCTCCGGCGTCGAGCCCGGCCAGGTCGGCTACATCAACGCCCACGGCACCTCGACGCCGCTCGGCGACGCGGCCGAGACGCGCGCGATCAAGGAGGTGTTCGGCGGGCACGCCTACGACCTCGCCGTCTCGTCGACGAAATCCGTCACGGGCCACTGCTTCGGGGCCGCCGGCGCGGTCGAGGCGATGATGTGCGTCCTCGCCGTCCGCGACGGCGTCCTGCCGCCGACGATGAACTACGCGAATCCGGATCCCGCCTGCGACCTCGACTACGTGCCGAACGAGTCGCGACGCACGCAGGTCGAGGTCGCCCTCTCGAACGCGATGGGCCTCGGCGGCCACAACGGCTGCGTGCTCGTCGGCAAGCTCTAGCGATGCCGTGGGCAGGCCCAGCGGCTCCGTACAGGATCGAGACGGCGCGGCTCGTGATCCGCTGCTGGGAACCGGGCGATGCGCGGCTGCTCAAGGACGCGCTCGACTCGAGCCTCGACCACCTCCGTCCGTTCATGGACTGGGCGCACGACGAGCCCGAGCCGGTGGAGGCGAAGGCGGAGCGACTCCGGGCCTTCCGTGCGCTCTACGACACGGGCGAGTCGTTCATCATGGGCATCTTCGACCGCGCAGAGGCCGAGGTCCTGGGCGGCACGGGGCTGCACTCGCGGGTCGGGCCGGGTGGGCTCGAGATCGGCTACTGGATCCGGGCCGGCGTCACGCGGCAAGGGATCGCCACCGAGTCGTCGGCGGCGCTGACGCGAGTCGGATTCGAGGTGTGCGAGGCGGACCGGATCGAGATCCGGATCGAGCCGCGCAACGAGGCGAGCTTCGGCATCCCGCGCAAGCTCGGTTTCCGCGAGGAGGCGACGCTGCGGCGCCGGCTGCCGGGGTTCCGCGGCGGGCCGCTGCGCGACGTGACCGTCTGGACGATGTTCCGGGAGGACTTCGACGCCTCGCTCGCGCCTTCGCTACGCGCCTTCGATGCGCTCGGGCGTCAGCTGCTCTAGCGACTCGAGCGTGACGTCGGCGAGCGCGAGCGCTTCCTCGTCGGGCGGGTAGCCCGCGTTCGGGATCGCGACGACGCGCATCCCGGCCGACTTGGCCGAGCGGATACCGGCGTGCGAGTCCTCGACGGCCGCACACCGGTCCGGCGCGACGCCGAGACGCCGCGCGGCCTCGAGGTAGACGTCCGGTGCCGGCTTGCCGCGCTCGACCTCCTCCGACGAGACCGTCGCGCGGAAACAGCCGCTGAGCCCGGCGAGCTCGAGCACCTCCTCGAACACCTGGCGGTTCGAGGAGGACGCAAGCGCGAGGGGGAACGCAGCCGCCGTGCGCCGCACCGCCTCCTTCGCGCCCGGCAGCAGCGGCAGCTCGCGGCGGTAGGCGTCGAGCATGCGCTCGACGACGTCGCGGTTGATCGCCTCCGGCTGGTCGGGGACGCCCGCCTCCTCATGGAGAAAGCGCGACCATTCGGGCGCGCTCATGCCCATCATCGCGCGCTGCACCTCGTCGTCGTAGCGGCCGCCGCGCTCGCGGACGTAGCGCTCCCGCACGCCGTCCCACACCTCCTCCGACTGGATGAGGACGCCGTCGAGGTCGAAGACGACTGCGTCGATCATGGAGCCGAACTGTAATTTCGGGCGCGTGCCGGCCATCTCTCCTTCGATGGCGGACGACCGAGACCGGTTCGAGCGCCTGTACCGGGAGAACTTCCGGGCCGTGCTGCGCTTCGCCGCGGCGCGGATCGATCCCGAACGCGCCAAGGACGTCGCCGCGGAAACGTTCCTCGTGGCCTGGCGCCGACTCGACGACGTTCCGGCCGAGCCGCGGGCATGGCTCCTCGGCGTGGCGCGGAAGGTGGTCGCGGGCCAGTTCCGGTCCGAGTCGAGGCGCGGGGCTCTCGCCCTGCGGTTGCGTGCGGAGCGGGACGCGCAGAGCTCCGATCTCGCGGCAGCAGTCGCGGATCGGGAAGAGGTGCTCACTGCCTTCGCGACGCTCCGCGAGGGTGACCGCGAGGCGCTCCGGCTCGTGGCCTGGGACGGGTTGAGCCCCGCGGAGGCCGCCGAGGTTCTCGACGTGACGCGCCTTGCATTCCTCGTCCGCCTGCACCGGGCGCGACGGCGGTTGCAACAGGCTCTCGAACCCGAGGCGGCGCGCTCGCCTGGTCCGCTGAAGACACGAAGGAGGCACCTCGATGCGCACTCGTAACTCACTCGACCGCCTTGCAGTTGCCGGTCGGCCGCTCGTCTCGGCCGCCGACTCGCTGGTCGACGTGGCCGAGGAGGATCGGATCCTCGAGCAAATTCTCGCGTCACCGAGGGCGACCCGCCGAGCGATGCCCCGGCGGCGGGTCGCAATCGTGCTCGTGGGTGCGGCGGTCGTCGCCGCCGGGGTCGCCGCGATCGCGAGCGGTCTCCTCGCGACCTCCCGGTCGGGAGGAGCCGGACACGGGGCTCTGAGCGGCGCGAAGCTGCAGCTCGCCGGGTATCACTTCCGAACGCCCGCCGGATTCACTGCTTCGAGCACGGCGTGTTCTTCAGTGCACCAGGCCGGCCCGCCGACGGCGGAGCAAAACGGCTTCGCGGCCGCCGGTTCGGCAGACGGGGGCTGCGTCGAGGCGTACTTCATGATCTCCTCCAGCGGCTCTGCGATCCCGGATGGTGCACAGCCCGTCGATGTCGGCGCCGACCAGGGATATCTCGTCCAGCAGGACGGCTCCGAAACCGCGACCTTGTACGTCGTGCTCCCGGGCCTCAAGGGGGGCTTCGACTGGCAGGCGCTCGTGCTCTTCTCGAAGGGATTGACGACGGACCAGCTCGTCGCGGTCGCACAGTCGGGCCTGCCCGCGTCGCCCTAGACCGAGTGGTACGTGCTCTCGCGGTAGACGAGCGCGTGGTGGGACGGGCCGTGCTCGATCGCGAGGACGGCGGCGATGAAGAACGTGTGGTCTCCGGCGTCGGCTTCGGTGAGCGTCTCGGCCTCGATCCAGCCGAGCGCGCCCTCGATCAGCGGCGCGACCTGCCCTTCGCGCGTCGGGACGTCCTGCCAGTGGACGATCGGCGGGTACCCGGCGGCGAAGCGCCGCGCGAGCTCCTCCTGCTCCGAGCCGAGCAGGCTGACCGCGAAGCGCCCGGCGCTGCGCAGGAGCTCGTAGCAGGAAGCGTCCTTGCCGATCGAGACGCCGATCAGCGGCGGCTCGAGCGAGAGCGAGACGAGCGACGAGACGGTGACGCCCATCCGATCGCCCTCGACGTCGACGCTGAGAATCGACACGCCGTGCGGCCAGAGCCGCATCAGGCCGCGGAGATCGTCTCCCGTCGTCATGGCGGCGAACGCTACAGCCGGGGAACGCCCGAGCTGCGGCAGTAGGCAGCGGCGGGGGTGAGATTCGAACTCACGGAGCCGTGAGGCTCAACGGTTTTCAAGACCGCCCCGTTCGACCGCTCCGGCACCCCGCCGCGGGCGACAGTTTCGCAGGACTGGAAGGAGGGGGCACGTGGGGGAACCATGGGTTTCCCCACGGTGAAGACCGCCCCGTTCGACCGCTCCGGCACCCCGCCGCGGGAACTAGTGTCGCAGCCGTGGCGACGATGAAGGATCTCGACGAGCTCGCGCTCGCGATGCCCGAGGCCACGAAGGACGTCGAGGACGGGCGGCCCAAGTACAAGGTGCACGGGAAGGCGTTCTGCTTCCACCGCAGCCGCCGGCCGGACGCGCTCGACCCCGAGACCGGGGAGCGGCTCGACGACGTGCTCGTGTTCCGGGTCGCCGACCTTGGCGTGAAGGAAATGCTGCTCGCGGACTCCCGCGGCGTGTACTTCACGACGCCGCACTGGAACGGCTACTCCGCGGTGCTCATGCGTATCCCCGACCTGGCCGGGCTCGACCGCGACGAGCTCCGCGACCTCGTCGAGGAGGCCTGGCTGACGCGCGCCCAGAGGCGGCTGGCGAAGGAGTGGCTCGCCGGGCGCCGCGAGCCTGAGAGCTAGGCGTCCGACTCGGCCCGCTTGCGCCGGTCGAGCTCGGCCTGCGCGCGCCGTGCAAGTTCGAGCAGACGGTCGTTTCGCTCTTCCCACTCGGCGGGGAAGGCACGAGTCTCAGCCTTGGTCCTCTTCTTCTCCGTCATCGTCCTCCTCCAGGAGTACCCGATGAATGTCCCACAGCGCTCGGTTCAGGTCATGAATCGCGGATAGTAGGCCGGTCACCTCTTCGCGATGGATCACCGGCTCGGCCACAGCTGAATGGTCGCGGCGGTGCGGGAGCTCCGCAAGGCGCTCTTGCAGAGGCGTCAGCTCTGGACGCGTTCGGGCGCGCCGTACTCGCGCAGCACGTCCGGCACGTCACCCTGGAAGTTCTCGAGGATCGCGAGCACCGTCCGGTCGGTCGTCGCGGTCCCGTTCAGGGTGTGCACCGACTCGAGATCGCTGCCCGCGCGATGGCGGATGCCGAGCCGGCGGGCCTGGAAGTCGGTCGTGTTCGACGCGGAGGTCAGCTCGCGGTACCGCTCCTGGAACGGGAACCAGCCCTCGATGTCGTACTTCCGCACGGCCGGCGCGCCGAGGTCGCCTGCCGCGACGTCGACCACCCGGTACGGGAGGCCGAGAGCCTGGAGGATCTCCTCCTCGATCGAGAGCAGCCGCTCGTGCTCGGCCGTCGACTCCGAGGCGTCGACGAATGCGAAGAGCTCCACCTTGTTGAACTGGTGGACACGGAACATCCCGCGCGTGTCTTTGCCCGCGGCCCCCGCCTCGCGCCGGAAGTTCGTGGAGAAGGCCGTGTACCGGAGCGGCAGCTCCTCGAGGATCTCGCCCATGTGCAGGCCGGCGAGCGCGACCTCGGACGTGCCCGTCAGGTACAGCTCGTCGCTCTCCAGCGAGTAGATGTTCGAGCGCTCCGTGGGGAAGAACCCGGTGCCGTACATCGCCTCCTCGCGGACGAGCACGGGCGGCAGCAGCGGCGTGTGTCCGTGCCTGACGGCGGTGTCGAGCGCGAAGCGGTAGACGGCGAGGGCGAGCAGCGCCGTGTCGCCGATCAGGTAGCCGAACCGGGAGCCGGACAGTCGCGCGGCGCGTTCCATGTCGAACCGGCCGACCGCGGTGTGCTCCTTCGGCTCGGCGAGCGCCGGCGGCGTGCCCACGCGGCGGAGCTCGACGGCGTCCTCCTCGGTGAAGCCGTCGGGAGCCGCGTCCTCCGGGGGGTTCGGCACCTGGGCGAGCGCCTCCTCGCGGGCAGCCTCCGCCTCGGCCAGCTCGCGCTCGACCTTCTGCAGCTCCTCCTTCACCCCGCGCAGCTCCTCGAGCTGCTCGGGCGTCGGCTTGCCCTTGACCTTCGTGCGGGAACGGAGCTCGTCGACGCGCGGAACGAGCTCGCGCCAGCGCTCGTCGGCGTCGAGCCACGCGTCGAACGCGTCCGCCGCCCCTTTGCGCGCGAGCCGCCGCCGGTACTCGTCCGGCGCGGCGCGGGCTGCGCGGGCGTCGATCACGCGACGGAGTCTAGGTAGCTCTCGAGCAGGGCGGCCACGCCCTCTTCCCCGACGGAGGGGATGACGAGGTCGGCGCGCGCGAGGACGTCGTCGTGCGCGTTCGCCACTGCGATGCCGAAGCCGGCCCAGTCGAGGAGCTCGCGGTCGTTCTCGCCGTCGCCGCACGCAACCGTCTGCTCGGGCCGGAAGCCGAGCCGGTCCGCGACGAACTCGAGCCCGCTGCCCTTGCTCACGTCCGGGTGCGCGAACTCGAGGAAGTACGGCAGCGACTTGGAGATGAAGAGGCGGTCCGCGAAACGGGGCTTCAGCTCACGTTCGAGCTCGTCGAGCGCCGAGGGGTCGCCGACCGCCACGAGCTTCGTGGGATCCCGGTCGAGCCACGTTCGGAGGTCGCCGACCTCGTGGATCTGGAGCTGCTGGAACTCCGCATAGCGCTTCGCCTCGGGCGTCACCTCGGCGACGTAGAGCAGGTCGTCGAGGTAGCAGTTGAGATGGAACCCGGCCGCGAGCACGGCGTCCATCGCCGCGCGCGCCTCTGCGAGCGGGATCGGGATGTGGAGGAGAAACTCGCCCGTGGCCGGGTCGGCGACCAGGGCTCCCTGGTAGCAGACGACGAGATCGTCCAGCCGCGCCTGCTCGAGGTACGGGCGGACGGCCCGGAACATGCGCCCGGTGACGACGACGACGTGGACGCCCGTTGCCCGGGTTCGCGCCAGTGCCTTCCGGGTCCGCGCGTGCAGGACGCCGTCCTCGCCGATCAGCGTCCGGTCGAGATCGAGCGCGAAAGCGGCCACGTGCCGCGGGAATCCCTGCGGGAGGGCGAAGGCTACGGCGTGCCGCCGGTCGACTTCACGACGTAGGCGGACACGTCCGCGATCTGCTGCTTGCTGAGCTGCGTCCCGAACGGGGGCATCCCGCCGCCGCCGTTCGTCACCTGCGAGGTGACGGTGCGGTAGTCGGGCTTCAGAGCGTCGAGATCCGGCCCGACGGTGCCGGTCGACTTCGCCGCGGCGAGCGTGTGGCAGCCGCCGCAGTTCGCGCTCGCGAAGATGGCCTTTCCCTTCGTGGGGCTGCCGGTGAGATGAAAGGCGGGAACGACCGGCAACACCGGGGCCTTGGGGAGCGTCCCGATCACGGTGTTCGGCGTCGGCGACACCGTGCCCTCGGAGTTGCAGCCTGTGAGTATCAGGGCGCCGAACACGAGAGCGGCGACGATGACTGCTGGACGGCGCACCGGAACCGGACTCTAATGAAGCGATAAGACCACCGGCGCGGGAACCGGCGCGATGCCCTCCCTCAGTACCATGCCGGTGATGCAGCGCAGATCGTTCGGTCGTGATCGCGGGCTCTCGCTTCGGATGCTCTTTACGAGCGGCCTGCTCGGCCTGCTCTACGTCGTCTTCGCGGTCGTCCTCTTCAGCGTTCTCAAGGTCGGACTCGCGCCGATGCTCCTGATCGTCGTCGGCCTCGCCTTCTTCCAGTACTACACCTCCGACAAGCTCGCGCTCGCCGCCTCGGGCGCGAAGGTCGTCTCGGCCGAGGAGGCACCGGAGCTGCACGCGATGGTCGAGCGGCTCTGCGCGATGGCGAACCTGCCGAAGCCGCGCATCGCGGTCGTCGACAGCGACGTGCCCAACGCGTTCGCGACCGGCCGGAACCCGAAGCACGCGGCCGTCGCCGTGACGACCGGTCTCTGGCGCCGGCTCGAGCCGCAGGAGATCGAGGGCGTGCTCGCGCACGAGCTCTCCCACATCGCGAACCGCGACGTGCTCGTGATGACGATCGCGAGCTTCTTCGCCATGCTCGCCGCGATGCTCACCCGCTTCGGCCTGTACGCCGGGATGTTCGGCGGCTTCGGCGGGGGGTACGGCGGCGGCAACCGGAACAACAACAACAACCAGGTTCCGGTCTGGCTGATCGTCTTCCTCGTCTCGGTCGTCGTCTACGCGATCAGCTTCATCCTGATCCGGACGATCTCCCGCTACCGCGAGTACGCGGCCGACCGCGGCTCCGCGATAATCACGGGCGCGCCGGAGAACCTCATGAGCGCGCTGCAGAAGATCTCGAGCGGCATCACGCAGATCCCGCAGCGCGACCTGCGCGAGGTGCAGGGGATGAATGCCTTCTTCATCATCCCGACGAACTGGAGGACGAACATGAGCGAGTGGATGATGGATCATCCGCCGCTCGAGAAGCGCCTCGCCGCCCTCGCGGAGATCGCCCGCGAGATGGGCAAGCCCGTCGCGTAGCTTGCGAGCCGACGGTTCCGAGAGCAGTCCGAGACGGGGGCGACGGCGCCGTCGCTCCCGCCTCGGTGCTTTGGTGGATGGGCCTAGCTCGAAGCGCCCTGATCGATGATCTGGCGGACGGGCAGGCCCGTCAGAAGCGTCGCGAGGTCTGAGGCCGAGACGTCCTTCGGCTGCTTCGGGGCGCGCACCTTGACGATGCCGTTGTCGCCGTCGGCGATCATCGTGACGCCGTCCTCGAGTACCACCTTGCTGCCGGACGTGACCATTCCCGTGAAGGTCAGCGTCGACCCCTTGAGGACGCGGCCGTGCCGGTTCGCATGCGAAACGACGATCGTGATCGAGCCGTTGGTGCTCGTCGACGAATCGAACGCCGCGTAGCCGGAGAGCTGCCCGTGGAGGATGTACTGAACCTTCGCCTTGCCGTGGTTCGAGTGCGACCCGGTGGTCGTGGGCTTCCCCTTGGCCATTGCAACGCCCGGGATCATCAGGGCGGCGATCAGGAACGGAAGAAACTTCTTCATCGAAACTCCTTGTGCGAGACGGGTTGTGTGTGCCTCCCCGTGGCGCATCCTGGAATGCCTCTGTAATCGCGCGGACAGCCGTCTGTAAGCCCCGCGTAAAGCGCGACCCCTGAGCATTGGCGAGAAGATGGATCGTCGCCACGCGGGGGAGCCGTCAATGGCCGTGTAGCTCGTGCATCACCGCGTGGCCGCGGCCCCGCACGATCAGCCAGCGATTGACGGGCACCGTCAGAGCGAACGCGATCGCGAGGCTGACCAGCAGGCTCCACCAGAACAGACCATCCGCCAGGCCGGCCGCCAGCGCGCCGGGCACGAGCAGGATGAACCCGTTGTCCACCAACTCCATCGTCGCGATCGAGACCGTGTCCGACGCGACGGCAAGCCGCAGAGCGCGACGTGGCGGCACACCGGCCGCGATAACCGGCCGTAGCGTCAGGGCATAACCGAAGACGAACGCAAGCAGCACGGAGAGGACGATCGACAGCGCGTTTCCGAAGCCGAAGGCTGCCGACAGCACCATGCCGAGAATCTCCCCGATGGCGCAGCCCGTGAGGCAGTGAAGCGTTGCCTGAATCGCCGCGCGGGTCGGCGTCGCGTTGTGAGCCGGCGCGTGCTCCATGTCTCCACCGTGCCCGAGGCGTCAAGGACCACTCGGCTCTGCGGTCGTCCCCCTGGCTAAATCGGCGCGTCGTACAGGGCGAGCCACTTGCTCAGGTCCGGCTCGATCGGGAGCTCCTTCTCCAGCTTCGCCTTCAGCTCCAACTCGCGGGAGTTGTCCCGTTCGTGCTTGTCTCCCGTCGGGATGAACGGCCACCACGTTCCCGTCTTGAAGCCGTAGATCCAGTAGACGGGCTCATTGCCGCCCCACGTGCCGCCGTCGAAGCGGAAGGCCGCGGCCAGGAGCTGGGCGCCGAAGCCGTGCTGCTCGAGCTCCGAGGCGAGCGCGTGGACGCCCGCCACCTGGTCGTCGAGCTGCGGGTCGCGGACGATCACCCACTCGAAGCCGAACGTGTCGGTCTTGCGGTCGATCTCCGAGCCGGACTCTCGTGCGACGCCGCGCAGGAGCTCTTCGGCGTCGCTCTCGGTCGAGTCGAACTCGCCCGCCGAGATCGGCTTGAAGATCAGCGCCGAGTCGCCCGCGGGCTTCAGCGAGCACTCGGTGTCGAGCGTTACGGCTGCCGTCGAGAGCGCGAACAACTTCTCGGCCGCCGGCTCCTGCAGCTTCTTGCGGCCGAAGAGGATGTCGCCGAGCTTGGTCAGGACTCGGTTGGTTCCTCGGCCGGCTGTGCCGCGGGCTCAGCACCGGCGCCGGGCTGTGCGCCGGCCGGGCCCGGTGCGGGCTCGGCGTCGCCGGCTGCGATTTCCTTC
>DATEHY010000132.1:0-7895 GCA_035279325.1 Gaiellaceae bacterium
CTGCGGCCGGCGCCGAGGCCGGCGGCGGCGTCCGGGAAGCTGCGGGCGAGCAGGATCGCGGCCCGGGCCGAGTCCTGGGGCTCGCCGCCGAGCGCCTCGGCGATGCGGCCCGCGCAGTAGGCGTCGTCGAGGGCGAGCTCACCGAGCACGCCGGCGCAGAGCACAGCGACGTCCTCCCCGCTCTCGCGCGCGGCCGAAGCCACGGCGTCGACGTTGAGGAGCGAGCCGACGTAGACGCGCTCGAAGCGCTCGGCCGCTGCGACGAGGAGCCGCGTCCCGTTCGTGGTCGTGAGGACGAGCGTCTCGGCCTCCGGCTCGCCCTCGAGCTCGCTCGGGGAGTTGCCGAAGTCGAAGCCCTCGATGTGCTCGAGCCGCCGCTCGCCCGCGAGCTTCGCCGGCGCTTCGCTCTGCGCGAGCGCGCGCGCCTCGTCGACCTCGGCGCAGCAGAGGATGCGCCCGTAGCCGGACGCGAGCGCCTGGCAGATCGTCGAGGTCGCGCGGAGCACGTCGACGACGACCCCGACCGGAGCAGGCGTCGGCTCGCCCGGTGTGAAGGCCACGTGGACGCGCACTAGTGCGTCTCCGCGCGGTGGAGTTCGAGCACCGGGTCGCGAGCACCAAGCCAGAGATCGGACGCCCTCGCAGCCAAGCCCGGGAGCCTTGGCAAGACGGCGAGTGAGCTCTGGCGCCGCGTGATCGCGGGCCGGGGCCGGACAGTCACTGCGCGGGGGCGCACCTGGCTAGGCTAGCCCGGATGACGACGGTGGACACCCGCTACTGCTACCGGCATCCGGACCGCGAGACGGGGCTCTCCTGCTCGGACTGCGGGCGGCCGATCTGCGCCGACTGCGCGACATTCGCGCCGGTCGGGATCCGCTGTCCCGACCACGCCGGCACGCGCAAGGGCCCGACGAAGCGGATCCGTCCGCGCCCGGTGCTTCGGACGCCCGGCGTGGCGCTCGCCTCCGGGAGCGCGCCGATCACGCGGGTGCTGATCGCGATCAACGTCGTGATCTACCTGATCACGGTGTCCCAGGGGGGAGGCTTCAACAGCCCCGGCGGGAAGCTCTTCGACCAGTGGATCCTGTGGGGGCCGCTGGTGCCGCATGGAGGCTGGTACCGGCTCGTGACGGCGATGTTCCTCCACGCCTCGATCATTCACATCGGGTTCAACATGTACGCGCTCTGGGTGATCGGAACGCCGGTCGAGCAGTACCTCGGAAAGGTGCGCTACGTCGGGCTCTACTTCGTCTCCGGGCTCGCCGGCTCGGCGGGCGCGCTGCTGCTCACTCCCAACAACCCGACCCTCGGAGCCTCCGGGGCGGTCTTCGGGATCCTCGGAGCCATGATGATCCTCGAGTGGCAGGCGACGGGACGCTTCGCCGGCAACGCGCTGACCTGGATCGTCATCAACCTCGTGATCGACGTCTTCGTGCCGGGGATCTCCCTGGGCGGGCACATCGGCGGCTTGATCGGCGGGATCCTGGTCACGCTCAGCTACGCGCACTGGCGTGACGGGCGTGCCCAGTACGGACAGATCGGCATCCCCGGCGTGCTCGGACTGCTCGTGGTCGCGGGCGGAAGCGTCGCGCTCGCGTACTTCCGCGTGCGCGGCTACGCCTAGTCCCGTCCGACCGGATGCAGGGCGGCCTCGACGACGACGAGGCCGCGGGGCAGCCGTCCCAGGAGAGCACGCAGCGGCGGCGTCTCCAGGAGCACCTGGACGGACGTCGTCGGTTGCCCACTGTCGCTCACGCCCGTCCCGCCGGCGCCGGTGATCCACCCGTAGGCCGCCGAGCGCGGTGACTGCAGCAGCCGTTCCAGGCGCTTGCCGACGGCGATCAGCGTGGCCCGCGAGTAACGCGCCCTGACGACGCACAGCTGGCGGGGCCAGTAGCGGCCGAGCACGGCCCGCGTCCTGGCGGGATGAGACGAGGCGGCGGTGAGCACCGATCCGTTGGTCGAAGAAGGCGATGCTCACGAGATCGTGGTGGTGCGCGAGGTTCGAGTAGCGCTCGACGGTGCTGCGCTGCGACTGCGTCGGCGTCACCAGCCTCCAGCCGCCTTTCGGAGTGAGGCACGGAGGCGTGGCGAGCGACGAAGAGCCGGCCGGCCGGCTCGCAGGTCCGTGCAGGCGCTGGGACGCGACCGAGAACACTCCGTCGCGGTAGTCGCCGACGAGATAGAGAAACCCCCACCGCGCACGACGTCCCTCGACGTGATTCGTGAGCGCGCTGGTATCGACGCCCAGTGCGCGCAGGCCGTGTGCGCAGGGAGGCACCCGCGCCGGGCCGAGCACGGTCGCGATCCCGTAGTCCGGACAGATGCGAACGTCCGTGCGCGTATAGGCGACGACCTGCACCTGGCCGCCGAGGACCGGGCCGACCAGGCCCTGCCGGTCACTGGGCTGCCAGCCGGGAGCGGCTCGTACCGCGGCGACGATTCGCCCTCCGGGAGCGCGGATGAGACGCGTGCTGTACACGAAGGCGATCGGGCGGGTGCGGAACACGTCGTCGTCGAAGGTCGAGCACCGCCCGCCGCCACCGGCGTAGACGAGGTCGCTCCCGTGACGGTCGAGACGGCTCGCCGCTCGGTAGGTGAGCCCGACGTACCGCGGAGCCGGTCCGAGCAGCTTCGACCCGGTCGGAAGGCATCTCCGCGCCCAGAGCGGCCCGGCCGGCCCTCTGCGCACCGGCGGCGACTCCCCCCGTACGCCGGCCGCCGCCCGCTGCTGCGAGCCTGCGCAGCCGGCGGCCGCGATCGCGACTGCTCCGAGCAGCACCGCTGCCGACGTTCGTTTCATCCGGTCGTTGATACGGCGCCGAGGAGCCGGTTCGTCACCCGCCGGCTTGCACGTACTCGGCGCGCTGCGCCTCCTTCAGAGCGGCCTGCGCCGCGGCGAGGCGCGCGAGCGGGACGCGGTACGGCGAGCAGCTCACGTAGTCGAGCCCGATGCGATGGCAGAACTCGACCGACGACGGCTCGCCGCCGTGCTCGCCGCAGATCCCGAGCTTGATCCCGGGCCTCGCCGCTCTCCCCCGCGCGGCCGCGATCCGCATCAACTCGCCGACGCCGTCTTGGTCGAGCACCTCGAACGGGTTCTTCTCGAGCACGCCGTCCTCGCGGTAGAAGGTGAGGAACTTGCCCTCCGCGTCGTCGCGCGACATGCCGAGCGCCGTCTGCGTGAGGTCGTTCGTCCCAAAGGAGAAGAAGTCGGCGACCTCGGCGATCTCAGCGGCGCGCAATGCCGCGCGCGGCAGCTCGATCATCGTGCCGCAGAGGTACTCGAGCCCCGGCGCCTCCTCCTCCATCACGCGCTCGGTCAACTCGCGCAGCAGGCGGAGCTCCTCGCGGAAGCCGACGAGCGGATGCATGATCTCGACGAGCGGAGCATCGCCGCCGCGGTCCTGCACCGCCTTGGCCGCCCGCGCGATCGCCCGCACCTGCATCTCGTAGACCTCGGGCCACTGGATGCCGAGCCGGCAGCCGCGCGTGCCGAGCATCGGATTCGCCTCGGTGAGCGTCTTGATGCGCTGGCGCATACGTGCGTCCCGCGCCTCCTCGAGCGGCGGGAGGAACTCGTGCAGCGGCGGATCGAGGAGGCGGATCGTGACGGGCAGGCCCGCCATCGCCTCGAAGATCGCCTCGAAGTCGGATTGCTGGAAGGGCAGGAGCCGGTCGAGGGCGTCGCGGCGCCCGACCTCGTCACGCGCGAGGATCATCTCCTGCACGACGGGGAGCCGCTCGTCGCCGAAGAACATGTGCTCGGTGCGACAGAGGCCGATTCCCTGCGCTCCGAACTCGCGCGCCTTGGCGGAGTCCTCGGCGTTGTCGGCGTTCGCACGCACGTCGAGGCGGCGGACGTCGTCGGCCCACTCGAGGATCGTCTCGAAGTCCTCGTTGATCGCGGGCGGGACGAGCGGGACCTCGCCGACGATGACGCGCCCGGTGCCGCCGTCGATCGTGATCACGTCGCCTTCGCCGAGCTGATGCCCGCCGATCCGGACGGTCTTCGCGCCGGTGTCGATGTCGAGGCCGTCGCAGCCGGCCACGCAGGGCTTCCCCATCCCGCGGGCGACGACGGCCGCGTGCGACGTCATGCCGCCGTGGGCGGTGAGCACGCCCTGCGCCTGGATGAGCCCGTGGATGTCGTCGGGAGTCGTCTCCCAGCGGACGAGGATCACAGCCTCCCCGGCCTTGCCGCGTTCCTCGGCGCTGTCGGCGTCGAGGACGATCTTCCCGCACGCGGCGCCCGGCGACGCGTTGAGGCCCTGCGCCGCGACCTCGAACTCCGTCTCCGGGTCGAGGCGCGGATGCAGGAGCTGGTCGAGCTGCGTGGGGTCGATCCGCGATACCGCGTCGTCCCGGTCGATCAGGCCTTCCGCGGTCATGTCGACGGCGCATTTGATCGCGGCCGCGGCCGTGCGCTTCGCGGTTCGGGTCTGGAGGAGATAGAGGTGGCCCTGCTCGATGGTGAACTCGATGTCCTGCATGTCGCGGTAGTGGCGCTCGAGCGCGGCCATCGTCTCGAGAAGCCGGTCGTACGCCTCCGGCATCCGCTCCCGTAGCTCGGGGAGCGGCTGCGGCGTGCGGATGCCGGCGACGACGTCCTCTCCCTGGGCGTTGACGAGGTACTCGCCGTAGACGCCCTGCTCGCCGGTCGAGGGGTCGCGGGTGAAGCAGACGCCGGTCGCCGAGTCGTCGCCCCGGTTGCCGAAGACCATCTGCACGACGTTGACCGCGGTGCCGAGGTCGTCGGGGATCCCGTACATGTTCCGGTAGACCTGCGCGCGCGAGGAGTTCCACGATTCGAAGACGGCCGTGATCGCGCGCCGCAGCTGCGCGCGCGCGTCCTGCGGGAAGCCGTGGCCGGTCTCGCGCTCGTAGACCTCGCGCGCCCGCTCGACGGTGTCGTCGACGCTGAAGCTCTCGTGCGGGATGCCGTCGACGGTCTCGCCGAACATCTGGATCAGCCGGCGATAGCAGTCGCGCGCGAACTCGTCGTTCCCCGTCGAACGGGCGAGGCCCGCCACCGACTGGTCGTTGAGCCCGACGTTGAGGATGGTGTCCATCATCCCGGGCATCGAGATCGCGGCGCCGGAGCGGACAGAGACGAGCAGCGGGTCATCGGCGTCGCCGAAACGCTTGCCGGTCTGCTCCTCGAGGCGCGCGATGTGCTCCGCCACCTCCTCGTCGAGCCCCTCGACCTCGCCGCCCGAGGCCATGAAGGCGCGGCAGGCATCGGTCGTGATGGTGAAGCCCGCGGGCACCGGGATCCCGAGCTGCGTCATCTCCGCGAGCCCGATTCCCTTGCCCCCGAGGAGATCCCGGCCGCCCTCCGAGGGCTCGTCGAAGTCGTAGACGTATCGGGTCATTGGGGCGCAGATGTTCTCATAAGCAGCCGCCTTTCCCGCTTCAGCGGCGTCTTGCACGGAACTCGGCCACCCAGGCGAGGGTCCGCAGGCCGATCCAGATCGGCGTGAGGAGGACGTAGAAGACGAGGTCGCCCGCGAGCAGCACGAGCCACCAGAGCGCCCAGCGCCACAGCGGAATGCGCGGTTTCTGCCTGGTGGTCACCGGACGGCCTCGGCCTGCGCCTCGCCGGCGCGTTCCTCGGCGACGCGAAGGATCCGGTGCGCCGTCTCCTCGATCGAGAGCTCGGAGATGTCGATGACGGGACACTTGAGGCGCCGGTGGAGCTTCGCCGCCTCCTCGAGCTCCTCGTAGATCTCGGCGAGCTCGGCGTACTGCCGGTTGCGGCCCGGCGCGCCCATGGCCCGCACGCGTGCCCGGCGGATCTCGGCGAGCCTGTTCGGATCGATCGTGAGACCGACGATCTTCGTCCGGTCGATCTCGAACAGCTCGGGCGGCGGCGCGATTCCCTTCACGACCGGGACGTTGGCGGCCTTGTGCCCGAGGTAGCCGAGGTAGATCGACAACGGAGTCTTCGAGGTGCGCGAGACGCCGACGAGGACGACGTCCGCTTCGTGCAGGCCGTGTGCGACGCCGTCGTCGTAGCGCACGGCGAACTCGATCGCCTCCATCCGCTTGAAGTAGGCGGAGTTGAGCGGTGGCCTGGAGCCCGGGGTCATCCTCGCCGCCTGCCCCGAGACGCGGGCGACCGCGTCGATCGGCTGACCGAGCAGGTCGCAGTAGTGGAGGCGCGCGCGGCGGCAGAGCGTGCGCATGGCCTGGCGAAGCTCGGGCTGCACGATCGTGTACACGACTACGGCCGGACGGCCGCGCATGCGATTGACGGCGAGCTGCAGGTCGTCCTCGGACTCGACGCGCGGGTGGCGGATCTCGACGAAGTCCTGCTCGGGGAACTGCGCCTCTAGCGCCTGGACGAGGCGCGCCGCGGTCTCGCCGGTGGCGTCGGAGACGACGTGGAGCTCGACCGGCGGGTTCGGCATCGGCGGGCAGCGTAACCGGGCGCGCTCGCCGTGCCCTCCGGACCCATCCCAAACCCCCACCCACCCGGGGTGGCGAATGTAGGGCGGCAACCGATGCGGCGATGTCGCGACTTCGTGCCAACAGTGCGCCAGCGCTCGACGCCGAGAGCACGATCAGACCCCGCGGTGCCTTCGAAACCGCCCGGGTAACCTCCGCGCATGGCCGAGACGGCGCAACCGGTGACGATGGACACCATCGTCTCGCTCTGCCGGCGGCGCGGCTTCGTCTTCCCCTCCTCCGAGATCTACGGCGGGCTCGGCTCGACCTACGACTACGGCCACTACGGCGTCCTGACGAAGAACAACATCCGCTCGCTGTGGTTCCGCGCGATGGTGCAGGAGCGGGACGACATCGTCGCGCTCGACTCCGCGATCATCCTCAACCCCCGCGTCTGGGAAGCGTCGGGCCACGTCGCCGGCTTCACAGACCCGCTCGTCGACTGCCGCACGTGCAAGCTCCGCTTCCGCGCCGACCAGCTCGAGCTCGCGAGCTGCGGCCGCAAGCCGAGCAAGCGGCCGGGCGGGACCCCGGACTGCGACCTCACCGAGCCGCGCCAGTTCAACCTCATGTTCGAGACGCACGTCGGCGCGCTCCAGGACGAGAGCTCGGCCGCGTTCCTCCGCCCCGAGACCGCACAGGGCATCTTCATCAACTTCAAGAACGTCGCCCAGCTCGCCCGACGCAAGCCGCCGTTCGGGATCGCGCAGGTCGGCAAGTCGTTTCGGAACGAGATCACACCGGGCAACTTCCTCTTCCGCGTCCGCGAGTTCGAGCAGATGGAGATGGAGTTCTTCGTGCCGCCCGCCGACGCGACCACGTGGTACGAGTACTGGCTCGAGCAGCGCTTCGCCTGGCATCGAGGCCTCGGCCTCCGGGAGGAGAACCTCCGCGTGCGCGAGCACTCGGAGGGCGAACGTTCGCACTACTCGAGCGCGACGAGCGACATCGAGTACCTCTTCCCGATCGGCTGGCAGGAGCTCGAGGGAGTTGCGAACCGCGGCGACTACGACCTGCGCCAGCACGCCGAGCACTCGGGCACGAAGCTCGAGTGGATCGGCCACGACGAACGTTATGTGCCGTACGTGATCGAGCCGGCGCTGGGCGTCGGACGCGCGTTCCTGGCGTTCCTCTGCGACGCGTACGACGAGGAGGAGGTCGCCGGCCGGCCGCGGACCGTGCTGCGCCTGCACCCGCGCCTCGCACCGGTCAAGGCGGCCGTGCTGCCGCAGGTCGTAATCGCCCCGGTTCGCAATTCCCTCCAGCTCAGACCAGCCGATCGGATAGAGGTACTCGATGTCGCTCGTCGCGCTCGAGTAGTGCGATAGCTCGTCTGCACCGTGCTCGCGCTCCTGTGCGACGCGTACGACGAGGACGAGATCGGCGGCGAGCAGCGCACGGTGCTCCGGCTCGCCCCGCACGTGGCGCCGGTCAAGGTCGCCGTG
>DATEHY010000133.1:0-27677 GCA_035279325.1 Gaiellaceae bacterium
TGTCGGGGGTTGATTACCCACGTGTTACTCACCCGTTCGCCGCTGTCCCCAGGGCCGAAGCCCTGGTTCTCGCTCGACTTGCATGTATTAAGCGCGCCGCCAGCGTTCGTCCTGAGCCAGGATCAAACTCTCCGTGAAGAAGTGTTGGCCGGCTGACGCCGACCAGACTTGGTCACTTTGAGCTTGTGCTCAAAGTCGGTCCTCCCGAAGGAGAACCCGACAGGGTTGATTCGCTGCTCCAGCCGAAGCCGGACCAGCGTCTCGACGTAAACGCACGCTGTTGAGTTTTCAAGGACCGAGCCGTCGGGACGGCATGAAAAAAGGCCTCTACTCACGCCAGAGACCTCAGGAAGTGCGGGTTTCCTCTTGCGGAAATCCTCCTAAGGCGCTCCGTTTTCGCTCGTTTGCAGGGACTTTTTCATGCAGCCCTCTCGGGCAGCCGGAGAAGTGTAGCAAGGTCGAAGCCCGCGTCAAGCGGCTCCGTTGAGCCGAACGAAGCGCCGCTTGCCCGCCTGGAGCACGGCGCCCGCGAGCCGGTCGCGCGCGAGGTCCAGCTCGCTCACCGCCTCGCCGTCGAGCTTCACGCCTCCTTGCCCGATGAGGCGACGCGCCTCGCTCGTCGACAGGCCGAAAGCGTCCGCGAGCAGCGCCGGCAGATGGACCGGGTCGCCCCCCGGAAGCGGGTGCTCCGGAACCTCCTCGGGCGCCTCGCCGCGCCGGACGACGCGGGTGAAGTGCGCTTCCGCTTCCCGCGCGGCGGCCTCCCCGTGGGACCGCGCGACGATGAAGCGGGCCAGCGCGAGCTTCGCCTCGAGTGGTTCTCCGTCCGGCACCGGCTGCTCGGCGACGAGCGCCCACCATTCCGCGAGCTGCGAGTCGGGGATGCGCATCGTGCGCCCGAACATCTCCTCGGGGGCGGCCGTGAGCGGGACGTTGTTCCCGACCGACGAGCTCATCTTCTCGCCGTCCCAGGAGAGCAGCAGCGGCGTCGTCAGCACGACCTGCGGCTCGAGCCCGTACGCCTCCATCACGTCGCGGCCGGCGAGCAGGTTGTACAGCTGGTCGGTGCCGCCGAGCTCGACGTCGGCCTCGATCGCGACCGAGTCGTACGCCTGCATGAGCGGATACAGAAGCTCCGAGACCGAGATCGGCTCGCCGGCCCGGTAGCGCTTCTCGAAGTCATCGCGCTCGAGCATGCGCGCGACCGTGACGATGCGGCCGAGCCGGACGACGTCCGCGTACGAGAGCTTCGAGAGCCACTCGCCGTTGTAGCGCACCTCGAGCAGCTCGGGATCGTCGAGCAAGATCGTCTTCGCCTGCTCGAGATAGACCCGCGCGTTCGCGTCGATCTCCTCGTCCGAGAGGATCGGACGCTCGCTCGAACGGCCCGACGGATCGCCGATCCGTGTCGTGTAGTCCCCGACGATGAAGACGGCCTTGTGGCCCTCTTCCTGGAAGGCGCGCATCCGCTGCAGCGGGATGCCGCGCCCCACGTGGATGTCGGGGGACGTCACGTCGATCCCGAGCTTGACCCGCAGCGGCCGGCCGAGCTTCAGCTTCTCCTCGAGCGCACCCTCGGGCAGAACGTCGACGGCGTTACGGGTCAGCTCCTCGATCGGCACGGGCTGATCCTAGAAGCGGCGGCTGAGGAACGCGGAGCCCGCGAGCCCGTAGCGCCACGGCTGCTCGACCGCCCGCGTGATGCCGATCCTCGGGCCGACCGCGAGCACCGGCTCGGCCGATCGCGCAAGGAGCTCGAACGGCGGCTCGTCGAGCGGCAGCCCGTCATGGACGCGCGAGATGCCGAGCGCCTGGCAGAGCTTGCCCGGGCCGGAGCACAGCGCGCGCTCGGCCTCCACCCCGCGGCGCTCGCGCATCGCCCCGAGCCCGCGCGTGGGCTCGAGCGCGCGGACGAGCGCCGCCTCGGCCCGTCCCTCCTCCCCGCACACGAGGTTGAGACACCAGTGGATGCCGTAGGAGCGGTAGACGTAGGCGTGTCCCGCGGAGCCGAACATCGAGGCCGTCCGGGCGGTCAGGCCGCGGAAGGAATGGCTCGCGGGGTCGTCCTGGTCATACGCCTCGACCTCGGCGATCGTTCCGCCGACTCCGTCCACGAACAGTCCGGCGCCGATCAGCTCGGGCGCGACCTCGTGCACCGGGCGCGCGAAGAACGCGCGCGTCAGCTGCTTCCCCGCCACCGCCGTGCTCAGAAGAGCTGCTCGGGCTCGCTCGGCTTGGCCGTCTTCTCGAGCACGCGGCGTGCCCTGCGGCCGAGGTCTCGCACGTCGAACGAGCCCTCGTCGACCGCCTTCGCGACGCGCTCCGCGAGGTCGAGCGCGTCGTCGAGGACGACGGTCGCCGACGCCGCGTCCTCGCCCATGTCGTGCAGGATCGTGCGCTCGGTGCGGCCGGCGAGGATCGGCTCGGCGATGCCGTCGATCCAGACGCGGGTGCGGCGGCCGCCGCCGCGCTCGTCTCCGGTGATCGGCTCGAGCGCGTAGATCCGGTCCGCCCTCGCCCACTTCCCGAAGCCGAGGAACACCATCCGGGTCGCGCCGTCCGTCATGCGCAGATCATCGCATCACTCGAAGTACGTGTCCTCGTGCGAGTACGGCGGCGCGCACATGCAGAGGATCGTCAGCTCGCTCGTGCCGTCGTTCTCGAGCGTGTGCCACGCACCCGGCGGGATGAGGATCGCGTCGCCGGGCCGCACCCTGCGGACCTCGCCGTCCACCTCGAGCGAGCCGGAGCCCTTCGTGACGAGATAGATCTCCTCGCTCCGGGCGTGATAGTGGCGCTCCGTGGCCTGGTCGGGCTCGAGCGTGGCCTCCGCGAGGCTCTGCGCATCCGTGCGATGCAGCTCCCGGATCGTCGAGCCGTCCTTCGTCGTGAACGGCTCCACGCCGTCGAGGCGCCGCAGCTTCACAGGGCGGACGCGAGCACCTCGGCCACGCGCTCCTGCGCGGCCGGCTCGATCCCCGTGAAGAACGGGAGCGCGAGCGAGCGCGAGCTCACGTCCTCGGCGACCGGGCACAGCCCCTCCTCGAAGCCGAAGCGCTCGCGCATGTACGGCTGGAGGTGGATCGACGGGAGGTAGCGGTTGTAGCCGATCATCTCGCGCTCGAAGGTCGCGATCGCCCGCTCGCGCGTCGCCGCGTCGGGGAAGAGAACGACGTAGACGAACCAGGAGCGCCGGTGGTCGGCGTCGTCCGGGGCCGGCAGCGCGAGCCCGTCCACCGAGCCCAGCAGCGCGGTGTAGCGGGCCGCCGCCTCCGAGCGCCGCGCGAGGATCTCGTCGAGGCGCTCCATCTGCCCGATCCCGAGCGCGGCCGCGATGTCGCTGAGCCGGTAGTTGAAGCCGAGCCGCACGTGCTCGAGCCAGCCGCCCGGCTCCGGACGGCCCTGGTTGCGGAGCGAGCGCACCAGATGCCACTCCTCCTCGGAGTGCGTGACCACCATGCCGCCCTCGCCCGTCGTGAGCTGCTTGTTCGGGTAGAAGGCGAAGACGCACGACGTGCCGCCGGCTCCGACCGGCATACCGCGGTACTCGGCCCCGAGCGCCTCGCAGGCGTCGTCGATCAGCGCGAGCCCGTGCCGGTCGGCGATCGCGCGCAGCTCGTCGAGCTCGCACGGGTAGCCGTAGATGTCGACCGCGACGATCGCCTTCGTCCGCTCGGTGACCGCCGCCTCGACCGCGGCGGGGTCGAGGTTGAGCGTCCGTCGGTCGATGTCCGCGAAGACCGGGATCCCGCCCTCGTACAGGAAGCAGTTCGCGCTCGCCGCGAAGGAGTACGGCGACGTGATCACCTCGTCGCCCGCGCCGATGCCGGCCGCCACGCAGAGCAGATGCAGCCCCGTCGTGCCGGATGAGACGGCCGCCGCATACGGCGCGCCGACCCGCTCGGCGACGAGCTCCTCGAACCGATCGATCGTAGGCCCGAGCGAGAGCCGGCCCGATCGCAGGACGTCGAGCACGAGCTCCTCCTCCCGCTCGCCGAGATACGGCCCCGACAGCGGGACCGACTGGATCTCCTGCCTCACGCCGGCTCGGCGTGATTGGCGGCGGGCGCGAACTCGAGCCACTGCGCCCAGCGCTCGCTGCGTCCGTGCACCGTGTCGAGATACGCCTTCTGGATCTCCTGCGTCACCGGGCCAGGGTCGCCGATCAGCTGGTCGTCGATCTCGCGGATCGGCGTCACCTCGGCGGCGGTGCCGACCATGAAGACCTCGTCCGCCAGGTAGAGGTCGGTGCGGATGATCGGCTTCTCGACGACGCGGTGGCCGAGGTCCTGTGCGATCTGGATCACCGTGTCGCGCGTGATGCCGACGAGGATCGAGGCGGCGAGATCGGGCGTGTAGATGACGCCGTCGCGGACGGCGAAGATGCTCTCGCCGGAGCCGTCGGCGACGTTGCCCTCGGCCGTCAGGAGAATCGCCTCGTCGTAGCCGGCGCGATTCGCCTCGCCCACGGCGAGCATCGAGTTGAGGTAGACGCCCGTCGCCTTCGCGACGTGCGGGATCACGTTCGGCCCGACACGCTGCCAGCTCGAGATCTTGGCGCGGATCCCGTTCCGCTGGCCCTCCTCGCCGAGATACGCACCCCACGGCCACGACATGATCGCGACGTCGATGGGATTCCCCACCGAGGACACGCCGAGCTCGCCGTAGCCGACGAACGCGATCGGCCGCAGGTAGCACGACGGCAGCTCGTTTGCGCCGATCAGGTCCCACGTCGCGGTGCGCAGGTCTTCGATCGAGTACGGGAGCTCCAGGTAGAGGAGCTGCGCCGAGCGCTGCAGGCGCTCGAGATGGTCGGTGAGGCGAAAAACGGACGTGCCGCGCTCGGTCTCGTAGGCGCGGATCCCCTCGAAGACACCCGAGCCGTAGTGGAGCCCGTGCGTTCCGATGTGGATCGTCGCGTCGCCCCAGTCGACCAGCTCGCCGTTCATCCAGATCTTCTTCGTCTCGCGCATCTGCGGCTCGTCCCTTCGGTCGGGGTGCTGGCGCTGGAATCGTACAGCGAGAACTACGTGAGATCGGCCGCCCGCGCCTGCGTGAGCCGTCCGAGCTCGGCCGGCGAGAGCCCGGCCATGTGCCGCTCGGAGCCGGCTCCGACCCAGACGCGGTCATGGACGAGCAGCTCCGTCGACATCAGCACCTGCGAGATACCCGACGCGGGGAACGGCGCAACACCGCCCGGCTCGAACCCCGTGGCCGCGAGAACCTCGTCGGGACGCGCCACGCGGGCAGTCCGCGCGCCGGCGGCGGCCGCGACCTTGGTCTCGTCCGCGCGGCGATCGCCCGGGACGAGGGCCAGCGTCGGCCGGCCGTCGCAGACGAAGACGAGCGACTTGACGATCTGGGCGCGCGAGCCGCCGACGGCCTTCGCCGCGTCGGCCGCGGTCGGCGTGCCCTCCGGGAACTCCTCGACGCGCGCATCCGCCCCGGCGCGCCTGAGCACCTCTGCAACGCGCGCGACGGGCTCCGGCCAGCGCTCCACGGCGGCACCGTAGCCCGTGCGCAACCAGCAGGCCGGCTCGGCCGTTTTCCAGGCGGGAGACGAGACATTCGAAGGGAGACAAACGTGAACGATCAGGAGCGGCGGGGGACCACCGAAGCCCTCTTTCGGGACGTGAACGAGCGGATCGCCGAGACCGCCGAGAGCTTCGACGGCAGCGGGGCCGAGTTCGTGTGCGAGTGCTCGGACCCGAACTGCACGCATCGCGTAACGGCGAGCCTCGCGGAGTACGAGCAGGTGCGCGACGAGTCGACGACGTTCCTCGTCGCTCCCGGACACGAGCAGAAGGACATCGAGCGGGTCGTCTCGGACCGTGGCCGCTACCGGGTCGTGGAGAAGGTGCAGGCGGTCGTCCGGCGGACGGTGATCCGGCTCGACCCCCGGAACCGCACCGCGCCGAGCGAGTCGTAGCGCGTCCGGCTAGTCGGCGACCGGCCCGAGCTCGAGGACGCGTGCCTCGTCGAAGCCCTCTCCGCGCAGCCGTTCGACGAGCTCCGCGGGCGGCACCGAGTCGATCGTGAGCGCCATGAGCGCCTTGCCGCTCTGCCGGCTGCGCGAGACGGTCATCCCGGCGATGTTGATGCCCGCCTCGCCGAACAGCGTCCCGACCCGGCCGATCACGCCCGGCACGTCGTCGTAGCGGCAGAGGACGAAGAGCGGTGCGAGCTCGAGCTCGATCTCGAAGCCGAGGACGTTGACGAGCCACGGTCGGTGGTCGTTGCCGATCGTGGTGCCGGCGACGCGGACGGAGGCGCCTTCGCTGCGCAGCTCGATGCGGACGAGGTTCGTGTAGTCGCGCGCCGAGCTCGAGCGCTCCTCCCGCACCTCGACGCCGCGCTCGGCGGCGATGAGCGGCGCGTTGACGTAGTTCACCGGCCGGTCGGCCCGGCCCTGGAACGCGCCGTTGAGCGCGGCCACGGTGAGCAGCCGCGCGTCGTAGTCGGCCAGGCCGCCGTAGACCGTGATCACGATCTCCTCTACGGCGCCGCCGAAGAGCTCCATCGCGATGCGCCCGAGCCGGGACGCGAGCGGCACGTACGGCCCGAGCACCTCGAGGTCGTCCGCTCCGATCACCGGGATGTTCACGGCGTTCGAGACCAGGCCGCCCTCGAGGGCGGCCGCCACCTGCTCCGCGACGATGACGCCCGCCCGGTCCTGCGCCTCCTCGGTCGACGCCGCGAGATGTGGCGTCACCACGACGTTGTCGAGCTCGAGCAGCGGGCCGGAGTACGGCTCTTCCGCGAACACGTCGAGCGCCGCGCCGGCGACCTGCCCCGAGCGCAGCGCCTCGAACAACGCCTCCTCGTCGAGGAGCGGGCCGCGCGCGGCGTTCACGATCCGCACGCCGGGCCGCATCGAGGCGAACGCGGCGGCATTCACCGAGCCGCGTGTCTCCGCCGTCAGCGGCAGGTGCAGGGTGAGGAAGTCGGAGGCCGCGTACAGCGCTTCGGGCGTCTCGATCCGCTCGGCGCCGAGCTCCCGGAAGCGCTCGGGTGCGACGTAGGGGTCGTAGGCGACGACGTGCATGCCGAGCCCGAGTGCCCGCCGCGCGACCTGCTGCCCGATCCGCCCGAAGCCGAGCACGCCGAGCGTCTTGCCTGCGAGCTCGGTGCCTCCGTACGCGCTGCGCTCCCAACGGCCCTGCTTGAGCGCGGCGTGCGCCTGCGGGATGTTGCGCGCGAGCGCCACGAGGAGACCGACCGTGTGCTCCGCGGCGGAGACGACCGTCGACTCCGGTGCGTTCGCCACGATGATCCCGCGTCTCGTCGCCGCGTCGACGTCGACGTTGTCGACGCCTACGCCCGCCCGGCCGATCACCTTCAACCGCCCGGCGCGCTCGATCAGGTCGGCGGTGAGCTTGGTGGCCGAGCGGACGACGATCGCGTCGTAGCCCCCGATGACCTCGTCGAGCGCGCTCTCCGCGTCGACGTCCACCGCGAACCGCGAGCGGAGGAGCTCGATCCCCGCCTCCGAGATCTCCTCGCGAACGAGGACGCGAGGCGTCACGTGCGGGAAGGCTCGGCGCTGAAGCCCTCGAGGGCCGCCGTCACGGCGGTGCCGCGCTCGACGTCGGCGCCGAGGTCGGCGAGCACGATCTCGACCGCCGCGACCTGGGTCGTGATGTCGAAGACGTCGAACCAGCCGATATGGCCGAGGCGGAAGATCTTGCCCTTCAGCTCCCCCTGGCCGTTCGCGATCGTGATCCCGAAGCGGTCGCGGACGCCGCGGATCACGTCGCCGGAGTCGATGCCCGAGGGCGCCCGGACCGCGGTCACGACCGCGCTGCGATCCTCGTCCGGGGAGAAGAGCTCGAGGCCGAGTGCCTTCACGCCCGCGCGCGCCGCCCGCCCGAGCCTCACGTGGCGGTCGAAGGCGGCTTCCAGCCCTTCCTCCCGCAGGAGGTCAAGGGCGACGTCGAGGCCGGCGACGAGGGAGACCGGCAGCGTGACCGGTGCGTCGAGAGTGGACTGCGCCTTCCGCGTCCGCGCCCAGTCGAAGTAGAAGCGCGGCGCCGACCCGGTCGCGGCGAGCGCGGCTTCCGAGACCGCGGCGAGGCCGAGTCCCGGCGGCGTCATCAGCGCCTTCTGGGAGCCCGAGACGACGACGTCCAGGCCCCAGGCGTCGGTCTCGCACGGCACGGCGCCGAGGCTCGAGACGGCGTCGACCACGACGAGCGCGCCGGCCTCCTTCGCCACGGCCGCGAGGCCCTGGACGTCCGCGACGACCCCGGTGGACGTCTCGGACTGCACGACCCAGACGGCCTTGGCCTCGCGCTCGCTCAGACGTCGGCGAAGGTCGTCGGCGTCGGGAGTCTCGCCCCAGGCGTACCGGAGGACGTCGACCTCGGCGCCGTACGCGGTCGTCATCGCGACCCACCGCTCGCCGAAGCTGCCCGCCGAGACCACGAGATGACGCTCGCCGGGCGAGACGAGGTTCGCGACCGCCGACTCGAACGCGCCCGTCCCCGACGAACCGAACAGGAGCACGTCGTTCTCCGTCCGGCACACCTCGCGCAGACGCTCGAGGACTCGCTCGTAGACGGGCAGGAACTCGGGGCTGCGGTGATGGACGACCGGCGCGCCGACGGCGGCGAGCACCTCCGGCGGGACCGGAGTCGGGCCCGGCGTGAACAGGTAGCGCTTCGCGGCCACGTCCCGAGCGTAGCGGTCTACGCTGCCGGACATGGAAGCCCTCGTGGCGTTCGCCGCCGCCCTGATCACGTTCCGGCTCACGGGCCTCCTGGCGGCCCGGTATCGCAGCAGCGGGCGGCCGGAGCTGCTCGCGTGGGCGACAGGGCTCGGCGCGTACGCGGTCGCCGCCGCCGCGATCGCCTGGGGCGAGGCCGCGGGCTGGGACGGGCGCGCCTTCCGCGTCTACTACGCAGCCGGAGCCCTCCTGACCGCACCGCTCCTCGGCGCGGGCTCGCTCCTGCTCTCGGGACGCCGCCGCGCGGGCCCGGTGGCGCTCGTCTACGTCGGGATCGCGATCGGCGTCTCGCTCGCGGTGCCGGTGCACGGCGCCTTCGTCGCGCACGGGATCCCGGCGGCACAGGATCACCTTTCCTTCCTGCCGGCCCGGCTGCTGGCACTCCTCGCGAACGCGCTCGGGACGCTCGCGGTCGTGGTCGTGGCGCTCCGCTCGTTGCGGCGGCGTCCGTTGGGCAACGGCCTGATCATCGCCGGCATCGCCGCGGCCGCGACGGGCAGCGGGCTTGCGGGCCTCGGCACGGCGGGCAGCGCGGCCGGCATCGCGGTCGGCGCGGTGTTGCTTTACGCAGGATTCATCGCTCCTGCGCACATTCCGGCGTCTTTTCGGCCCAAAATGGCCGCTCGCTGAGTCACGAGCGTTGTCTTAACAACGCACAAACGTGTCATCCGCTACGTTGCCGCGACGACTGCATAAGCCGCGCCGAGCGGTGCTCGCCTAGACGGCGCCTTCCCGCCCGCTCGGCCTCCGACTTGCAATCGACCCAGGAGGTCACGAATTGCGGCGCTCTATCCTTGCCTGCGGGCTGCTGCTCGCGTTCGCAGGCATGGCCACTGCGGCAACAGCGGCCACAACCGGCACCGACGAAAACTCGAGCACGACCATCACCACCACCACTGCCACCACTACCACTGCCACCGCCACCACGGTGGTCACGACGACCGAGTCCGGGAAGGGGCTCTCGCGCGCGGAGGCGCGGGCGGCGAGGACCTGGCGGCGGCGTATCCGTCGTTTCCGCGCCGACACGCGCCACTGGCTGACGGTCATGCGCGGTCACCCGCCGGCGCGCGATTCCAGCTCGCTCGCCGGGTACTCGAGCTCGCTCCCGCGGCTGAGATACCTCGCGCGCCTCTGGGGACACCGCGCGCACCGGCTGTGGCGGCAGGCGACCAATCCCCCCGAGTACAACGACTGGCTCTGCATCCATCGCTACGAGGGCAGCTGGGCCGACCCGAACAGCCCGTACTGGGGCGGGCTCCAGATGGACCTGTCGTTCCAGGAGACGTACGGCGGCTGGCTCCTCCGCCACAAGGGCACGGCGGATCACTGGAGCCCCCTCGAGCAGATCTGGGTCGCGGTGCGCGCCTCGCGGAGCCGCGGCTTCTCGGCGTGGCCGAATACGGCGCATTACTGCGGCCTGTACTAGGCGCTTTCCCCTGCATCTGAGGCATTTTGGCGGCCCGTGACAGCGGGCCGCCGTCATCTTGACCTCATTTAGACTTGACAATGACATCATCTTGATGTCATACTGCCGTCATGCAGATCGACGGTCTCATCCAAGCGCTCCGGGAGGATCTCGTCCGCGTCGCTGCGCTCGGCGACGAACAGACGTCGCGCGCGGCCGATCTCCTCTCCGTGGCGATCGAGGCGTCCCTCGGCAGAAGGATCCAGGACGCCCTCGCCGAGGCGGCACTCGAGCTCAACGACCAGCTCGAGTCCGCGCATGTCGAGTTGCGCGTCGCCGGCCGCGACCTCCAGCTCGTGCTCGTCCGCGAGGACGGCACCGTGCCGGAACCGGCCGACGAAGCCTTCTCGGCCCGCATCACTCTGCGGCTCCCCGAGAGCCTCAAGCAGCGGGTCGAGTCCGCCGCCGCGCGCGAAGGGGCCTCCGTCAACACGTGGCTCGTCCAGGCGCTCCAGCGCGCGGTCGAGCCCCGCCGCTCATCGGCCGGCAGTCGCAACCGCCTGACCGGCTACGGCCGCAACTGAAAGGAGAAAGGCATGTTCCCCGACTACCACGACGTGCTCGCACTCCGCGACCGCCTGCCCGTCAACCCCGACCGGCGGCCGGCTCCCCGCGACAGCGAGATCCGGCTCCGCGTCAAGCGGCTCACCCGGGTGTACCTCTGATGCTCGAACGCACCTTCCACACTCCGCTCCCGCTCGAGATCGAGGTCGGGATACCCTCCGGCGACATCGAGATCGAGACGGCCGAGGGCGAGGAGTCGCTCGTCACCGTCGCGGGCGACGAGCGGCTCCTCGAGGAAGTCGAGATCGGCCACGACGGCGGCCGTCTCGTCGTCGCCTACCGCGGCAAGGGCAAGTTCGGCTTTTCCCTCGCCCCGCTCACGGTCGTCTTCGGCGACACGCAGCTCCACGTACGGGCCACGATCCCCCACGACTCCGACGTGAAGGTCAAGACCGCGTCCGCGGACACCCGGCTCGACGGACGGTTCGGCGAGCTCACGGTGAACTCCGTCTCCGGCGACACGAAGGTCAGCGGCTCGATCGGTGGCGACGCGAAGCTGAAGACCGTCAGCGGCGACGCCCGCCTCGAGCGCGTCGACGGAGACGTCACCGCGCAGACCGTCTCGGGCGACCTCCGCATCGGCCCCGTCTCGGGCTCCGCCGAGGCGAAGACGGTCTCGGGCGACATCCGCTTCGAGTCGCTCACCTCGGGCGACGTCCGCTTCACGAGCGTCTCCGGCGACATCGACATCGGCATCGCCCAGGGCTCCGCCCTCGACGTCGACGCCGGCTCGACCTCCGGCGATCTCTCGTCGGAGGTGCCGCTCGGCAGCGAGCCGCTCGGCGAAGCCGAAAGGGCTCCGACGGTCGTCCTCCGCGGCCGCACGGTCAGCGGCGACGTCAAGGTGTTCCGCGCGGGCTGATGCGCCGGCTGCTCTCGGATCGCGACGCGCGCCTCCTTCTCTCCGGCCAGACGCTGTCCGCGTTCGGCGACTGGGCGATGCTCATCGTCCTCGCCGTCTGGATGAAGTCGCTGACGGGATCGAGTGCGCTCGCGGGCCTGACGTTCTTCGTGTTCGGCGCGGGCGCGCTCGCAGCGCCGCTCGGCGGGCTCCTCGCCGACCGCGTGCGCCGCCGCCCGCTCATGATCGTCTCGGACTGCGTCCTCGGCGTCGTCGTGCTCGTGCTCCTGCTCGTCCACGACCGCGGCGACGCCTGGCTGATCTACGCCGTCGCGCTCGTCTACGGCGCCGTCGGCACGGTCTTCTTCCCGGCGCGGGCGGCGCTGCTCAAGGTCATGCTTCCCGAGGAGCTGCTCGCGGACGCGAACGGGGCGCTCTCGTCGACGCGCGAGGGGCTCCGCATCGTCGCGCCGCTCGCCGGCGCGGGCCTGTACACCCTGTTCGGCGGCGGGTCGGTCGCCGTGCTCGACTCCGTCACCTTCGCGGCCTCCGCCTTCTTCCTCTCGCGCATGCGCGTGCCCGAGCAGAAGCCCGCGCCGCCGGAGCACCACTTCACGCGCGAGGTCACGGCGGGGATCCGCCACATCTGGGCCACGCTGCCGCTGCGCCAGGTCGTGCTCGGAATCTCGATCGCGCTCCTCGTCGTAGGCTTCGCCGAGACGCTCATCTTCTCCGTGATCGCGGCCCTCGGCGAGAAGCCGTCGTTCTTCGGGGTCTTCGCCACGATTCAGGGCACCGGCTCGATCGCCGGTGGTCTCACCGCCGCTCCGCTCGTGCGCCGGCTGGGCGAGGTTCGGGTCGTCGGGCTCGGCCTCGCGCTGTTCGCCGTCGCCGACGTCTGCCTGATCGCGCCGTCGCTCGGCGTCGTGCTGGTGGCCGGACCGATCGCCGGCGTCGGCGTCGCCTGGGCGATCGTCGGCTACTCGACCGCGCTCCAGACGCGCACGCCGCTCGCGATCCAGGGCCGCGTCTCCGCGGCGGCCGACCTCACGCTCGGGGTCGCTCAGACGACGTCGATCGGAACCGGAGCTCTGCTGGCGACGATCGTCGATTACCGCATCCTCTTCGCGGTCATGGCGGCCGTCGTCCTCGCGAGCGCCGGGTACCTCGTCACCCGGCGCGGCGCGCCGGCGCCCGCGGTCGAGCCGACAGCGGCGTGACCACCACTGCCGGCGTCGTCCCGCTGCGGAAGAACCGCGACTTCATCCTCCTCTGGAGCGGCCAGGTCGTCTCGACGCTCGGCTCGGAGGTGAGCCAGCTCGCCTATCCCCTGCTCGTCCTGGCGCTCACGCATTCGCCCCGCGACGCCGGAATCGTCGGCTTCGCACGTGCCCTGCCGTTCCTGCTCTTCTACCTGCCCGCCGGCGCCTTCGTCGACCGCTGGGATCGCAAGCGCGTGATGCTCGCCGCGGACGCCGGCCGCGCACTGGCGCTGGGAAGCGTGGGGCTCTGGCTCGCGCTCGGGCGGCCGCCGCTCGCCTGGCTCGCCATCACGTCCTTCGTCGAGGGCTCGCTCTTCGTCTTCTTCCAGCTCTCGGAGGGAGCCGCCTTGCCGCAGATCGTCCCGCGGGAGCAGCTGCCGCAGGCGATCGCCCAGAACCAGGCCCGCCAGCAGGGCGCCGGACTCGTCGGCAGCCCGCTCGGCGGCGCCCTGTACGGCTTGTCGCGGCTGCTCCCGTTCGCGGCCGACGCCGTCACGTACGCCGTGTCCTTCGTCTCGCTGCTCTTCGTCCGGCCCGCGTTCCAAGGCGTGCGACAACCGGCCCACGGGAGCTTGCGGGACGAGATCGGCGACGGGCTCGGCTGGCTGCGCCGGCAGCCCTTCATGCGCGCGATCACCGCCTGCGTGGCCGGGACGAACTTCGTCCACCAGGCGCTTTCGCTCGTCCTGATCGTACGGCTGAAGGACCTCGGCGCCTCCTCGGCCCTGATCGGCGCGGTGTTCGCGATCGTGGCGGTCGGGTCGATCGCCGGGGCTCTCGCCGGGCCGTGGGTCCAGCGGCACGTACCGCCTGCACTCGTGGTACTCGGCTCGCTCTGGATCTGGCCGCTCCAGACCGCGGCTCTCTTCGTGCTCCGCGACCCCGTGACGATCGGCGTCGTCACCGCGGCCGCGTACACGGCGGGACCGGTCTTCAACGTCGTCGTCGGTTCGTATCGCTACGCCCTCGTCCCCGAACGGCTCTACGGACGGGTCGCGAGCGCGACTCTTCTCTTCGCGTGGGGCTCGATCCCGCTCGGCTCTCTCTTCGCGGGCTACGGGCTCGCCGCCTGGGGAGCGCGGTCGATGCTGCTCGTCCTCGCCGCGATCCTCCTCGTGATCGCGCTGGCGGCAACCGTCTCGCGCGACATCCGCACGGCCCGGCGGCCGCAGCAACTCGCGGCTGCGAGCATGGAGGCGTGACCGAGCTCGTCCCGCTGCGGCGCAACCGCGACTTCCTGCTCTTCCAGAGCGGCGCGCTGCTCTCGACCTTCGGTTCGAGCATCTCGGGGATCGCCTACCCGCTGCTCGTGCTCGCGCTGACGGGCTCGGCGGCGAAGACGGGCTACGTCGGCGCCGTGGAGTTCGCGCCGCTCGTGCTCCTGAGCGCGCCCGCCGGGGTGGCGGCCGACCGGTTCGACCGGCGGATGCTGATGATCGTGTCCGACGCGGCCGGGGCCACCGCGCTCGCGGCGCTCGCAACGGCGGTCCTGACCGGGCACGCACGTTTCTGGATGATCGTCGTCGTCGCGTTCGTCGACACGACCGCGGCGGTGGTCTACCGCTCGGGCTCGAGCGGGGCGATGAAGGCGGTCGTGCCGCTGCCGCAACTCGCCGACGCATCGAGCGTGACGATGGCCCGGATGTCGACGATCCGGCTCGCCGCGCCGCCGGCGGGCGGAGCGCTGTTCGGCGTCTCGCGCGGGCTTCCGTTCGTCGCGGACGCCGTCTCGTACGCGTTCTCGACCGCGTCGCTGCTGCTGATGCGGACGCGGTTCCAGGAGGAGCGGGAGCCCGGGGCGCGCACGCCGTTCCGCGAGGGAGTCGCGTACTTCTGGAGCATCCCGTTCCTGCGTGCGACGGTCGGGATGATCGCCGCCAGCAACCTCGTCGCCGTCGGGGCTCCGATCGCGGTGATCGTCCTCGCCCACCGGCACGGCCTCTCGAGCCTCGCGATCGGCGGCTTCGTCGCGCTCCAGGGCGTGACGCTGCTCGCGGGCTCGCTCCTCTCGCCGCTGCTGCGCAGGGTCTTCCCGATGCGCGCGATCCTGCTCTCGGAGTTCTGGATGGCACTCGTCTACGCCGCGTTCCTGGCCTACCCGAGCGTCTACGTGCTCGCCGCGGCCGCCTCGCTGCACGCCTTCTGGTTCCCGAACACCGACTCGGCGATGAACGCGTACTCGTACGCGCTGATCCCCGACCGGCTGCTCGGACGGGCGATGGCCGCCGCGAGCACGCTGCGTGCGGCGTCGGCGCCGCTCGGCCCGCTCGTGGCCGGCCTGCTGCTCAGCCACACGTCGCCGCGGCTGACCATCCTCGTGCTCGCCGGGCCGGTCGTGATCGCCGCCGTGCTCGGCACGCTGAGCCCGGCGCTGGAGAACCTGCCTAGCCTTTCAGCTTCGCCAGCAGGAGCCGATTGACGACCTTCGGGTCGGCCTTGCCCTCCGTCTCGCGCATCACCTGGCCGACGAAGAAGCCGAGCACGCCCTCCTTGCCCCCGCGGTAGGTCTCCACCTGGCCGGGGTTGGCGGCGAGGACCGCGTCGATCACCGGCGCGAGCTCGGATTCGTCGCCGAGTGCTTTGCGGGATAGGTAGTCGTCCGCGTCGATCGGCCGGACGGCCGCGGCAGCGAACGCCTCGTCGAGCGCCTCGCGCGTCACATTCTCCTGCACGATGCGGGCGAGCGCGCCGGCGTTCTCGGGCAGGAAGTCCCCGCGGTTCATCGCGACCGCCGCCGCTTCCGGCCAGGCGAGACCGGCTTCCGCGAGCAGCGCAGCCTTGCTCTCGTTGCCGGTCAGGACGAGCTCCAGCGCGCGCTCGAAGTCCATCTCCCCGGCGTAGCGCCGGATCCGCTCGACCGGCCGCTCGGGCACCTCGGCGCGCAGCCGCTCGACGAGCTCCGCCGGCGGCTCCACCGGGACGAGGTCGGGCTCCGGGAAATAGCGGTAGTCGTCGGCCTCCTCCTTGGAGCGGTGCACGGTCAGCCGGTCGGTGTCCGGGTCGTAGTCGTACGTCGACTGCACGACCTCCTCCCCCGCCTCGTGCGCCTCGACCTGCTGCCGGAACGCCGCCTCGATCGCGCGCCCGATGAAGCGGAACGAGTTCATGTTCTTGATCTCCCAGCGCGGCCTGAAGCCCTCCTCGCCGGCGCGCCGCACAGAGACGTTGACGTCGGCGCGCAGCGTCCCTTTCTCCATGTCCGCGTCCGACACGCCGAGCTCGCGGATCGTCTGCCGCAGCAGGCGCAGGTACGACGCCGCCTCCTCGGCCGAGCGCAGGTCGGGAGCGCTCACGATCTCGAGCAGCGGGGTGCCGCCGCGGTTGAAGTCGACGAGCGAGTACTCGGCGCCTACCGAGCGCCCGGTAGCACCGCCGGCGTGAACGGTCTTCGCCGCGTCCTCCTCGAGGTGCGCGCGCACGATGCCGATCTCGCGCTCGCCGCCCTCGGTCGGCAGCAGGAACCGGCCGACACCGCAGAGCGGGGCCTCGTACTGGCTGATCTGGTAGCCCTTCGGCAGGTCGGGATAGAAGTAGTTCTTGCGGGCGAAGACGGCCCGCTCGGCGATCTCGCAGTCGAGCGCAAGACCGAGCAGGATCGTCATCTCGATCGCGCGCGCGTTCGGAACCGGGAGCGCGCCGGGATGCGCGAGGCACACGGGGCAGGTGTGCGTGTTGGCCGCGGCGCCGTACTCGAGCTCGCAGCGGCAGAACATCTTCGTCCGCGTCTTGAGGTGCGCGTGCACTTCGAGCCCGCAGACCAGCTCCCATTCAGGCGCGGCCACGGAGCTTCTCCTTCGCCTCGCGGAGGGCGTCCTCGACGTCGTCGTGCACCGGCACCATCGCGAGCCGGTGCTCGAGCGGGCCGTGCGTCTCGATCAGCCAGAGCTCGCGCTCGCCGGCCTCGAGCTGGAGCTTCACGTCGCCGACGAGGACGGCGCGAGAGCCGTCGAGCACGCGCGGGTGCTCGCCGAAGACGCGCTCGACCGCGAGTACGAACTCGGCCGCGGGATCCTCGAAGTGGAACGTCACGCGCGGAGCCTCTCGGGGACGGGATCGAAGCCGATCTCCTGCTCGAGCGCGTGGCCGATCCGGAAGAGCGTGTTCTCGGCGAACTGCGGCCCGATCAGCTGCAGGCCGACGGGCAATCCATCCGACAGCCCGCACGGGATGCTGAGCCCCGGCAGGCCGGCCATGCAGGAGGGGATCGTGAGCAGGTCGCTGAGGTACATCGCGATCGGGTCGGCGGTGCGGGCGCCGAGCGGGAAGGCGACGGTCGGCGAGGTCGGCGAGACGAGCGCGTCGAACGTCTCGAAGAGCGCGTCGTGCTCGCCCTTGATCACCGTCCGCACCTTCTGCGCCTGGCCGTAGTACGCGTCGTAATAGCCGGCGGAGAGCGCGTACGTCCCGACCATGATCCGCCGCTTCGGCTCGTCGCCGAACCCCTGCTCGCGGGTCTGCTCGTACATCTCCAGCCGCTCGGCAGCCGCCGCGCGGTGGCCGTAGCGGACACCGTCGTAGCGGGCGAGGTTCGAGGACGCCTCCGCCGGCATGATCAGGTAGTAGCAGGGCATTCCGTACTCGACGGAGAGCGGCAGCGAGCACTCCGCCACGTCCGCTCCGAGCCCTTCGAGCTTCGCGATCGCGGCCCGTACCGCCGCGGAGACGCCCGGCTCGATTCCCTCCGTCTCGTTCAACTCCTGTGGGACGCCGATCCGGATCCCGCGCAGGTTTTCGTCCTCCGGCAGTACCACCGGCCGAGGCAGCTCGACCGTCGTCGTGTCGTGCGCGTCGCGGCCGGCGATGATGGAGTAGAGGTACGCGCAGTCCCGCACGGTGCGGGCAACCGGGCCGACCTGGTCGAGGCTCGAGGCGAGCGCGACGATGCCGTAGCGCGAGACGGTGCCGTACGTCGGACGGAGCCCGACGTTGCCGCAGAGCGCCGACGGCTGCTTGATCGAGCCGCCGGTGTCGGAGCCGAGCGCCCACGGAGCGAGGCCGCCGCTGACAGCCGCGGCCGACCCGCCTCCCGAGCCGCCGGGCACACGCGCCGGATCCCACGGGTTGTGGGACGGGCCGTAAGCCGAGTTCTCGGTCGAGGAGCCCATCGCGAACTCGTCGGTGTTCGTCTTGCCGAGCACGCGCAGCCCGTGGCCCTTGCAGCGCTCGACCACCGTCGAGTCGTAGACCGGCACGTAGTTCTCGAGGATCCTCGAGCCCGCCGTCGTGGGAATCCCCTTCGTCCCGATCACGTCCTTGACGGCGATCGGGATCCCGTCGCCTCCGGGGTCGTCACAGACGTGCAGGTAGCAGTGGAGCTCCTCGTCGCGGACGCCGATCGCCTCCAGATATGCCGCGAAGAGCTCGGCGCCCGAGATCTCGCGCACCTCGAGCAGGCGCTTCGCCTCCTCGGCGGTCAGCCGAAGCGTGTCGATCACGCCGCGCCTCCCGGCGGCACCTTGAAGAAGTCGCCTTCGCGCTCGGGCGCGTTCGCGAGTGCCTCCTCGACCGAGAGACAGGCTTTCGGCTCGTCGTCCTCCCAGACGTTGACGACGTCGAGCGGATGCGAGGTCGGCGGCACGCCGGAGAGGTCGAGCTCGGAGACCTTCGAGACGGCCGCCAGGATGTCGTTCAGCTGGCCTTCGAGGCGCTCGAGCTCGTCCTCTCGCAGCTCGAGGCGGGCGAGATGCGCCACGTGGAGAAGCTGTTCCCGGTCAATCGCCATCGATCTCGATCCTCCCAAAATGAAGAGGGCCCCTGCCGGGGCCCTCGACCTTGGATCCGACAGGTTCTCTCAGACGGCCTGGACGTTGGCGGCCTGCGCGCCCTTGTCGCCCTGAACGACTTCGAACGACACGCGCTGGCCTTCGGTCAGCGACTTGTAGCCGTCCATCGTGATCGCGGAGAAGTGGACGAAGACGTCGTCACCGCCTTCGCGCTCGATGAAGCCATAGCCCTTCTCGTTCGAGAACCACTTTACGGTGCCCTCAGCCAAACCCTTCCTCCTTGCGAAAAACGACGGCCCGGGCACCGAGCCGCCGACCTTTGCCTGAAACAGGCCGGAGTCTAGCTCAGTTTTCGCTTCCGCAATAGCCCCGGGCGAGCGCAATCGGCGGAGGCTCGACGGAGCCGATCACGGAGCGGAGGCCGCGGCTTTGCCGCAGCCGGAGCGCGATATTCGCGCGGCCGTAACGGCGTTCTGCAGCACCATGGCGATCGTCATCGGCCCCACGCCTCCCGGCACCGGCGTCATGTACGCCGCGCGCTCCATCGCCCCCGGATCGACGTCGCCGAGCACCTTGCGGCTCGCTTCGTCGCGGTTCATTCCCACGTCGATCACCGTCGCGCCGGCCTTGACCATGTCAGCGGCGACGAGGTGCGTCCGCCCGACTGCGGCGACGAGGATGTCGGCGTCGAGCGTGTGCCGTTGCAGATCCTGCGTGCGCGAGTGGCAGATCGTCACGGTCGCGTTGCGCTGGAGGAGGAGATGTGCCATCGGCTTGCCGACGATGGCCGAGCGCCCGACGACGACGGCCCGTGCGCCTTCGAGCGGGATCTCGTACTCGTCGAGCATCCGCATGATCCCGAGCGGCGTGCCGGGCACGAGG
The DNA here is from genome assembly GCA_035279325.1 of Gaiellaceae bacterium. Taxonomy (GTDB): domain Bacteria; phylum Actinomycetota; class Thermoleophilia; order Gaiellales; family Gaiellaceae; genus Palsa-739. The sequence continues at coordinate 19,463 of DATEHY010000133.1, forward strand.
GTCGGGCGGCCGAGGTAGAGCCGGCCCGCGTTGACGGGATGGATGCCGTCGACGTCCTTCGCGGGCGCGATCGCCTCGATCACGCGGTTCTCGTCGATGTGATCGGGCAGCGGAAGCTGGACGAGGAGGCCGTCGACGTCGTCGTCGGCGTTGAGCTCGGCGATCGTCGCGAGCAGGTCTTCCTCGGACGTCTCGGCCCGCAGCTTCAGGTCTCGCGCCTCCATCCCGGCCTGCGTCGCCGCCTTCTGCTTCAGGTCGATGTAGATGTGCGACGCCGGGTCGTCGCCGACGAGAACCGTGGCCAGGCCCACGTGCCCGAGCTCGGCAACCGCTGCCGCGACCTCCTCGCGCACCTTGGCGCCGAGCGCCTTGCCGTCGATGATCGTTGCCGACACGAAGCGAGGTTATAGCCTCCGCTCGATGCGCCTTCCCCGCAAGAACGACGCCGATTCGGTGCGCTCCCGCCAGGAGCTGCTCGGCCTGCCCGAGGTCGACCTCGCCGGCTATGCGCGCGCGGCCGAGTCGGTGACCGGCCTCGTCTCGATCCCCGTCTCCGTCGCGCAACTCCGGGTCTCGCTCGGCGAGTACGAGCTGTCCGAGGACGGCGCGGTCGTCGAGACGGGCCGGGCCGACGAGGACGTCGCCGTCCCGCTCGCCCACACCGAGGGCGGTCTGACAGCGTCGGTGCAGCGCGGCGCAAAGGCGATCGCGGAATCCGGCGGTGCCCGAACGTACGTGATCGCCGACAGGATCACCAGAGCATCCTGCTTCGTCTGCAAGGACTCGGGCGACGCACTCGTCCTTGCGCGGTGGGTCGAGGACCGGGTGTCGGAGATGCGCGACTTCCTGCGCGAGGCCGACTCGCCCGAGCTGTCGAGATACGCCGTGCTCCGCGAGGCGAAGACGCACGTCGTCGGCCCGATGTGCCACGTTCTCTGGCGCTTCACCACCGGCGACGCGTTCGGAGCGAACATGATGACCCGCAACGCCTACGCCCTGAACATGGCGTACGTGCTGCCGCAGGCGCCCGTCCCGGTCGAGCGCACCATCCTCGAGGCGAACATGGGCGGCGACAAGAAGCCCTCCTTCGAGTACTCCCAGCAGGGCCACGGCAAGACGGTGATCGCCGAGACGACGCTGACCGAGGCGGCGATCGAGCGCGTGCTGCGGACGACGCTCGGCGATCTCGAGGAGCTCGCCTGGGCGGGAACGCACGGCGCGGTCGCTTCCGGGATGCAGTCGGTCGCCTTCACGCCGGCGTCGGCGGTCGCAGCGGTCTTCGCAGCGACCGGCCAGGATCTCGGCCTCGTGGGGACGAGCTCGATGGCGCACGGCACGGAGCAGCGCGTCGACGGCGGGCTTCACGTCTCGATCCGCTTCCCCGGGATCGAGGTCGGGACGGTGGGCGGCGGGACGACGCTGCCGGATCCCACGCGTTGGCTCGGCCTGATGGGCTGCGCCGGGCCGGGCAAGGTGTACCGCCTCGCTCAGCTCGTGGCGGCGACCGCGCTCGCGCTCGAGATCAGCGCCTCGGCGGCGATGGCGACCGCAGGCAGCGAGAACTTCTTCCGCGCGCACTTCGAGCGCGGCGGCATGCGCTGACGGCGGCTCCACAGAAAGAGCCGGGGCCTTGCGACCCCGGCTCTCCCTCCAAGGTCGGAGTTGACCGCTAGCCGGCGGCCAGGTCCGGAACGAGGTTCGCCGCGTTCGGCGTCCCGAGGCCGGTCACCGGGTCCCACCCGGTCGTCGCCGCATAGCCGGCGACGTTCGGGTCGGCCTGGTTGTTGCCGGTCGTCGGATCGAAGAAGTCGGCGGCATACCTGCCCGGATCCGCCCCGATCGAGTACAGCGTCGGGTTGATCAGGCCGAGACCGTGCCCCGCTTCCTGGTCGGCGAGCGCGACGATGCCCGCGAACTGCGGCGACGAGCACGACGTGCCGCCGACGAGGAACCAGCCGCCTCCGCCGTCCTCGGTCGCGTAGACGAGCGGCGCGGTGCGGGCGCTGGCCTGGAAGGCCACGTCCGGGATCCCGCGCATGCCGCCGATCGGCGTGGAGCCGGCCGGCAGCGTGTCCTGGTAGTCGGGCTTCGTGAAGACGCTGCTGAAGCCGCCGCCCGAATCGATCCAGCCGACCTCCCGCTGGCCCGGATTCGCCTGGCAGTTGACCGGCGGGTCGGTCGAGTCGACGCCGAGCCCGGTCGTCGGATCGGTGCACAGATACGTGCCGCCGACAGCCGTGACGAGCGGATCCGAGGCCGGCCAGTTGACGGTCGGGAACGGGATCGTGATCGGGTTCTTGATCGGCGTCTTGCCCAGGTTCGCCGTCCCGAAGTCGCCGGTGCTGGCGAGCACCGTCACGCCGTTCGCCGCGGCCGAGATGTAGGCGTGCCGCAGGTTCAGGAGCGACTGGGTGCCGTCGAAGTTCTGCTCGGTCGTCCCGAAGCTCTGGGTGATGACCGTCGCCTGGTGGTGGTCGACGATGTACTGCTCGGCGTCCATCATCGCCGGCAGTCCCTGGACGCCCTGCGTCTCCGCCGGGTTCGTCGTCACGTTGAGGATGTTCGCCTCCGGGGCGATGGCGTGCGCCCACTCGACGTCGAGCGCGGTCTCGATCACCCAACCGTCGCGCGCCTGCAGGCCGGTGCCCTGACTGTTGGGCGGGGCCGCCTTCTGCTCCGTGGTCCCGTTCCAGTCCACGTGAGTGAACGTCGGATCGCCGGGCCGGCACGTGTAGTTCGCCTCGCCGCACATGTGCGGCAAGCCCATCTGCGTGTCGAAGTTGTTGAGATCGGCGGCCATGTCCGCGTTGCCGAACGAGTCGATGATCGCGATCGTGACCCCTTTGCCTGTCACACCCGCCGTGTACAGCGGGTTGAGGTTGTACGAGGTCTCCATCGAGCTCGCGGTGAAGCACCGCCGCCCGATCGCGAAGCACGCGGCCTCCGACGGCGGTGTGAGAGCCGAGGACACGAGCTGAGAATCGGTGATGGCAGGCCGCACCGTCGGGTACCGGGGCGCCGCCGCCTGGGATCCGCCCGAAGCGATCCCGAGAGCTGCTGCCCCCACGATCGCCGACAGGGCGGTCAAACGCACGAATCGCGGCTGAAGTCCGAGCAAGGGACTCCTCCTCCCATGGTGGAATGACGAGGCGATCATTCCAAGAACGCGCCGCGCGGGCGGCAGCGGCGCACGACCCCGACCGATGATCCGCGGGAGCGTGCTAGGTCTTAGCCGAGATGAAGCTCCTTCTCACCTCGGCCGGAATCAAGAACGCGAGCATCCGCGACGCGTTGCTCGACCTCCTCGGCAAGCCGATCGCGGAGTGCGACGCGCTCTGCATCCCGACGGCGACGTACGGGCACCCCCTGGCCGGACCCGAGAGGGCGTGGCGATTCGTCGCCGGGCAGGAGCCGAGAACGCCCATGTGCGAGCTGGGCTGGCAGTCGGTCGGGGTGCTCGAGCTAACCGCGCTGCCCAGCCTCGAGAGAGACTTCTGGGTTCCGTGGGTCGAGGCGGCCGACGTCCTGCTCGTGAACGGCGGCGACGCCCTCTACCTGTGCCACTGGATGCGCGAGTCCGGCCTGACGGGCCTCCTGCCCTCGCTGGACGCGGTCTGGGTGGGACTGAGCGCCGGCAGCATGGTGATGACCCCCAACGTCGGGGAGGACTTCGTCATCTGGCAGCAGCCCGGCGGCGGCGACGAGGCGCTTGGAGTGGTCGACTTCGCGATCTTCCCTCACGTGGACAACCCGGACCTGCCGGAGAACACGATGGCCACCGCCGAGAGGTGGGCCGCCGGCATGACGGTGCCGGCGTACGCGATCGACGACGAGACCGCGATCAGAGTGGTCGACGGCACCGCCGACGTGGTGTCCGAGGGTCGCTGGAAGCTGTTCACGCGGTGACCGAGCGGCCCGCACCGCTCACCGTCCGCGAGGTCGCGGCCGAGCTCGGCTGCACCGAGGACGAGGTTCGCAGACTCATCCGCGACGGCGAGCTCCGGACCGTGGCCTGCGGGATCCGGCCCGGGCGCGTGCCGCGGCACGAGTTCGAGACCTACCAGCGCAGACGCGAGTACCGACGCGACAGCGCGGGCGGATCGCCGACGACGTCCTAGCAGCGTTCGCCTACGTCGACACCTGGGTCGGCGGTGACGATCGCGGCTCCGGCGGCGTATGAGCAGCGAGATGTCCGCGCTGCAGAGGCTGATACGGGCCCTCGAGCTCCCGCGCGGCGCCCGGCTCGTGGCGAGGGTGCCGAGGAGCGTGCCGCCCCGGTTCAGGAACGCATTGACCGGTACGCGGTTCCTGCCCGGCTTCGCGGTCACGCACCGGATCCGGATCGTCCACGAGCCGCTCGACAAGGTGTTCCGGTTCGTCAAGGCACACGCGCGGCCGAGGCCGCGTCCGCTCGCGCGCTTTCGGGGTACGAACGACGGAGTCCTGTTGCGACGGGTCGAGTCGTATGAGTTCCGGCCCGTCCCGGGCCGCTCCTGGGAGCGTTGGCTGAACGCCGACATGATCGCGCCGCCCGCTGGAGGCACGGTCGTCATCGCGCGGGCCGGGGACGCCTGGATCCACACCCCGCACCGTGTGCTGCTGCCCCGCGGCGTGTGACGGGTCGACGTCCTGAGCCGGCTCGGCAAGGGTTCTCCGAACGTGCTGGTGCACGTCAGCAGGCGCTACGACGTCGCCTCGATCGTCGCCCTCTTCAACGGGCTGGGCCTGTCCGACGCCGAGCGCGTGGCCTGTGCCTTGGCTTTCGGCACCGGACCGACGGTCACGCTCAGATTCCGGGCCGCGAGCGGCAAGCTGCTCGCGCGCGCCACCGTCCTCGACACGCTCGGCGGCGGCGGTTCGGGGCTTGCAATCCCTTCCAGGTGACCGTGCGCGGTCGTGCGGCGCCGCCGCTGATCGGCGGCCTCCTGCTGCAGGTACGGCGCCTGCTCGGCGTCGACCTCGCCCCGCCGGTGCCGCGCGAGGTGGCGAGCTGCCTGAGCCGGCACGGGTGGCAGACGCGCTCGGGTCGGAGCACTGCCTTTCTCTACCTCGCGCGAGCGATGGGGAGTTCGCCGTCCCCGATCGATAACGACGTGGGGGCACCTGGTCCCGGCGGACGACTATGTGCGCAGGCTTCTCGACGGCTACGACGCGGCCGTGGCGAAGGAGGGAATGGGATGATCACCAACTACCGCAGTGAACGGCTCACCCGCGGCAACATCGACCTCTACCGCGATCCCGACACGGTGCACTGGCTTCTCTCCTGGGCACCGGACCTGGGCGAGCCGGACTGGCCCGGACACACGTACACGCCGGACAGCGAGGATCGGCCGAGCGACTACCCCGACGCGAGCGACCCGGGCGCGCTCCTTGAGTGGGGCAGGAAGCACTTCGGCCCCTGACCGACGGTTGGCCGTCAGCCGACCGTGATCGTGATCGGCACCGTCACCGTGACCGCGGGGACGGTGGTGGTGGTCGTGATCGTCGTCGGCTCGACCTGGGTCTCGGTCCGCGTCGAGGTGACGACGACGGTCTGGCCGGGGCGGGTGACGGTCTGCGAGGGCCCGGTGACGGTGCTGTCCCGTACGACCGTGTTCGTGCGTGTGTTCGTCCGCGTGCGGGTGACGATCCGGCTGACCGTGACCGCCTTGCGCCCGACGAGCGTACGGACGGTGACGGGCTTTCCGTTGACCGTCGTCACCTGACGTCGGTAGACCGGCTTGTAATGGACGATGCGACGCAGCTTGTACCGGACGACTCGCCCGCCTTTGAGCGTCGTCGTCTGGAGTGCGGTCGTGATCAACTTCTGCGTGAAGGCGTCGCCCGCGGCGCGGCCCTCGTGGCCCGCCAGCCAGGCCGTCGCGCCGACGGCCACGTAGCCGGCGGCGCCGAGCAGGATCAAGCCCAGCACGACGAGCAGCCGCTTCACAGGCACGGTGTTCCGCCGAGGCGGAAAAACGACACACCCGGTGGCTAGCCGGCCGGGATGCGGACGTCCGAGACGTCCAACCCGAGCGAGTTCGCGAGCCGGACGCCGTGGTTCAGCTCCTCGCGCAGGCGCTCCCGGTCGCGCGACTCCATCAGCGTCCCGATCATCTCGCGCGCCTTCGGCCGCCAGAGGACGTGCTTCGCGAAGACCGGCAGCATCGTGTTCGCCGCGTCGACGAGCCGCGCCCGCACCTTCTTGTCCGCGGACTGCAGCAGCACCCGCTCGTACGCCATGCCGGCGCCGTGGTGGATGCCGTCGTCGACGGCGAGACGGTTGCAGAGGTCCTCGAGCACGGTCCCCCGCGACGAGCGTGCGATCAGGCGGAAGCGGGGGATGATCAGCCGCTCGAAGAAGACCTGCATCAGGAAGACCTTCTCCTCGAGCAGGTCGGCTTCGAGGAACATGTGCGCGAGCTCGTCGAGGTACGGGTCGCGCTCCCCCTCCCCGCCGACCTGTCCGATCAGCCGCAGCCAGGCCTCGGTGTGGCGCGACTCGTCCTGCACCATCGTCGCGTAGTAGAGCCGCGCCTCCGGGTCGGGAGCCGCCGCGAGCAGCTGCGACGCCATCTCGCACGCGAAGACGTCGGCCTGGAGCTGCTGCATTATCACCGAGCGCCAGATGTCGCGCCTTCGCGCCTGCCGCTCGGCGCTGCCCTTCCCCTCGGGCACGAACGGGATCTCGCCCCACGGGACGTCGTCCACCTGCCACTCCTGGTGCTTGGCGAGGTGGTAGAAGCGGAGGACTCCGGCGTACTCGGCCCGAGCCTCGGGCTCGGCAGGAACGGCCTCGGCGCTCACGTGCGGGACCTTATCCTCCGCCGCGTGATCGCACTCGTCTTCAGCTACGAGGTGCGCGACCAGGCCGAGTTCGAGCACGTCTACGGCCCGAGCGGCGAGTGGGCGGAGTTTTTTCGGCAGGGCCGCGGGTTCGTCGGCACCGAGCTGCTGCGCGACGTCGAGGCGCCGGGCCGCTACCTCGTCGTCGACCGGTGGGAGTCGGCCGACGCCTACAACGCCTTCGTCGCCGAGCATCGCGAGGAGTACATGCGGCGCGTCGACGCCACGCGCTTCCAGTACGACAGCGAGCTCCGCTTCGGCACGTTCGAGACACTTCTGTGACGGTACGTCGTACCGGTCGCGGATTTCGCCAGCCGTAGAGCCGCCAGCCTCGCAATGCGAGGCAACCACGGCTTGAACATGACGCATCGCGCAGCGATAATCGCGGCGCCGATGTCTGTGGAGCAACGCGCCAGCGCCGCCGATCGGGTCCTCGCCGCGCGCGAGCGCTACGTCGCCCGCGGCGTCGCCACGCCGTCCCTCGTCGTCGCGCGCGCCGAGGGAGCCCGGGTCTGGGACGTCGACGGCCGCGAGTTCCTCGACTTCGCCGGCGGCATCGCCTGCCAGAACCTCGGTCACGGCCCGTCGGCCGTGGTCGCGGCGATCCACGAGCAGGTCGACCGCTACCTCCACCAGTGCTTCATGGTCGGGACGTACGAGCCGTACATCGAGGTCTGCCGCCGGCTCGACGAGTTCTGGCCTGGTCCGGCGGAAACGAAGTCGATCCTCGTCAACTCCGGCGCCGAGGCGATCGAGAACGCGGTCAAGATCGCGCGCGCGGCGACGGGCCGGCCGGGGGTGCTCGTGTTCGACCGCGCCTTCCACGGCCGCACGACCCTGACGATGGCGATGACGGCGAAGCTCGTCTACAAGGACGGCTTCGGGCCGCTCGCGACGGACGTCTACCGCGCCGCCGCGCCGTATCCGTTCCGCGGCGTCTCGACCGAGGACGCCCTCGCGAGTCTCGAGCTGCTCCTCAAGCAGGACGTCGCCCCGGAGTCGATCGCGTGCATGGTGCTCGAGCCGGTGCAGGGCGAGGGCGGCTTCATCCCGATGCCGCCGGAGTTCGTGCAGGCATTGCGGCGGACCTGCGACGAGCACGGGATCCTCTACGTCGACGACGAGGTGCAGGCCGGGTGCGGCCGCGCCGGGACGGTATGGGCGATCGAGCAGCTCGGGGTCGAGCCGGACCTGCTCGTCAGCGGCAAGACGCTCGGCGGCGGGCTCCCGCTCGCCGGGGTGACGGGCCGGGCGGACCTGATGGACGCCGTCCACGTCGGCGGGCTCGGCGGCACGTTCGGCGGGAACCCCGTCGCCTGCGCGGGGGCGCTCGCCGTGCTCGACGCGCTGGCCGAGCCGGGCTTCGCCGAGCGCGCCCAGCGGCTGGGCA